>NZ_JBICYT010000003.1:115931-477712 GCF_043201215.1 Streptomyces sp. NPDC048331 | reverse complement strand
GCCACCTTCGCGGGTGGTATCGGCAACATGCTGGTGATCGTCGGGTTCATGGTGACGGCGACGACGGGTCTGCCGGACCACGAGCAGGGCATGGCCACGGGTCTGGCGACGATGACGCAGCAGATCGGCATCACCATGGGCACCCCGATCATGTCGGCGGTGGCCGCGGCGGACGCCGACATCCACGCCGGCATCACGACCGCGGTGATCGTGAACACCGCCATCGTCGTGGTCGGCATCCTCACCACCGTCCTCTTCCTCCGCACCGAGCGGACCAGCTGACGAAGTGCGCGCCTCCACTAAGGCAACTCCGCCTTGTGACAGCCCTGTTCCGGCCGCGAACGTTGGCCCCGGGCCCGGTGCGAGCGCCGGCCACCGATGGAAAGGAATCCCGATGGCCACACCCACCGTCGTCAGCTGGGAGCAGGTGCCCGTGCCCACCCCGTCCGGGCCCCTGCCCGCCCGGGTGTACCGGCCCGGTACGCCGTCACCGCAGGGCTGGCTGGTGTGGGCCCACGGAGGCAGCTGGCGTGCCGGATCCGCGCGGGACTGGCACGGCGCCACCGCCGAACTCGCCCACCACTCCGGCTTCGGGGTGGTGAGCGTCGACTACCGGCTGGCCCCCGAGGTACGCCACCCGGCCATGGTCGAGGACATCCTGTCCGCCCTGACCTGGGCCGGCGAACAGCCGGACCGGCTCACCGGAGACCCGTCCGGCGCGCCCCTCCTGGCCGTCGGCGGGGACAGCGCCGGCGGCACCCTCGCCGCCTCGGCCGCCCTCGTCTGCCGCGACCGCGGGATTCCGCTGGCCGCGCAGGTCCTGGCGTACCCGCCACTGGATCCCGCCTGTGCGGCGGCCTCCTACCACCGCTTCCCCGACCTGTTCCCCACGGCCTCCTACCTGAGGGCCGCCTGGCAGGACTACCAGGCTCCGGGGCTGCCCGTGGCCGCGGACGGCACACGGCTCCACAGCACCCCCTTCGAGGCCGCCGACCTGCGCGGACTCGCACCGGCCGTGATGGCCACCGGAGACCTCGACCCCGTCGGGGACGACGTGCACCACTACGGGCGTCTGCTGCGGGCGGCGGGGGTGGAGGTCGCCCTACGGGAGTTCCGACAGACGGGCCACGGGGCCTTCCTGCAGCCCGGCCCCGGCCTGCGCGGCGGCCCCGGCGACCCCGGCGACCCCGGCGGGCATCCAGCGGCGTCGATGCGCGGCTGGCTCGGGCTGGCCCTGCACCGGCTCACCTCACCGAACACCCCCGACAACCTCCCCTCCCTGGAGCAGACATGACCACCTCCGCCGTCCCCAACCTCGACGCCCTGCTGCGCCACTTCGCCGATCTGCGCGACGGCATCCACGGCGGCGCCGTCTCCCGCCCCGACAAGGAGCGGCACTTCCGGACCGCCACCCGCCTGCTGGACCCATACGCCCGCCAGGCACTCCGCGAGCTCAACGACGAACTCCTCCTCGGGCAGGGCGTGATCGACGCGAGCGGAGTCCAACGGGCCGAGGACCGCAGTCTCTTCCACGCCTGGACCCTGTGGTGGGACGAGCAGTCGGCCGCCGACATCCCGCCCGTGACGCTCTACGCGCACTACGGAGCCTCCTTCCACCACCCGCACCTGCGCGGCGCGACCGTCTCCGAGTGGCCGCTGAACGTCTTCGACGACGCGCAGGCCGCCGCCGAACTGCCCACCCTGCGCGCGATCGCCGCCGCGGACCTCCACAACCTCGTCTTCGAACGGGACTTCAGGATCGTGCCCGCGACCATGGCGGGCGCCACCGGACTCCCCGCCCACCAGCACTGAAAGGCGGCCGTCATGACGAAGCTGCGACTGTCCGTACTCGACCAGACCCCGGTCGGCGAGGACCACACCCCGGACCGGGCGCTCCGCGCCTCCGTGGACCTCGCCCGCGCCGCCGAATCCCTCGGCTACACCCGCTACTGGGTCGCCGAACACCACGACTCGCCGGGCTTCGCGAGCAGCGCGCCGGAGATCCTCGCGGGCACCCTGCTCGCCCACACCTCACGGATGCGGATCGGGACCGGCGGAGTGCTGCTGCCCCGCTACGACCCGGCGAAGGTGGCCGAGGTGTTCGGCGTACTGGCCTCGCTCCACCCGGGCCGCGTCGACCTCGGCATCGGCCGGGCCGGCGGCCCCGCCCGTGACTTCCCGCAACGGCTGGCCGGGCTGCGCGCCCTGCTGGGCGAGGGCGGAGTCGTCCCGCACGCGCCGGTCCCGCCACAGATGTGGCTGCTGGGCGCGGGACGCGAGTCGGCGCGGCTGGCCGGGCTGCTGGGTACGGAGTTCGCGTTCGGGCACTTCTTCTCCCCGATGGGCGGCCGGGAGGCCTTCGAGGACTACCGAGCCCACGTTCGTACCTCCACGGGAGACCGGCCGGGCGGCGCGCTCGCGGTACGCGTGGTGACGGCGGACAGCGCCGGCCGCGCCGAGGAACTGGCCCAGAGCCTGCTCCTGTGGCGCGCCCGCAAGGACCTCGGCGAGGACGGCCCGCTGCCGTCGTACGAGACCACGCGCCGCCACCGCTGGACGGGCGCCGAACGGGAACGGGCCGAGGTGCATCGCACGGCCCTCGTCTCCGGGGCGCCGGAGCAGGTGTCCGCGGTACTGACGGCCCTTGCCGCGAGCCACGGCGTGGACGAGCTGATCATCAACACCCTGACCTGCGACCCGGCGGACCGCGGACGCTCGTACGAGCTGCTGTCCGAGGCCTTCGACCTTCAGGCCCCCGACCTTCAGGCCTCGGACCTTCAGGTCCCCGACCCGCGCTCCGCGGTCCCGGCGGCCGTCTCCGACCTGGCCCTCCGGGGTCAGGAGCGGTCGAGGCCCCAGGTCTGGAGCGCGTAGGGCCGGCCCTTCTCCTCGCCCGTGATCAACGGCACGTCGAGGAGGCGGAAGCCGGCCCGGGTGGCCACGCCGACGCTGGAGGCGTTCTCGGCCTCCAGCTCCAGGATCACCTGGTCCACGCCGAGCTCCTCGAAGGCGTACGCGGCCATCACCCGCACCGCGCGGGCGGCCAGACCCTGACCCCGGTGCGCCGGACCGACGGCGTATCCCAGCTCCGTACCCTCGGGCGCGCGCTTGAGCATCACCTCGCCGAGCGGGGCGCCGCCGTCGACCGTGATGGCCAGCAGAAGGGCCGTCCCCTCCGTGCGCAGGTGCCTCGCCCGCTCCAGGCGGTTGCGGGCGGCCTCGGCGTCGAAGGGGGAGACGATCGGCGTCCAGTAGGCGATGTCGGGGTGGTCGAAGAGCTCGGGCATCGCAGCCAGGTCCGCCGCCGTCCAGTCGCGCAGGACCAGACCCTCGCCCGTCAGCTCCATACGGTCGGGAAAGGACGGCGTCGTGCTGCTCATGCGGGAGGACCTCCGGGTTCGGTGCGGGACGAGCCAAGATATCTGGCGACCGGCCACCGTTCACCGGGATATCCGCCCGGCAGCGCCCCGGGGCCGGGGCACCGTCGGGCCCGAAGGAGACAGCCCTCAGACCGCGTACCGGCCCGGGGCGAAGAGGGAGGGGTTCGCCGCGATCCAGTCCGAGGTGCGGCGCAGGCCCTCCTCCAGGCCGACCCGGGGCCGCCAGCCGGCCCAGTCGCGGGCCCGGGAGTTGTCCGACAGCAGCCGCTGGACCTCGCTGCCCGACGGGCGCAGCCGGGTCGGGTCCACCACCACCTCGGCGTCCCGGCCGGATGCCGCGATCAGGGCCTGCGCCAGGGCGCCGACCGAGATCTCCTCACCGGTGCCGAGGTTGACCACCTCACCCAGCGCCCGGTCGCACTCGGCCACCGCCAGGAAGCCCTCCGCCGTGTCCGTCACGTACGTGAAGTCCCGGGTCGGGGTCAGCGAGCCCAGACGGATCTCCCGGGACCCCGCGTGCAGCTGCGCCAGGATCGTGGGGATGACCGCGCGGGCCGACTGGCGCGGGCCGAACGTGTTGAACGGGCGCACCACCGTCACCGGGAGTTCGAAGGCGTGGTGGAAGGAGAGCGCCATCATGTCCGCGCCGATCTTCGACGCGGAGTACGGGGACTGCGGCTGCAGCGGGTGGCTCTCGGAGATCGGGGCGGTCAGCGCCGTCCCGTAGACCTCACTGGTCGAGGTGTGCACGAGACGCCGCACGCCGTGCCGCCGGCAGGCCTCCGCCACGTTCTGCGTGCCCGTGACATTCGTCTGCACGTACGCGCCCGGCGAGGCGTAGCTGTACGGGATCCCGATCAGCGCCGCCAGGTGGAAGACGGTGTCGCAGCCGGCCACCGCGTCGCTGACCCGGCCCGCGTCACGGACATCGCCCGCCCACATCTCCACCGGACCGTCCGGGTCGGCGAGGTAGCGCGCCAGATGGCCCTTCTCGGCGTACGGCTTGTAGTGGACGAAAGCGCGCACCCGCGCACCCCGCGACACCAGCAGGTCCACCAACGTCGAGCCGATGAAGCCCTCCGCGCCGGTGACGAGGACGGTGCGGTCGGTCCAGCTGTTCATATGCGCTCCAGGTGAGGGGTGGGTACGAGGCCGGCGACGCGGAGGACTTCCGCGGCCAGCAGTTCGGCGGCCCGCGCGTGCGGGCCGGGGTCGGCGGCGCCGGCCATCGCCGACAGCCGAGCCGGATCGGCCAACAACGGCCCGATGAGGCCGGCGAGACGCTCGGCGGTGGTCTCGGCGTCGGGCAGGAGCAGTCCCGCACCGGCGTCCGACAGCACCCGCGCGTTGTGGGTCTGGTGGTCGCCGGGGGCGTAGGGGTAGGGCACCAGGACCGACGGGACCCCGGTCGCCGCGAGCTCGGCGACGGTCGCGGAGCCCGCACGGCACACCACCAGGTCGGCGGCCGCGTAGACGAGGTCCATCCGGTCCAGGTACGGCACGGCCCGGGCGATCCGCTCCCCGCCGGACGACACCAGCTCGGCCACCGCGTCCGGCAGCGCGTCCGGACCGGTCTTGACCAGTAGCTGTACGTCGTCCCGGTCCTGCCAGAGGTCGGCGAGCCCGGCCGCCGCCCGGGTGAGGCGGACCGCGCCCAGGCTGCCGCCGTTGAAGACGATCAGCCGGCGCCCCGCGGGCACCCCGAGCGCGCTCCGGGCCTCGGCGCGCAGCGCCACCCGGTCCGCTCCGGGCAGCTCCGCGAGGCCGGACAGGGCCGCCGAGATCGGCATCCCGGTGGTCAGCGCCCGGTCACCGCCCGCGAGGTGGCCCCGGCTGCGGTCGAAGGCCACCGCGATGTACGGGGTGAGCCGGGCCGCGAACTGGTTGGCGCGGCCGGGTACCGCGTTCGACTCGTGGATCACGGCCGGCAGCCCCGCCAGTCGGGCACCGAGCACGGCGGGGGCGCTCGGATATCCGCCCATGCCCACGACGACGTGGGCGCCCTGCGCCCGGATCACCGAGCGCGCCTGGTGCGCCGAGCGCAGCAGCGCCGCGGGCAGCAGGTACCGCTTCGCGCCCAGCGCGGGATCGAAGGGGATCATGTCGACGGTGTGCAGGCGGTAGCCGGCGCCGGGGATCAGCTCGGTCTCCAGGCCCCGCTCGGTCCCGATGAACGAGACCACGGCCGCCGGTACGGCGGCACGCAGCGCCTCCGCGAGGGCGAGACCGGGATAGATGTGCCCGCCGGTGCCGCCCGCACCGATCACGACGGAGAGTGCCGCGGATGTGTGGGGTGTGGTGGTGGTCATGTGCGCACACTCCCGGTGCGCGGTAAGAACGTTCTAAGAACCGACCCGGCGGCCGACGGCGGACAGCCGCAGATCAGAGCCTCCCCACCGCACCGCGTCCGCCCCGAGGGAGCCGATCCGGGAGCCACGAGCCGCATGTGGACCGTCTTACGGTGCTTCAGCGTCGCCGTCGTGACCGCGCCCGAAGATCTCGTCCATCGCCTCGGCGCCCTCGGTGATGACGGGCCGGATCTGCTTCCGGTACACGCGTTCCGTCGTGTTGCTCCCGCTGTGCCCGACCAGCCGGGAGATCGCTTCGATGGGCACCCCGTGGTCGGAGAGCAGGGACACGAAGCTGGTCCTCAGCTCGCGGGTCGTCCACTCTCCCGGATTGCTGAACCCGGCTTCTTTCAGCAGCGAGCGCAGGCTGACGCGTACGCTGCCGGCGGCCATCACACGGCCCTGGCCCTCCCTCGCAGGCCAGGTGGCTGCTCCTTGCTGGTCGGTCCACCTGCGGAGTCGGTCAAGCCCCGAGATTCCGTGTCGTGACGTCGTGGATTTCCGCGGCCCTACTGGAACTCCGGCGGGCTCGCATTCTGCAGTCCGATACGACTCCTCCATGGACGAGTGCCTTCTGCTGCCGAGCCTGCGAAGCAACGGGTGGGCGCGGTCCCAGGCGTCCACCCTTTCGAAGGAGACTGCCATGCTCCGCAGAACCCGCACACACCATCTCGTCCTGCTCACCGCTGCGACAGCCCTCGCTGCCGGAACCGTGCTGCTGTCCTCCAGCGCGTTCGCAGCACCGGTCCGGGCGGCCACCAGCACAATGCCCACGGACGGCGCCCACGGGGCTCACGGCGACCGCGGCAAGCCGAAGCCCCCGCGCCCTCTTTCTCGTGATCCGCGGCCGTGTGCGACGGCCAGTACGCCGTGTGATGCGCCGGTGGGGTCCAACACGCCGCGGAAGCCTTCGGTTCCCGATCCGCGGCCGTGTGCGACGGCCAGTACGCCGTGTGATGCGCCGGTGGGGTCCAACACGCCGCCGAAGCCTTCGGTTCCCGATCCGCGGCCGTGTGCGACGGCCAGTACGCCGTGTGACTCGCCGGTGGGGTCCAACACGCCGCCGAAGCCTTCGGTTCCCGATCCGCGGCCGTGTGCGACGGCCAGTACGCCGTGTGACTCGCCGGTGGGGTCCAACACGCCGCCGAGTGGACTCAACGAGGACTGGT
The DNA here is from genome assembly GCF_043201215.1 of Streptomyces sp. NPDC048331. Lineage (NCBI taxonomy): Bacteria > Bacillati > Actinomycetota > Actinomycetes > Kitasatosporales > Streptomycetaceae > Streptomyces > Streptomyces sp. NPDC048331. The sequence continues at coordinate 470,815 of NZ_JBICYT010000003.1, read as the reverse complement.
TCGGCGAAACGGCTGGGGACGGTACGGCCTAGTCCAGGCCCCCGTTTCCCGGTACCGGCGACGGGCCCGGGGAGTCGGCTCGGGAGCCACCCGGCACGGCATCGCCCGGACCGTCAGGGACTCGCGCAGGCTTGCCGTACAGCGAGGTGAATGACGTTCACCTACACTGGTGAACGTCATTCACCTTCAAGGGGGGTTTCGCGGTGCCCACCGATCCGCCGTACCGATCTCCCTCCCCGGCTCCGTCCGGCGATCGCCGGGCCATGACCGTTCTGGCGGCCGGGGGCATCGTCACCACGCTGGTGCAGACCGCCGTCGTACCGCTGCTGCCGCAGTTGCCTCGGCTGACCGGCGCGGCGCCGGTCGATGTCGGGTGGGTGGTCACCCTCACGTTGATCACCGGGGCGGTCGCGACGCCGTTGCTGGGGCGGGCCGGGGACATGTACGGCAAGCGGCGGATGTTGTTGGTCGCGCTCGGTGCGCTCGCCGTCGGGTCGCTGGTGTGCTCGTTCGCCTCCACCCTCCCTTGGCTTCTGGCAGGCCGCGGGCTGCAGGGCGTGGGGGCCGCGGTGGTACCGCTGTCGATCAGTTTTCTGCGGGGCGTGCTGCCGCCGCATCGGACGGGTTCGTCGGTGGCACTGATGAGTTCGACGGTGGGGATCGGTGCTGCTCTCGGTCTGCCCCTGGCCGCGCTGCTGGTGCAGTTCGCGGACTGGCACGCGATGTTCTGGGCGATGACCGTGCTCTCGGCGGCGGTGCTCGTGCCGGCGTGGTGGGTGCTGCGGGAGGAGCCGGTTCGGTCGCCGGGGCGGTTCGACCTGGTCGGGGCCTGCGGGCTGGGTGCGGGGCTGGTGCTGCTGCTGTTGGCGCTGTCCAAGGCGGGTGAGTGGGGGTGGGGGAGTCGGCGGATTCTGGGTCTGTCGGGGGCTGCGCTGCTGATCCTGGCGGGGTGGACCGTCCAGCAGTGCCGGGTGGCGCGGCCGCTGGTGGACGTGCGGCTCGCGATGCGTCCGGCGGTTCTGCTGCCGCATGTGGCCGCCTTGTTGGCCGGGTTCGCGTTCTACGCCAACTCCCTCGTCACCGCGCAGCTGATCCAGGCGCCTCGGGCCACCGGGTACGGTCTGGGCCTCTCGGTGGCGGCGGCGGGGGCATGCCTGCTGCCCAGCGGCGTGATCATGGTGCTGTGCGCCTCCTTGTCCGCCCGACTGTCCGCCGCCCGGGGGGCCAAGGCAACGCTGACCCTGGGCACGGTGGTCATCGCGGCCGGGTACGGGCTGCGCTTCGCCGACAGTCGGCAGTTGTGGGCGGTCATCGTCGGTGCGGCCGTGGTGTCGGTCGGCACGGCGCTCGCCTACTCCGCGCTGCCCATGCTGATCATGCGGGCGGTGCCGTTGGAGCAGACCGCTGCGGCGAACGGCCTCAACGTCCTCATGCGCACCATCGGGCAGGCCCTGTGCAGCGCGGTGGTCGCCACCGTGCTGGCGGAACACACCCGCGTGTTCGACGCGTCGGGCCTGTCCGTGTCGGCGCCTACCCTGGACGGGTACCGCGTGGCCTTCGCCGCGGCAGGGGTGGTCGCGTTGTCGGCCTGTGCGGCCGCCTGCCTCATCCCGCGCCGGCCGCGACCCGCACCGTCCCCCCGCCAGGAGGCTGAACACGATGCCCGGCCCGAGCTCCGCCTCCCCCCGCGGCGGCCGCCCGCGAACGACGTCCAGGAACCCGCCGGCACCGGCACCGGCACCGGCACCGGCGCCGACGTCAGGCCCGGGACCGGACCGGGCGGCACGACCGCGTGACGCCGACGCGCGGCGGGCGGAGATCCTCGCCGCCGCCCGGCGCGCGTTCGCACGCCATGCCTACGCCGACACGACCATCGGCGCCATCGCCGACGACGCGGGCGTCAGCCCGGCGCTCGTGATGAAGTACTACGGTTCCAAGGAGCACCTGTTCAACCAGGTCTTCACCTTCGACGCCGACGCCACCGCCCTGTTCGACGCCCCTTTGGACGGCCTCGCCCGGCACATGGTCCTGCACCTCCTCGCCACCCAGCGCGGCCAGACCCGCGACCCGATCCTGCGCATCGCCTTCTCCCGGCACCACCTGGAACTCGGCGGACAGGCCCGGGCCAACTTCCGCACCCAGGTCATCGACGCCCTCGCCGCCCGACTCCCCGGGCCCGACGCAGCTCTGCGAGCGGAACTGGCCATCGGGGTGCTGCTCGGCCTCGGGGCCCTGTACGCGACCGTCCAGGCCGACCGGCTGACGAGCCTGGCCCCCGACGAAGTCGCCGATCTGTACATTCCACTCCTGCAACCCCTGCTCGACGGCGAGGCTCCGGCGCATGGCTGACCAGTACGTTCCGTGAACCACCCCGGTGATCTTCCGCCGGTTACGCTCGCTCGCAGCAGTGAATCCGGCATCAGACGCGCACGTTCCGAACACTGGAGGTTCTCGTGGCCAAGGGCTACTGGGTCAGCGCCTACCGCACCATTTCCGACCCCGAGAAGCTGGCTGCCTACGACAAGCTGGCCGGTCCGGCCGTCGAGGCCGGAGGCGGACGGCTGCTCGCCGCCGGCGGGCGGGCCGTCGCCCACGACGACGGCGTCGCCGAGCGCGTCGTCCTGGTCGAGTTCGACAGCTTCGAACAGGCCGTCGCGGCTCACGCGAGTGAGGCCTACCAGCAGGCCCTGCTCGCCCTGTCCGACGGCGTCGAGCGCGACTTCCGCGTCATCGAAGGCGTCTGAGCCGATGGACCGTACCTGACCAGCGCCGATGGCGAGAGACGCGGGCCCCCGGAGCCGTGGGCGGATCGCCTGCCGCACCAGCGGCCACGGTCTCCCGTAACGGTCGCGTCCAGGCGGGATCCCCGCACGTGCCGTCCGCCGGACAGCTCGCTCGGCGTGCTGGACCGGTGCCGGCACGGCAGGCTGGGGGGCGTGTCCGACCAGACGGAGATCGTCGTGCATCCGGTGTCCCCGACGGGCGGCCGGAAGGTGACCGTTCACGCGCTCGGCGTGGACGCGGACCTCGGGCGTGCCCACACCCCCAGGGACGTCGCCGAGTTCCTGCGTCGCGCCGGCCTGGAGGACGTGGACCTGAGCGAGGACGGGCCGATCACCTGGGAGGGCGGCGGGCCCGAGGTGTGGAAGCGCCCCGACGCCTGAACGCCACAGGTGGGACGCGGGGAGCGGGTCGGGGGAGTCGACTCCTGTTCGGCCTCGCGAACGTTCTAAGAGGTTCTCTCAGAAGCCTTTGGCAGGCTTTGCCCCATGAGCTCCACGGACAGCACAGGCAGCACAGGCATCACACGCGGTACGGGCAGGCAGCGCATCCTCGTCGTCGACGACGAGCCCGAGGTACGGGCGGCCGTCGAGGACGGGCTCACGGTCGAGGGGTACGAGGTACGGGGCGCCCCGGACGGGCTCGCGGCCCTCTCCCACGTCGCGGCCTGGGAGCCCGACGCGGTCGTCCTCGACGTCATGATGCCCGTGCTCGACGGGCTCGCCGTCTGCCGACAACTGCGGGCGATGGGCGACCGTACACCCGTCCTCGTCCTCACCGCGCTCGACTCCGTCAGCGAGCGCGTCGACGGATTGGAGGCGGGCGCCGACGACTACCTCGTCAAACCCTTCGCCCTGGACGAGCTGATCGCCCGGGTCCGCGCGCTCCTGCGCCGGGCCGCGCCCGGACCCGCCGGCATCGCCGCCCCGCTCGGCTTCGCCGACCTCGTCCTCGACCCCGCGACCCGGACCGGTCGCCGGGGGAGCCGTCCGTTGGAGTTCAGCCGTACCGAAGCGGCCCTGCTCGAACTGCTCCTGCGCCACCCCGGCCAGGTCCTCCCGCGCGAGCTGATCCTCGAGCTGGTCTGGGGGCGGGACTTCGGGCCGGACTCCAACTCCCTCGCCGTCTACGTCGGTTACCTGCGCCGGAAGCTGGAGGCCGCGGGCGAGCCCCGGCTGGTGCACACCGTCCACGGGGTCGGCTACCGGCTGGACGCGACGTGAGCGGCGGCCGCCGGCGGCTCGGCCGGGTCTGGCGCAGGCGCGGCCCGCTGCGCACCCGGCTGGCGCTGTCGGTCACCGCCGCCGTGGCCCTCGTGGCCGTCGGGGTGTGCGCGGCGGCGTTCCTGGTGGTCCGGTCCGCCCTCTACGAGCAGCTCGACCTCAGCCTCACCCAATCCGCGCGGCTCGCCGCCCAGCGCGACCCGGGGGCGGCGCCGGGCATCCTGGCCGGCGAATGCCGGTTCCTGGCCGCTCCCGCCTGCGCGGAGGTGGTGGCCGCCGACCCGGCCAAGGACCCCGCGACCGCGGGGCAGCTGCCCGTCGACCCGGCCGCGCGGGACGTGGCCGCGGGCCGGAGGGCTCCTTACTACACGAACATCACGGTGGCCGGGTTTCCCGCGCGGATGCTCACCACCGACTACGCCAAGGGTCGCGCCCTCCAGGTGGCCCTGCGGGCCGACACCGTCGAGGACGGCATCGAGGAGGCCGCCCGGTGGCTGGTGCTCACCGCGGCCGCGGGCGTGCTGCTGGCGGCCCTCCTCGGGTACTGGGTCTCGCGGACCGGCCTGGCTCCGGTCGCCCGCCTCACCGCGACGGCCGAGCGGATCGCCGCGACCCGCGACGCACGGCACCGGATCGAACTGCCGCCCCCGGGGCGGGAGGACGAGATCACCCGGCTGGCCACGAGCTTCAACACCATGCTGGGGGAGCTCGAACAGTCGATCGCCGCACAGCGCCAACTGGTCGCGGACGCCTCCCATGAACTGCGCACCCCGCTGACGGCCCTGCGGACCAACGCCGAGCTGCTGGCCCGGGCCGACCGGCTCACCCCCGACCAGCGCGAGCGCGCCTCGGCCGCGCTGGGACGGCAGCTGCGGGAGGTGACGGGACTCGTCAACGACCTGATCGAGCTGGCACGCGACGAGGAGCCGCAACCGCTCGTGGAACAGGTCCGGCTGGGCGCGCTGGTCGAGCACTGCGCGCGGGCGGCGCGGACGCACTGGCCGGCCGTGCCCTTCCACGTACGGGTGCCGGCCGAACCGGTCGTCGTACCCGGGGTGCCCGCGCGACTCAGCCGACTGCTGGGGAACCTGCTGGACAACGCGGCCAAGTTCGGCCGGGACGGACTGCCCGTCGAGGTGGAGCTGATGGCGGGCGTCCCGGGCGGCCGAGGCCCGGAGCTGACGGTCCGCGACCACGGTCCGGGGATCTCGCCGGAAGACCTGCCGCACGTCTTCGACCGGTTCTACCGGGCCGGTGCGGCCCGCGCCCTACCGGGATCGGGACTCGGCCTGGCCATGGCCCGGCAGATCGCCCGGGCGCACTCCGCCGAACTGACCGCGGAGGCCGCCCCGGGCGGAGGCGCGCTGTTCCGGCTGGCGTTCTGAACGCGGCGGTCCCCCTTGCTGCGGTCCCCCTGCGGCGGTCCCCCTTGCTGCGGTCCCCCTGCGGCGGGCGACAGGGTCAGGGCGACCGGAGGACGGAGGGAGCCGCGGGTGCGGGTTGCGTCCGCCGGGTCCGTCGCATGATCAGACAGCCGGCCAGACCACAGCCCGACCCCACGAGAGTGAGGACGAATCCGCCGATCATGATGCCGACCATGGTGAGCGCGAGGCCCGCGCCGTCGAACGCCCGCTCGACGACCGCGTCCGCGGGAATGGTGCCGTTCTGTCCGTCCGCCAGGAAGTAGCGGGAGTCCCGGGAAGTGACCCGGTTGTCGCCCATCACGAAGAGCCGGCCTTCCGGCACCGTGACGTCGTAGCTCTTGCCGTCGCCCACGGGGTCGCCCCCGGCGACGTACGTCTCGTGCAGCGGCTCGCCGTTCACCAGCACCTGGTGCCCGTCGCAGCTCACCCGGTCGCCCCCGACGCCGATGACGCGCTGGAAGACGAGATCGGTGTCCGTGTAGCGCCCGGGCAGGTAGGCGAAGACCGCGTCGCCGCGATGGACCTCGGTGCCGTCGATCTTCTTCGTGAAGACGACCTAGCCCTGCTCGTACGTCGGTCGCATGGCATCGGAGCCGGCGGTGTGGCCGCCGTAGACGGAGTCACCGAACCACCACGTTCCCACCAGCAGCAACACCCCCAGGGGCACCAGCACCCACCCCGTGATCCACAGTCTTCGCCCTGGTCTCATCCTCGGCCCTTCCCGGTCGTTCGGCCCGCACCCTATCGGCGCGGGTCGGAGCGCCCGCAGGGGGGCTGCGGTCCGGCCGGCCCCATCGGCGCGAGCCGCGACGGTGCTCCGTTGTGATCTTCGACCCAGTGCCCCGGGGTCACCCCTGCCGGCCGGCCCGCCTGCGGCAGGGTGTGCGGTGAGGAGTCCGGACACGGGGAAGAGACACGGGGGAGAGAACAGATGGGCCGGCACGTCGAGTTCGAGCGTCTGCACAATTTCCGGGACCTGGGCGGCTACCGGTCCGCCGACGGCCGGACCGTGCGGTGGGGGACGGTGTACCGGGCCGACTCGCTCGGCAAACTGACGGGCGACGACTGGGAGCGCTTCCTGGAACTCGGCATCGGGACCGTGATCGACCTGCGGTATCCGTGGGAGGCCGACGCCAAGGGGCGGGTGCCCGAGGCGGAGCGGTTCCACTACGTCAACCTGAGCATCGAGCACCGGCCCTACGACCAGGCCGAGATCGACCCGGACATCGACCCCTGGCGCTACCTCGCGGACCGGTTCGCCGAGGTCACCGAGGACGGGGCCGACGAGATTCGCCAGGTGGTGGAGGAGCTGGCACAGGCCTCCGGCCCCGCGGTCTTCCACTGCACCTCGGGCAAGGACCGGACCGGGCTGATCGGCGCCTTCCTCCTGACCCTGCTCGGGGTGGAACGCGCCGACGTCCTCACCGACTTCGCTCTCACCGAGCTGGCCACCGAGCGGCTCGCCGCCGACTGGCGGGCCGCCCACCCGGACCGGGTCATGAAGTGGCCGAGTTACGGCCGCGCCCCCGCCGTGATCATGGAGTTGGTGCTCGCGGACCTGGAGACCCGGTACGGATCCGTGCGCGGCTACCTCACCGACCGGGTCGGGTTGCGGGAGCGCACCGTGGAGCAACTGCGCGACCGGCTGCTGAGCGCCGCCCCCTGAGCCGGCCGCGCGACGTGAAGTCGCTCTGGTGGCGCCACCGGCGCATCTCCTACCATCGGAACACGGGTGGGGGAGGGGGGTGCGTTCATGGCAGCGCACGTAGGGCGGCTGGAACGCCTCGTTGCCTGGGTGCTGCGGAACGCCGACGTCGTGGTCGCCCTGGGCATCGCCATGGCGGTCGGACTCCTCGACATCTTCGGTGACGTCATCAGTGACGACGTCTCCTCCGGCGCCACCCTCGTCGTCCTCGGCCTTCTCGCCACCGGATCGATCGTGGAGCGGGTGCGCCGGCCCGCGAGCATCCAGGAGGCGATGAGCGGGACCCGGCAGGCACTGGAAGACCTCGCCATGGTGCGTTCCCTCTCGGGCAACGAGGTCGGCGAGGCACTGCGCAAAGCCCGCCGGCAGACCAACCTCTGGTACTTCAAGGGCGGTACGGGCACCTACCTGCGGGCGGTCACGCTCCCGCTGTGCGTGGCCGCCGCGAAGGAACAGCGCTCGCAGCTCAACGTGAAGATCGACATCGTCAATCCGGCCGACGAACGGGCCTGCGCCGCGTACGCCCGGTTCCGGCAGATGTTCGGCGCGCAGCGTCGCGGAGACGATCTGTGGACCACCGACCGGGTCCGCCGGGAGTCGTACGCGACCGTCCTCGCCGCCTGTTGGTACCAGCGGCAGCTGACCACCCTGGAGATCAGCGTGCACCTGTCGGCCGCCGTGCCGACCTTGCGGTTCGACCTGTCCGAGACCTGCCTCATCATCACCCAGGACGACCAGTCCCGGGTGAACCTGCTGGTGGAGCGCGGGCAGCCGCTCTACGACTACTACGTGACCGAGTTGCACCAGAGTCGTGAGCAGGCCACCGTGCTCGACCTGCGCGTCGCCTCCCCGCTCGGCCAGGAGCCCACCGTCGACGAGGTCCGGACCCTCTTCGACGACCTGCGGCTGCCACTGCCGCGCGTCTTCACCGACAGCGACATCGGCAAGATCATCGAGAAGGCCCTGCACGCGGAGGACCCCTACAGGAGGTGATGCGCTCCGGCGCGTGCCCATGGACCCCGAGCTCGAAAGCACTCTCGTGACCCTGGAGGAAATCGCCTCCGGCACCCGGGAGTTACATGCCGTCCGTCATCCGCTCGGATTCCTCTGCCTGCCACTGCTGAGAGAGGGCCCGCGCGGAATCTGCGTACATCTCTTCGAGGTCGACCACCGCGCCGATCCGGAGGCGTCACCGATGCACGCCCACAGCTGGGAACTGCGCAGCCGCGTGCTGTACGGGCGGGTGGCCAATCTGCCCGTACGGACGAGCGTGGTGCGGGACGGCGAGCAGGGCGCCACCCACCGGATCTTCGAGGTGTTCAGCGGGAGCGACGGGGTGGACGAGATCAGGCCGACCTCCCTCCTGGTACGGAGCGAGCCCGGCCCCGCCCACATCAGCTCCGGCGGGGAGACGTACACCCTGGCTGCGGGCGAGTTCCACGCCACCGCACTGGAGGGGGTGGAACCGGCGGCCACCCTCGTCCACGGGATGTCGATCCCCGGGCAGCTCGACCTCTCGCTCGGCCCGCTCGACGGCCGTCCGCGCCGCACGAGCCGCCGGCTGTGCGACACCGCGCAGACCGTGCGCAGCGTCCACACCGTCCTCAGGAGGATCGATGCCCAACAGCGGACCTGATTTCGACCACGAGAGGCAGGTCGCCGTCGCCGCGGCGGAGGAGGCGGGAGGCCTGCTGCGCAGGCGTTTCGGCACGGCACGGTGCGTGCGGACGAAGGGCGGGTCCGGGGACGTGCAGATGGACCTCGACCTCGCGGCCGAGAAGCTCGTACTGAGCCGGATCCAGCGGCACTTCCCGCACGACCGGATCCTGTCCGAGGAGGCCGGGCTCCTCGACGCCGCGGGTGAACGCACCTGGCTGGTCGACCCGTTGGACGGCAGCAACAACGTCGTGATCGGGCTGCCCACCTACGCGGTGGGGATCGGGTTGTGCCTGGCGGGCGCCCCCGTGATGGGAGTGGTGCACGAGCCGGTCACCGGGGAGACCTGGCACGCGGTCAAGGGGTACGGGGCCCACGGACCCTCCGGCGCGCTGCCCGGCCCCGACCGCACCCTGCCGCGGCCCGGGCCCGTCGTCGCCTGGACCCAGGGGTACGCCGTGGAACGGGGCGACCCGACGGCGGTGGCCCTGCGCGCGGTGCTGGAGCTGCGCTGTCGGCGCGTCCTGCAACTGTGGGCCCCGCTGCTCGGCTGGAGCCTGCTGGCGCGCGGCACCATCGATGCCTTCGTCGGCTACCGCGCCGAGGGCGTGGACCTGCCGACCGGGGCGCTGCTCGCGGCGGAGGCGGGCGTGGACCTGCGCACGCTGTCCGGGGCGCGGTTCAGACCCGGCTTCGCCGGGGCCGACACCGGGCGCAGCTTCGTCGCGGCCCGCGGCGAGACCCTCGCGTACCTGCTGGCGGAGGTGGGGGCCGTCACCCCGAGCACGTGAGCCGGAGGGGCCGAGGGGCCGAGGGGCCGAGGGGCCGAGCGGCCGCGTAAGGGATCTTGAGACCGCGAGCGGCCCATGGCAGGCTCGTGCCGCATGATCGACGAATTCGCGAAGGACGCCCTGCACGGGAGACTGCGGCGGGACCGTGAGGCCCTGCTCTGGAAACTCGACGGCCTGTCCGCATACGATGCCCGCCGACCTCTGACCGCGACCGGGACCAACCTCCTCGGCCTGGTCAAGCATGTGGCCACCGTCGAGGCGAGGTACTTCGGCGAGGTCTTCCACCGCCCCTCGCCGGAACCGCTGCCCCGCTGGCAGGACTCCGACGGCAGCGATCTGTGGGCGACCGAGGACGAGACCCGCGATCAGATCGTCGCGTTCTACCGGCGCACGTGGGAACACGCGGACGCGACGATCGAGGCGCTTCCCCTCGACGCCCCCGGCCACGTGCCGTGGTGGCCGGCGCCTCATGCCGACACCAACCTGTTCGCCGTCATGGTCCATGTGCTCGGCGAGTCCGTCCGGCACACCGGGCAGGCCGACATCCTGCGCGAGGGCCTCGACGGCCGGACCGGGCTGCGCGCCGAACACGAGACGGGGATCGACGAGGAAGCCCGTGCGGCCCACCGCGCGAAGGTCGAGCGGGCCGCCAGGGAATCCCGTTGAGGTGTGACCGGACACGGCCCCGAGGGCTGTCCTGTCATCCCCGGTGGATCAGCGCGCGGTGTCAGATGCGGTGCATCGCAAGGCGGAGGAGCGTCCCCTTACCGGGCGTCTTCGGGCGTTCCGACAACACAGCGAGGTGCCGTATCTGTCGTCGTGCGCCCGCCGGGGATTACGGGACAGCCCTCAGGTGGTGGCCGCCAGGGCCAGGGTCGCCGCCAGCGTGCCCGCCACCGCCAGTACGACGCCCGTACCGAGGAAGCGGCCCAGGTCGATCCGGGTGCCGTGCCAGCGGCACCGCTCGAACCACAGCAGGGTGGCCAGCGAGGCCCACGGCGTGATGACCGGGCCCACGTTGACGCCGATCAGCTGGGCGAGCAACTGCTCGTGGTTGGCCACCGGAACGGCCGCCTCACCCGCCAGATAGGCCGGGAGGTTGTTCAGCACGTTCGAGAAGCCCGCTCCGACCGCCGCCGATCTCAGCATGCCGACGACGTCGTTGTCGGAGCCCATCGCCGCCGCCAGGACGTCGTGCAGTCCATGGGCGTTGACCGTCTCCACGACCAGGAACATCCCCGGGACGAGGACCAGGAGCCGCCAGGGGATCAGGGAGAGGCGCAGCGTCTCCCGGCTGCGGAACCAGAAGGCCACGACCACGATCAGCGCGGCCGCCATGGACGCCGACCACAGCGGTACGTCGGCGAGCAGGATCGCCAGCAGGAATCCGGCGCACGCCACCGCGCTCACCCGGAACAGCACCCGGTCCGCGGGGCGCGGCAGCGGAGGCGGCGTGTAGCGGGTCTCGGTGCGCCGCCCCGGGCGCCAGTAGAAGCCCCACAGGCAGGCCATCGTGACCGCGATCGCGGCCAACTGCGGCGCCCACATGGTGGCGGCCATCTCCGACGGTGTCAGCGCGATGCGGTCCGCGGCCAGCAGGTTCGTCAGGTTCGACACGGGGAGCAGCAAGCTGGCCGTGTTGGCCAGCCACACCGTGGTCATCGCCAGCGGTACGGGCGCGATCCCGACCCGGGTCGCCAGCGCCAGCATCACCGGGGTCAGCAGGACAGCCGTCGTGTCCAGGTTGAGGGTGATGGTGGTGACGGACGCGAACAGCACGCAGAGACAGAAGAGGAGGGGGTACCTGCCGCGTCCCGCCCGGGCCACCCAGGTGGCGACGACGTCGAAGACCTCCGCCTTGCCGGTCAGCTCGGCGAGGACGATCACCGTGGCCAGGAACACCACCAGCGGACCGATGCGCTCCAGCACGTCCCCGGCGGGTCCGGTGGGCAGCAGGCCCGTGGCGACGCACAGCGCACCCAGTGCGAGCAGCCCGCCGGCCAGCCAGTCCAGTGGATGCAGTCGCCTGAGGAGAGACACGGCGAACAGGTTCGCACATACACACGTCCCGGCATCAGACGGGGCGGAAGGAATCGGACAGGCCCGCCCCGGCGGGGTGTCCGGCGCCCCGCGGGAGATCACTTCGCCCTTGACGGGACAACCCCGCGGCCGGGGGCACGGCCCTACGATGGATTCATGATGACGGACGGGCAATTCGGCGCTCCCGCAAGAGAGTTCGACTTCTTCATCAGTTATTCGCCGGCAGACGAACAGTGGGCCGCCTGGATCGCCTGGACCCTGGAGGAAGCCGGCTACCGCACGGTGGTGCAGGCCTGGGACTTCGTACCGGGAACCAACTTCATAGACTTCATGGATCGGGGGGTCAGCGAGTCCCTGGCGGTCATCGCCGTACTGTCCCGCCACTACGAGCGTTCCACCTACGGTCGCATGGAATGGCAGGCCGCGCTCCGGGCCTCGCCCGAGTCGCCCGAACGGAGGCTGCTGACCGTCCGGGTGGACGAGATCCCGATCGAGGGACTCCTCGCCACGATCACCTACGTCGACCTCGTCGGCGTGGCGGACATCGACGCGGCCCGTTCCCTCCTGCTGAACCGGGTCGGCCAGGCCGTCGACGGCCATGCCCGCCCGGGCCGCCGCCCCGGCTACCCGGGTGGGGGCCCGGCACCCGTCCGCCACCCGGAGCAGCCCAACCCCGGGCAGCCGCGGCCGAGCGCGCTCGCCGGCCCCGGCTGGTCCGGGCGCAGGCGGCCGGCCAGGGCGCCGCTCTACCCGCGGGCCGCCGCGGCCGGCCCCGGCGCCCAGGACACCGTGACCGTCCTGCACCTGGCCGGGCCCGACTTCGGGCGCGGCCGCGAACCCGACTCGCTCAGCCGGCAGATCCGCGGCGACCTCATCATGCTCAGGGACGCGGGGGCACCCGCCCCCGATCTGATGGTCGTCACCGGCGACCTCACCGCGTCCGGCAGCCCGCGCGAATGCGACCAGGCCCTCAGCTTCCTCACCGCCCTGCGGTCCCAGCTCGACCTGTCCCCCCAGCGGGTGATGGTGGTACCGGGCGCGCAGGACGTGAACCAGGCCGCGTCCCAGGCCTACTTCCACACCTGCGAGGCCGACGAGGTGGCACCGCAGCCCCCGTACTGGCCCAAATGGCGCCACTACACGCGGCTGTTCCGCGGCCTCTACCAGGGCCTGGACACCGTCTTCGACAGCGACCAGCCCTGGACCCTCTTCCCGGTGCCCGAACTGAGCACGGTCGTCGCCGGATTCAACTCCTCCATGGCCTACAGCCACCGCCCCGAAGAGCAGTACGGCTTCATCGGACGCGACCAGGCCGCCTGGTTCGCCGAGGCCATGCGACGGTACGAGGAGGAGGGCTGGCTGCGCATCGGAGCGCTCCGCCACCCGCTGACCGACGGCCGCCGCCCCGGCGACGCGATCGGCGGCCCCGGCGGGCTGCGGGACGCCGACACCTTCGCCCGGCTCGCCGCCCCGCGGCTGCACCTGCTGCTGCACGGGCCGACCGGTGGCCCGCGCAGCACCACCTCGGCCCCCAGCCGCACCCAGCTCGCCGGGACCGCCGGTGAGTTGCCCCTGTTCGGTTCCGCCGCCCCCGCCAGGTTCCAGCTGCTCCAGGTCGGCGCCCAGGGCGTGACCCGCTGGGACGACCGGATCACCGCCGCGTCCGAGGCCTTCCCCGCCGCATGGCGGCAGACCCGCCGGGTGTTCCCCGTACCGGAACTGCCCGCCGTCATCGACGTCGAGCCGGCCGGCGGACGAGCTCCCCTCGACGACCCGGCCGCCTCGCTCGCCGAGCGCGTCAAGGAGATCTGCCGGGTGCGCCGGGAAGGCGTACGGCTGCGTGACGTCCCGCGCCGCGAACCGGCCGACATGGTGCAGATCATGGCCACCTGGCGGGAGCAGGAGGACGGCGTCGTCCAGCAGCAGCGCATAGCCGTCCACCCCGGCAGTCCCACCGAGGAGGAGCTGGACCGCTTCATCGCCCAGGTGCACGCCACCGACACCGGCTCCGAGGCCGTCCTGGTGTACGGGGGCGCCGCCCCGGCCGGCGGGCTGCGCCGCCGGGCCGCCGCCCATGGCGTCCGGGTCCGGGTGCGCAGCTTCATCGAGTTCCAGGGCCTGCTCGACCTGCGGAGCTACGTCGCCGCGCAGACGGCCCGGCTCAACAGCAGCGAGCAGTACGCCCCCGGCCTCTACCTCCCCCAGCGCTACCGCGACGCCGACCGCCCCGACGGCCCGGGCCAGGCCGACCAGGAACGGGACGGACTCGTCGAGGAGTTGCTGGAGCTCCTGGAGTCCGACCAGGGCCGGTTCGTCCTGCTCCTCGGCGACTTCGGGCACGGCAAGACCTTCGCGCTGCGCGAGCTGGCCCGGCGCATCTCCGAACAGCTCCCGCACCTGACCCCGCTGCTGATCCCGCTCAACTCCCTCGACCGGGCGCACAGCCTCGAAGGCCTGGTCGCCGCGCATCTGGCCGGCCACGACGTCGACACCATCGACCTGCGGGCCCTGCGCTACATGCTCGCCCAAGGCCGCGTCGTCCTGCTCTTCGACGGCTTCGACGAACTGGTCAACCGGGTCAGCTACGACCGGGCCGCCGACCACCTCCAGGTCCTCCTCGACGCCGCCGTCGACCACGCCAAGATCGTCGTCAGCAGCCGTACCCAGCACTTCAAGTCCCACGCCCAGGTCCTCACCGCGCTCGGCGAGCGCGTCGGCCTGCTCCCGCAACGCAGGATCCTGGCCGTCGAAGGCTTCACCCCGGCCCAGATCCGCTCCTACCTCGTCCGCAGCTACGGCGACGAGCACGCCGCCGACCGCCGCTACCAGCTCCTGCGCAACATCCCCGACCTGCTGATGCTCTGCCGCAACCCCCGGCTGCTGTCCTTCGTCGCCGACCTGAGTCAGGACCAGCTGCGCGCGGTCGCCGGAGCGGGCCGCGCGCTCAGCCCCGCCCGACTGTACGAGGACGTGTTCACCTCCTGGCTCGGCCACGAGGAACGGCGCGGCCAGGGCGGGCCCGGCGCGCCGCCCGGACTCACCCTCGACCAGCTGTGGGCGGCGGTCACCGCGCTGGCCTGGCGGCTGTGGGAGAGCGGCCGGAGCGCCCTGCGGCTCGACGAGCTCACCGAGACCGTGGCCGGCACCCTCAGCGAACTCACCGAGTCCCCGCTCACCGCGTCCGAGCGCGCCCAGGCGGTCGGCGCGGGCAGCCTGCTGGTCCGCAGCGACGACGGGGTGTTCCAGTTCATCCACGGCTCCGTCGTCGAGTGGCTGGTGGCACGGGAGGCCGCCCGCCAGCTCGCCCGCGGGCAACACACCGTGCTCCTCGCGCGCCCGCTCAGCCAGCTCGCCGTCGAGTTCTTCTGCGACCTCGCCGACCACGAGCAGTGCGCCCGCTGGGTGCGCGAGGTCCTCGACTCCCCCGGGCGCGCGGTCGGTGAGGCCGCCCGCGCCAACGCCGTACGGATCTCCGACCGGCTCCGGGTACCGGCCAACGCCGACCTGCGCGGCGCCCGGCTGGCCGGTGAGGACCTCTCGCACCGCGACTTCTCCGGGGTCGACCTCAGCGACGCGGACCTCACGGACGCCCGGCTGATCGGCGCCAATCTCTCCGGAGCCCTGCTCCGGGGCACCCGGCTGACGGGCGCCCGCCTCGACCTGGCCGACCTGAGCCGCGCCGACCTGTCCGGCGCGAACCTCAGTCGGGCCCGGCTGACCCGGACCGACCTGCGGGGCGCCCTGCTGACCGGCAGCCGTTGGCACCGGGCCGCGCTCATCGACGTGACGATGGACGACGAGGTGCGGGCCGCCCCCGAGCTGGGGACCGCCGCGATCGCCCCCGGGATGCCCGTGGACGCCGGGTTCCGGCCCTCCGCCGTCGGGGTCCCGTACGGATTCGGCATGCGCACGAGCCGCCTTCCCGAACCGATCGCGTACAGCAGCGACGGGGAACTCCTCGCCGTCGGCAGCGAGGACGGCTCCGTCCTGGTCTGCGGCGCCGACGACGGCCGGGCCGTACGCACCCTCCAGGGGCACGAGGGACGCGTGTACGCCGTGAAGTTCCGGCCGGACGTCATCGCCACCGGCGGCTCCGACGGCGCGGTGCGGCTCTGGGACCCGGTGACCGGAGCCTGCCGCCACCACCTGCGGGTCCACCCCGACGGGGTGTGGCCGGTCTCCTTCGACGCGGCCGGCACCCTCCTCGCCACGGGCGACCGCGAGGGCCTGGTCACGGTCTGGGACGTGGCCACCGGCGAACCCCTGCACCGGATGCCGGGTCACACCGCCCCCGTCTACACCGCGGTCTACGGACCGGACGGCCTGCTGCTCACCGGCGACGCCGGCGCGAAGGTACGCCTGTGGGACCTGGCCACCGGGCACTGCGTCCGGGAGATCGAGGGCCATCAAGGGGCCGTCTACCGTGCCCGGTTCAGCCCCGACGGGACCCTCTTCGCCACCGCCGACCGGGGCGGGCCCGGGCAGGGCGGCACGGTGCGGATCTGGCGTACGGCCGACGCGCGGCTGCTGCACGAGTTCACCGGCCACACCGGCCGGGTGTACGTCCTCGACTTCCACCCCGACGGCAACCTCCTGGCCAGCGGCGACACGGACGGCCAGGTCCGGCTCTGGGACCCGGTGGTCGGCACCCCCGCCGGCGTTCTCGAACGGGGCACCGGCGCCGTCTACCAGGTGCTCTTCGGCGACGGCGGGAAGCTCCTCGCCGCCTGCGACAGCAACGGCGCGGTCCGGCTGTGGACGGTCACCGGGCGCCCCCACGGGTACACGGTCGCCCTCCACCCCCAGCAGCCGACCGAGCACCGCGGCACCGCCTGGGCGTGCGCCTTCCGGCCCGGCGAAAGCCAGTTGCTCACCGTCGGCAACGACGGCGGCGCCCAGATCTGGGACGCGGCCACCGGCCAGGGCAAGCGCATCCTGCGGGGCCACGGCCGTCGGATCGGCGGGGTCGCCTTCAGCGCGGACGGCACGCAACTGGCGGCGGCCGGCAACGACGGGGTCGTACGGCTGTGGGAGACGCGCACGGGCCGCCGTACGGACGAGCTCACCGGGCGCGGTGACCGGCTGGTCTCCGCGACCTTCAGCCCGGTCGAAGCGATCCTGGCCACGGCCAGCAACGACGGCGACATGTACCTCTGGAACCCGGAGGGCGGCGAGTACCTGAGGGAGCTCGACGCGGAGACCGAGCACGTCTGGGCGGAGGCCTTCAACGCCGACGGGACCTTGCTCGCCACCGCCAACGACGACGATTCCGTTCGCGTCTGGTTCCGCCCCACCGGTTCCCCCGTCTCGACGCTGACCGCGCACCGGGGCCGGGTCCGCTCGATCGCCTTCCGCTCGGACGCCGATGTGCTGGCCACCGGCTGCGACGACAGTTTCGTACGGGTGTGGGACGCCAGGAACGGCGCCCTGCTCCATCAGCTCGGAGGGCATGCCGACCGGGTGTACGGCGTCGCCTACGGCCCGGGGGGAGCCTGGCTCGCCAGCGCGAGCTGGGACGGTACGGCCATCCTCTGGCGGGACGGGCAGGCCGGTCCGCGGCTGCGCGGACGCGGCGGCAGGCTGTGGACGGTGGCCGCCCATCCGAGCCGCCCGTTGCTGGCCACCGGCGGCGACGACCGGGCCGTCGCCCTGTGGGACGCCACGACGGGCGAGCACCTGACCGACCTCGTCGGGCACACCGGGCGGGTGCTCTCGCTCGCCTTCTCCCCGGACGGCACCACGCTGGCGAGCGGCGCCGAGGACGGCACGGTGCGGCTCTGGAACGTCCCGGCGGATGGGGAGGCGCCGTCCCCGCGCGCGACGTTGATGGGCATGGCGGGCGGCTGGGCGGCGCTGACACCGGCCGGCGGGTACAAGTACGAGGGCGACGTGGCCGGTGAGTTCTGGCACGTCGTGGGCATGTCCCGGTTCACCCCGGGCGAGCTCGACGCGTACCTGCCGGGCATCCACCGGCTGCCGCTCGGCGAGGAACTGTGAGTCCCGCCGGCCGCGCGGAGCCGGCCCCGGCTACGGTTCGTGCGCATGACACACACACGAACCGAGGTCACCGCGGAGCTGGTCCGGGACCTGTTACGCGATCAGCACCCCGATCTGGCGGATCGCCCCGTGCGGTTCGGTGCCCGTGGCTGGGACAACCAGCTGTGGCGGCTCGGGGAGGACCTCGCCGTCCGGCTGCCCTGGGCGACGCCGTCCGCGGACGCGCTGCTGCGCAAGGAGCACGCCTGGCTGCCCGGCCTCGCCCCGGGCCTGCCGCTGCCGGTTCCCGTTCCGCAGCGCATCGGCGAGCCCTCCGAGCGGTTCCCGCGCCCCTGGACCGTCACCACCTGGGTGCCCGGTGAGCCCGCCGACCGCGCCCCCGCCACGCACGCCACGGACGCGGCCGACGCCCTGGCCGCCTTCCTGACGGCGCTTCACCGGCCGGCTCCCGCAGGGGCGCCCGCGGGCAACCACGGCCGCGGGGGGCCACTGGCCGACCTCGCCGACGCGTTCGTCGACGGGCTCGCCACCGCCACCGACATGGGGTTGATCCCCGACCCGGACGCCGTCCGCGCCGTTTGGGAGGACGCCGTCGCCGCACCCGTCTGGGCGGGCCCGGCGATGTGGCTGCACGGCGACCTCCACCCGGCCAACGTCCTCACCGCGGGCGGCACCTTCTGCGGCGTGATCGACTTCGGGGACCTCTGCGCGGGCGATCCGGCCTGCGACCTCGCCGCCCCCTGGAACCTGCTGCCGGACGGTGCCGTCGACCGTTTCCACGCCGCCTACCGGCCGGCCGCGGACGCCGCGACCCGACGCCGCGCCCGGGGCTGGGCGGCACAGCGGGCCCTCGGCGGCATCCTCATCGGCGAGGCCGGGGTGCGCGGCCGCCCGGGCGGCAAGCCCACCTGGGGCCCACCCGCCCAGGCCGCGCTGCGACGCCTCGTGTCGACGGCGGGGTGACGGATCGGAGGTGGCCGCGGCCTCAGCCGAGGGAGGAGGCGGACGGGACGACGACCCCGTAGAGATCGGCGATCGTCGCGAGCGCGGCGTGGTGGAGCTGTTCGGCGGACACCTCCGCCACCGCCGTCCGCAGCGGCCGGGTCGCGCACGCGTCCGCCACCACCGTGGGCCGGTCGCCCCGCAGGAACGCGCCTTCCGCGGTGAACGTCACGCACATGTGGGTCATGAACCCGGCGAGGATGACGTCCTTGTGGCCGGCGGCGTCGACGTGGTCGCCCAGGTCGGTTTCGACGAACCCGTTGGGGGCCGTCTTGACGACCACCGCCTCACCTTCGACCGGAGCCACCCGGGGGTGGATCCGGCCGATCTCGGCCCGGACGTCGTACGGGCTTCCCTCGCCGCCGTCGTTGATCACATGGATCACCGGCGCCCCGGCCGCCCGGGCCCGGGCCAGCAGGGCGGCGCCGGCGTCGAGGGCGGCCTCCCACCCGGTCAGTTCCATCACGCCCCGGGTGTAGGTGTTCTGGTAGTCGATCAGGATCAGCGTCGCTTCGGCAGGTGACGCCGGGCTCCGGTCGAGGCCGCTCAGCTCGCGCAGGGTCGTCTTGGACATGGAAATACCCTCCTGGGGGTGTCACTTCGAGAGGTTCCGGCCGCGGAGCGGCGGCCGTGTTCTCCACGCTAGGACCACCCCTGGATGTCGGCAATGTCGTCCAACCCGCAGAAACCGACATACGGTGGGTGTCGGCACGACCGTCGTCCCACCGAACGGAGACCACCTGTGAGCACCGTCGGACGGTTCGTGGTCCTCGTCCTCTTCGACGGCGTCGACCTGCTGGACGTCACCGGCCCGCCGGAGGTGTTCGCCCTGCTGCGGGCGGGAGCTGGGCGAACCGGCGGGCTACCGGGTGGCGCTGGCCGCCGAGACCATGGACCCCGTCACCACCTCCGCCGGCGTCCGGATCCTTCCGGACACCACCTTCCAGGAGGTGGCGGGGCGCGGCATCGACACCCTGCTGGTGCCCGGGTCCGTCGAGGTGGACGGAGAGGGCCGGGTCCGAGCCCTCGCCGACCCGGCCGTGGTCGACCGGGTGCGGACCCTCGCCGCCACGGCCCGGCGGGTCGCCTCCGTGTGCGTGGGCGCGCACATCCTCGCGGACGCCGGGCTGCTGGACGGCAGGCGGGCCACCACCCACTGGTCCACCGCCCGCCAACTCGCCGACGAACACCCCTCGATCGAGGTCGACGCCGATCCGATCTTCATCCGGGACCGGGACGTGTGGACCGGAGCCGGCATCAGCGCCTGCCTCGACCTCTCGCTCGCCCTCGTCGCCGAGGACTTCGGCGAGGCCGTGGCCCTGCGCGTCGCCCGGCAACTGGTGATGTACCTGAAACGGCCCGGCGGACAGAGCCAGTTCAGCGTCCCGCTGGAACCCGTGTCGACCACGCGGCGCATCGAGGACCTCCGCCACCACATCACACGGAACATCGCCGAGCCGCTGACCGTCGCCGACCTCGCCGCACAGGCGCACGTCGGCGAACGGCAGCTCACCCGGATCTTCAAGACGGAACTGGGCATGACCCCGGCGGCCTACGTCGAATCCGCCCGTGTCGAAGTGGCCCGCAACCGGCTGGAGTCCACCGACGACACCCTCGAACGCGTCGCGACCGTCTGCGGCTTCAACACGACCGACACCCTCGTCCGTGCCTTCCGCCGCAAGCTCGACACGACGCCGACGGAGTACCGCAACCGGTTCCGGGCGACCCCGGCCGTCTGACCGCCGCCCGGTTCAGGCCGCCGGGAAGGACAGCAGGGCCACCGGAGCGGACGTCGGCTGCGGCGAGCCGCCGGCCGGTTCGACGGTGACACCCATCCCCGACGCCGTGTCGACCGGACCGTCGAGCAGGGCGGCCGTGGCCGGGGCACCGCCGGGCATCAGCCCCGCCGGACGCATCTTCCCGCCGCCGTCGTTGTACCAGAGCTGGTACACCTTCCCGCCGGGCGGCGCCGGCAGCCCGGAGGCCGCGAAGACCGCCTGGTTACGGGAGTTCGAGACCACCACCGTGCCCACCGCTCCGCCCCGCAGCGGCGCCGTGGCCACCCGGGCGTCGGCGGCCGCGAGGACCGCGCCCACGGCATCGTTCGCGATCCGGGCCCGCTGCGCCTGCTGCCGGGCGTCCTCGGCCTGCTCGTACTGCGCCACCGCGACACCGCCGAGCGCCACGGCCCCCGCGAGACAGGCCGCCAGCGCCCAGTTCGACACCGGCCGCCAGCGGGGCCGTACGTGGCCGCCGCGTCCGGTCCGCGCCGTCGAGGGCGGGTCCTGGCGTACCGTCGCGATCCGGCGCATCACCTCGTCCCGCAGCGCGGCACTCGGCGGCGCCGCCACCGCGAGCCCGAGGCGCGTGACCGTCTCGGAGAACTCCCGGACCTCCTGAGAGCAGGACACGCAGTCGGCGAGGTGCCGCTCGACGGCGGCCCGCTCGTCCGGTTCCAGGGCGTCGAGCGCGTACGCGCCCGTCAACGTGTGCGGATCCGCGGTGCTCACGCACCCACCCCCAGACAGTCACGGAGCCGAATGAGCCCGTCGCGCAGCCGTGTCTTCACGGTACCCAACGGTAGGGCCAACAGGTCCGCGACCTCCCGGTGGGTCAGGCCGCGGTAGTACGCCAGGGTGACCGACTGGCGCTGCAGTTCGCTGAGTCCGTGCAGACAGCGCCGTACCTGCTCGCGCTCCAGCCGGCTCTCCACCTGCTCCACCACCTCGTCGTAGGCCGTGGTGTGGTCCAACAGCGCCGCCCGCTTCTCGCGGTTGGTCGACGCCTGTGCGGAACGCACCCGGTCGACGGCCCGGCGGTGGGCCAGGGTCAGCACCCAGTTCATCACCGAGCCCCGCGCGGGCTGGTAGCGGGCGGCGGTCCGCCAGAGCTCGACCAGTACCTCCTGGGCGACCTCCTCGGACTGGGCCGGGTCCCGCAGCACGGTCCGTACGAGGCCCAGTACGGGGCCCGACACCGCCTCGAAGACGACCGTGAACGCCTGCTGATCACCGCGGGCCACCCGGCCCATCAGTTCCGGCAGGTCGGGAGCGGCCGACGGGTGCAGGCCTATGCGCACGTTCTCTCTCACCGGGGAGGTCCTCCAGGAGTACTCGGTTGCACAGCTCGTTCGGAGCCGAGGGGCAGGCGGATTGGTCATGGCGGGCGGCGCCTTCGGCAGCCCCCGAACCGTCGATCGGCAGCTTGTACGAGCTACCACTCGTTCGGGCGAAGGGGCCATCCGGGCGAGGACCGGTGCCGAACAGACGGCGTGACGCACCGAGGGGTGGGTCCCGTGGACGCAGGAGAGACCATGACCATGCACACCTTCCGTCGTACCGCCCTCGCCATGACCGCGGCCGTGCTGCTTCCGCTGGCACTGTCCGCCTGTTCGGAGGAGAGTACGAGCAATGAGGGGGCCGCCGCGCCCGACGCGGTCTCTTCACCCGAGCCGGTCGGCGACACCGGAGCGGGCGCGGACGCCCCGTTCGGCCCCGCGTGCGCCTCGGTGCCCAAGAGCGGCGCGGGTTCCTTCGACGGCATGGCGCAGGACCCGGTCGCCACCGCCGCCTCCAACAACCCGGCGCTGTCGACCCTGGTCGCGGCCGTGAAGAAGGCCGGACTGGTCGACACGTTGAACAACGCCCAGGACATCACGGTGTTCGCGCCGACGAACGACGCGTTCGCGAAGATCCCGAAGGCGGACCTGGACAAGGTCCTGGCCGACAAGGAGGCCCTGACCGCGCTCCTCACGTATCACGTGGTGGGCGAGAAGCTCACGCCGACGCAGCTGGCCGGCGGCTCCTTCCAGACCCTCCAGAAGGGAATGATCACCACCAAGGGCTCGGGCACCTCCTACACGGTCAACAACTCCGCCAAGGTGGTCTGCGGCGACGTCCCCACCGCCAACGCCACCGTCCACATCGTCGACACGGTCCTCATGCCGAAGTAGGCGCGCTCGCGCTCCGCACGATCAGCTCGTGGGCGGCGGTCCGTGCATCCGGCCGGACCGTACCCCCGGAAGAAGCCCGGGGGAGCAGCCGCGACACCCGATCGGAGCAACTCGATGACGGACGCACCAGGACCCTCGGCCCCGGGCACGCTGTGCCTGGTCACCGGAGCCACCGGCTACATCGGCGGCCGGCTCGTCCCCGAGCTCATCACCGCCGGCCACCGGGTGCGCTGCCTCGCCCGCACCCCGGAAAAACTGCGCGACCACCCGTGGGCCGGACAGGCGGAGATCGTCCGCGGCGACGTCACCGACGCCGCGTCCCTCGCCCCCGCCCTGCGGGACGTCGACGTCGCCTACTACCTCGTGCACGCCCTCGGCGCCGGACGCGACTTCGAGCACACCGACCGCCTGGCCGCGCGGAACTTCGCCGAGCAGGCCCGCGCCGCCGGCGTCCGCCGCATCGTCTACCTGGGTGGACTCACCCCGAACGGGGTCCCCGACCGGGAACTCTCGCCCCACCTGCGCTCCCGCGCCGAGGTCGGACGCATCCTCCTGGACTCCGGGGTCCCCACCACGGTGCTCCGCGCCGCCGTCATCATCGGCTCCGGCTCCGCCTCCTTCGAGATGCTCCGCTACCTGACCGAGCGGCTGCCCGTGATGGTCACCCCCAGCTGGGTGCGCACCCGTATCCAGCCCATCGCCGTCCGAGACGTGCTGCGCTACCTGGTCGGCAGCGCCCGCATGCCCGCCGAGGTCAGCCGCGCCTTCGACATCGGCGGCCCCGACGTCCTCACCTACCTCGACATGATGCAGCGCTACGCCGCCGTCGACGGGCTGCCGCAGCGGCTCATCCTGCCCGTACCGGTCCTCACCCCCCGGCTGTCCAGCCACTGGGTCGGCCTGGTCACCCCGGTGCCCCGCGCCATCGCCCGCCCCCTCGCCGAATCCCTCAAGTACGAGGTCGTCTGCGACGAGCACGACATCGCCACCTGGGTGCCCGACCCGCCCGGCACGCCCCTCGACTTCGACACGGCCCTCACCTACGCCCTCAAGAAGGTCCGCGACGCCCAGGTCCTCACCCGCTGGTCCTCCGCCTCCGTGCCCGGCGCCCCGAGCGACCCGCTGCCCACCGACCCGGACTGGGCCGGCGGCAGCCTCTACTCCGACGTCCGTGAGCGCACCGTCGAAGCCTCGCCGCAGGCCCTGTGGCGGGTCGTGGAGGGGATCGGCGGGGAGAACGGCTGGTACTCCTTCCCGCTCGCCTGGGCCGTGCGCGGCTGGTTCGACCGGCTCGTCGGGGGCGTCGGACTGCGCCGGGGTCGCCGCGACGCCACCCACCTGAGGGTCGGCGACTCCCTGGACTTCTGGCGGGTCGAGGAGATCGAACGCGGCCGCCTCCTCCGGCTCCGCGCCGAGATGCGACTGCCGGGCCTGGCCTGGCTGGAGATGTACGCCGAGCAGGACGGGGACGGGCGCACCCGGTACCGGCAGCGGGCGCTCTTCCACCCGCGCGGCCTGGCCGGCCACCTGTACTGGTGGAGCGTCTCGCCGTTCCACGCCGTGGTCTTCGGGGGCATGGCCCGCAACATCGCGCGCACGGCGGAAGCGGGTGACGACCGCGGCCCGGCCGCGTCCCCGGCACCCGCCGCGGCCGATGCGTCCGGTGCATCCGCCGCGGCCTCCCGCACCGAATGACGGGCAAGGCCAGCCCAGCGACCACCGCGCGGCACCCGCAGGGTCCGCCCGGTGGCCCGATGCCCAGGAGCAGCACCATGAACGTCTCGGTCGTCCTGTTCACCTCGGACCTCCGCGTCCACGACCATCCGCCGCTGCGCGCGGCGCTGGGGTCGGGGAACGAGACCGTCCCGCTCTTCGTCCGGGACCCGGCGGTGGACCGGGCCGGCTTCGCGGCGCCCAACCGGCTCGCCTTCCTCGCGGACTGCCTGGCCGGACTCGACGCCGAGCTGCGCGAACGCGGCGGCCGGCTCGTGGTGCGCTCGGGGGACCCCGTCGCCGAGGTGTGCGCCGTCGTACGGCAGGCCGACGCCGACGAGGTGCACATGGCGGCCGGGTGCAGCGCCTTCGCCCTGCACCGCGAGCAGCGGCTGCGCAGCGCCCTGGAGGCCGACGGGCGGCGGCTCTACGTCCATGACGCCGTCGTCACCGCCCTGCCCGCCGGCGCCGTGACCCCGAGCGGATCCGACCACTTCGCCGTCTTCACCCCGTACTTCAGACGCTGGTCCGGCGAGCGCCTGCGCGAGCCGCTCGCCGCGCCGCAGCGGGTCCGGGTGCCCGACGCGATCCGCTCCGAACCGCTCCCGTCCCGCGCCGAGGTCACCTCCGTCTCGGCGGGTCTGGCCACCGGGGGCGAGCGGGAGGGCCGGCAGCGCCTCACGGACTGGCTGGGGAAGTACGCCGACGGGTACGAGGAAGGCCACGACGACCTGCCCGGCGACGCCACCTCCCGGCTCTCCCCCTACATCCACTTCGGCGCCGTCTCGGCGGCCGAGGCCGTGCACCGGGCGCGGTCCCGGGGCGGAGCGGGCGCCGAGGCCTTCGTACGGCAGCTCTGCTGGCGCGACTTCCAGTACCAGCTCCTCGCCGCCCGCCCCGCCGTGGCCGCCCGCGACTACCGCCCCCGGGCCGACCGCTGGCGACGCGGCAAGGCGGCCGACGCCGACCTACAGGCCTGGAAGGAGGGTCGCACCGGCTACCCCGTGGTCGACGCCGCCATGCGGCAACTCGCCCACGAGGGCTGGATGCCGGGCCGGGGCCGGCTGCTGGCCGCGTCCTTCCTGACCAAGACGCTCTACATCGACTGGCGCGCCGGAGCCCGGCACTTCCTCGACCTGCTGGTCGACGGCGACGTGGCCAACAACCAGCTCAACTGGCAGTGGGTGGCCGGTACCGGTACCGACAGCCGCCCCAACCGGGTGCTCAACCCGGTGATCCAGGGCAAGCGCTACGACCCCGACGGCGCGTACGTACGACGCTGGGTCCCGGAACTCGCCGAGCTGCCGGGCCCCTCGGTGCACGAGCCCTGGCAGCTGGCCGGCCTGGAACGGGCCCGGTACGACTACCCCGACCCCCTGGTCGGGCTCCCCGAGGGCCTGGCCCGCTTCCGCCGGGCCCGCGGCAAGGACGGCGCCTGACCCCACCGGCCGTCGGCGGGCACCGCCCGATGCCGGCTGCCCGGTCCGGGCACGTCCCGTGTCCGCCGCCGTCGTCACCCTCGCCGTCCCCTCAGCCCCGGTCAGGAGCCCTGAGGGGCCGCTCCGCCGCTCCCTCCCCGCGTCGCGGGCGTCGCCGCCTCGCACAGTCCGCGCAGCAGGCCCAGGGCCTCCCGCAGCCCACCGGGGCGCAGCATGCCCGGGGCGGGCGCGGGCCCCGCCCAGCCGGGGCCCGCCAGGAGAACCGTGGTCCGGGCGCGTGCGCCCTTGACGCCCCAGGCCGTGTCGGCGACATGCCGGGCGAGGGCGTGGTGGGCGGTGGAGCGGGCCTGGGCCCACAGCACCACCGCGCCGGGTCCCGTCCGGCGCACGGCCTGGACCAGCGCCTCCGGCGGCACCGCGGCGCCGAACATCCGGGCGGGCAGACCCAGTTCCGCGAGAGCGGCGGCGAGCGCCTCCAGCGGGAGGGTGTGTTGCTCGCCCGGTACGCACGCCAGCAGGATCGGAGGAGCGCTCGCCCGGGGCCCGGACAGCGCCCCGATGCTCACGCGGCGTAGCGCCGTCGAGACGTGCCAGGAGAGCAGGTGCTCGACCTCGACGTACTGGTCGCCCGAGGTCTCCCACTTGCGCCCCACGGCGTGCAGGGTCGGCACCATCACCTCCTCCCAGGTGGTGACCAGGCCGTACTCGCCGATCAGCGAACCGAGCATCTCGTCCATGGTCGGCGAATCGAGCCGGACGGCGGCCCGGCCCAGCCCCCGGCACTCCTGGCGCACATCGCCGAGCGGCAGGCCGTTGCCCGATCCCGGCTGACGGGTCGGGGCCGGGGAGGCGACCGTGGGCACGGCGGGCACCGATCCGGCCCGGGCGGCGCGCGCGGCCTCCGCGGGCGGCACTCCCGACGCGGTCAGGCGGCACATCTCCTGCAGCACGGCGATGTCCCCGGGGGTCCACCGCCGGTGCCTGCCGTCCTCACGGGCGGCCGGTCCGATGCCGTAGCGCCGGTCCCAGGAGCGGAGCGTCGTCGGGGCGACGCCCAGTCGGCGCGCCACGGCCCCGGTGGTGACGCCGTGCGCGGCCCCTCCGGGCTCGCCGGGCTGTGCGGATTCGTTCATACCTCCATCATGCGACGCACAAACGATGCGAGTGGAATCGATGCGCCGACGGGTCGGAATCTGGACGGGAACCGGCCCCGGCCCCGAGGAGCAGTCGCCATGACCGCACAGAGCGTCACCGCCCGGCCGTCCCCCGTGTCCGCCGCCCGGGAGCGGCTCCTCGACCACGAGGTCGCCGACGGTTTCGTGCGCGGCGACGAGCGGTGCCTGAGCGCCGCGTACCGCCGATGGGGCGGCCTGGTCCTCGCCCTGGCGGCCCGCACCCTCGGCGACTCCAGAGAGGCCGAGGACGTCAGCCAGCAGGTCTTCCTCGCCGCCTGGCAGGGTCGTGCCAACTACCGGCCGGAGCGCGGGCCGTTCCCCGGCTGGCTGGTCGGGATCACCCGGCGGAAGATCGCCGACGCGCTGACCGCCCGCACCCGGCGGCTCGACCTGGTCGCCGCGGCCGGCGCCGCCCTGCCGCCGCCCACGGGCGAGCCGCCGGCGGGCCCGGAAACCGTCCTGGACCGGCTTCTCCTCACCGACGAACTGGCGAAACTGCCCCGCGCGCAGCGGGAGGTACTGGCCATGGCCTTCTACGCGGACCTCACCCAGGCCCAGATCGCCGAACGCACCGGACTGCCGCTGGGCACCGTCAAGAGCCACGCCCGGCGGGGGCTGCACCGGATGCGCCACTGCCTCGGCGCCGAGGCGCACGGCGGCAGCGTCCCCGGCGTCCCCAACGGCAGCAGCGCCGGCAGTGGTGGCAGCGGTGGCAGCGGTGGTGGGTCGGCGGTTCCGACCGGCCCCCGGCGCCCGTCGGAACAAGATTCCCATCCGCGGGCCGCCCGGCGCCGAAGTACCCGAGAAACGCCCGGCACCGGCCGTGCCGGGCAGGCGAGCGCGAGGGGTTGATCGACGTGGACCGGCGGAGAGTCGCTGTGGTGGGCGGGGGAGTGGCAGGGCTGACGGCCGCCCACATCCTGCAACGCACCTACGACGTGGTGCTGTACGAGGCGGACGACCGCCTCGGCGGCCACGCCCACACCCATGAACTGACCACCGAGGACGCGGGAACGGTCCACGTGGACAGCGGATTCATCGTGCACAACGAGCGCACCTACCCGCACCTGCTGCGGCTGTTCCGGGAACTCGGCGTCACCACGCAGGAATCCGAGATGAGCATGTCCGTACGGTGCGACGGCTGCGGCCTGGAGTACGCGGGCGCCCGGGGCGCGGCCGGACTGCTCGGCGGGGGCAACCTGCTGCGCGGCCGCCACCTGCGCATGCTCGCCGAGGTACCGCGCTTCCACCGGGCCGCCCGGCGGCTGCTCGCCGCTCCGGACAGCGGGCGGACCCTGGGCGAGTTCCTCGACGAGCACGGCTTCTCCCGCTACTTCGTCGGCCACTTCGCCATCCCGCTCGTCGCGGCCGTCTGGTCGTGCGCGCCGGACACCGCTCTCCAGTACCCCGCCCGGTACCTCTTCCGCTTCCTGGCCCACCACGGACTGCTGTCCGTCAAGGGATCCCCCCAGTGGCGTACCGTCACGGGCGGTTCGGCCGACTACGTGGCCAAGGCCGCCAAGCACCTCACCTCCGTCCGTACCTCGACCCCGGTCCGGGCCGTCGTGCGCGCCGCCGACCACGCGCGCGTGGTCACACCGGACGGCGACTCGACCCCGTACGCCGCCGTGGTCGTCGCCGTCCACCCCGACCAGGCGCTGCGCCTGCTGGCCGATCCGACCGAGGACGAGGTCCGGATCCTCGGCGCGTTCACCTACTCCCGCAACCCCACGGTGCTGCACCGCGACACCTCGCTGCTGCCCCGCTCCGCGCACGCGCGCGCCTCGTGGAACTACTGGCTGCCCTCCTGCTCCGCGCGACCCGAGAGCGTCCAGGTCAGCTACGACATGAACCGGCTCCAACAACTGCCCACCGCCGAGCCGCACATCGTCACCCTCAACGCCCGCGGCCGCGTCGATCCCTTCGACGTGATCGCCCGCATGGTGTACGAACACCCCGTCTACACCCCCCGGTCCGTCGCGGCGCAGGAGGAACTGCCCCGGCTGAACACCTCCGTGACCGCCTTCGCCGGCGCCTACCACGGCTGGGGCTTCCACGAGGACGGCTGCCGTTCCGGCGTCGCCGCGGCCGAGGCCCTGGGGGTGCGGTGGTGAACGGCGTCTCTGCCGGGCCGGCCGCCCCGCCCCGCGTACCGGCCCTCTACTCGTGCACGGTGGCCCACACCCGCGCCACCCCCGTCCGGCACGCCCTCCGGCAGCGCACCTACCTATGGCTCATCGACATCGACGACCCACCCCGCATACCCCGGGTGCTGCGCCCGCTGGCCCGGTTCGACGTCCGCGACCACTTCGGTGGCGAGGCCCCGACCCTGCGGGAGGGCCTCCGGGCCGAACTCGCCGCCCACGGCGTGGCGGACGTCGACGGCCGCGTCCTCATGCTCGCCCACGCCCGGGTCCTCGGCCACGTCTTCAACCCGCTCACCCTCTACTGGTGCCACGACCGTGCCGGCACCCCGGTCTGCGTCGTCGCCGAGGTCCACAACACCTACGGCGAACGCCACTGCTACGTGCTGCGCCCCGGCGCCGACGGCCTGGCCGAGGTCCCCAAGGACTTCTACGTCTCGCCGTTCTTCGCGGTCGAGGGCTACTACCGGATGCGGCTGCCCGTCCCCGACGAGCACCTCGACCTGACCGTGCAACTGCGCCACGGCGACGGGACCTGCCCCTTCACCGCGACCGTCCGGGGCAGCCACCGTCCGGCCGGCGTCCGCACCCTCTTGGGAGCCGCCCTGCGCCACCCGTGGTCCACCGCCCGCGTCTCCCTCGGCATCCGCTTCCACGGCATCCGCCTCTTCCTCCGCGGCCTACCGATCAGCCCCCGTCCCGTCCGTCCCGTCCGTCCTCCCCGTCCCGTCGGTCCCGTCAGTCCTGTCCGTACCGTCCGCCCCCCGCAGGAAGGCACCCTGTGACCGTCTCGTACATCCCGGCCCACGAGAGCGCGCTCGCACCCGTCGACCCGGCGCGCTGGCCCGACGTGGCCCGGCCGCCCCACACCTCGGCCCTGCGCACCGCCGTCGCCGAGCGGATCCTCGGCCGGGCCCTCGCCCGGCTCCCGCTGCGGGTCCGCCACGGAGCCCGGGAACCGGCCGCGTACGACGTTCCCCGGCAGGCCGGAGCGCTGCCCACCCTCACCCTCCACGACCCCGAGGCCTTCCACCGCCGGATCGGCGCGGACGGCCTGATCGGCTTCGGCGAGTCGTACATGGCCGGGGAATGGGACAGCGACGACCTGGTCGGCGCCCTGACCGTGCTCGCCACCCACGTCGACGACCTGGTGCCGGCGCCGCTGCGCCGGCTGCGCGAGGCCTGGGTCCGCCGCCGCCCGGAGCAGCAGCGCAACACCCCCGAGGGGGCACGGGAGAACATCCACCGCCACTACGACCTGTCGAACGAACTGTTCACGCTGTTCCTCGACCGGAGCATGAGCTACTCCTCCGCGGTCTTCGCCGCCTTCCCCGCCCAGCCCGCCACCTTCACCGCCGCCCAGCACCGCAAGATCGACCGGCTCCTCGACCTCGCGGACGTCGGACCGGGCACCCGGGTGCTGGAGATCGGTACCGGCTGGGGCGAGCTGGCGATCCGGGCCGCGTCCCGGGGCGCCGAGGTACTGACCGTGACGCTCTCCGCCGAGCAGCGTGACCTGGCCCGCGAGCGCATCGCCGCGGCCGGCCTCGGCGACCGGGTCACCGTCGAACTGCGCGACTACCGCCACGTCGAGGGGTCCTTCGACGCCGTCGTCAGCGTGGAGATGATCGAAGCGGTCGGCGCCGAGTACTGGGCCACCTACTTCGCCGCCCTGCGCCGGCTCCTCGCCCCCGGCGGCCGCGTCGCCCTCCAGGCCATCACCATGCCGCACGAGCGCATGCTCCTGACCGCCCGCACGCACACCTGGATCAGCAAGTACATCTTCCCCGGCGGGCTCATCCCCTCCCGCGAGGCGATCGCCCGCACGAGCGCCGCGGCCGGACTGAGCACCGTGGCGGACGACGGCTTCGGCGACCACTACGCGGAGACGCTGCGGCTGTGGCGCGAGGAGTTCGACCGGCAGGCCGACCCCGTCGCCGCCCTCGGCTTCGACCGCACCTTCCACCGCATGTGGGAGCTGTACCTCGCCTACTCCGAGGCGGGATTCCGCTCGCGCTACCTCGACGTACGCCAACTGCTGTTCACCGCCGACGACCACGGGCCGCTGGAGCCCTGATGACCCCGGACTGGGGCGCGCTGTCCCTCAACCTGGCCGCGGCGGCCGGCGCCGCGCTCGCCGTCATGCTGGCCACCTTCGCCGTGGCCGTGGTCAAGGGCCTGCACCGGATCGTCGACATCGCCTGGGGTGTCGCCTTCGCCGCGGTGGCGCTCACCAGCTGGCTGCTGTCGGCGGGACACGGCGACGACGGCCGGCGCCTCGCGGTCGCGGCGGCGACCGTCGTATGGGGACTGCGCCTGGCCCTGCACATCGCCGGGCGCGGCCGGGGCCACGGCGAGGACCCGCGCTACGCCCGCATGCTCGCCCGGGCCCCGGGCAGCACCCGGCTCTACGCCCTGCGCAAGGTCTACCTGCTCCAGGGCGCGCTGGTCTGGCTCGTCTCGCTGCCCGTGCAGGTGGCGTCGTACGTACCCGTCCCGCTCGGGCCGCTCGCCGCCGTCGGCCTGCTGCTGTGGGCGACCGGACTGCTCTTCGAGGCGGTCGGGGACCTCCAGCTGGCCCGCTTCAGGCAGCGCCCCGAACACCGGGGCACGATCATGGACAAGGGTCTGTGGAGCTGGACCCGGCACCCCAACTACTTCGGTGACTTCCTCGTCTGGTGGGGTCTCTATCTGCTCGCCTGCGCGACCTGGCAGACTGCGGCACTCACACTGGTCTCACCCCTGGTGATGAGCGCGCTGCTGATCTGGGGCAGCGGCAAGAGACTGTTGGAGGAGCACATGGCGGACCGGCCCGGGTACGCCGACTACGCGGCCCGCACCAGCGGGTTCTTCCCGCGTCCGCCGCGCCGCATACGCCCGGAGGCACGATGACGGCCGGGACCGAGCGGGACACGGAGTCCACCGGCCAGGGCCGCGCCCTCGTGCTCCGCACGTCCCCCGCGACACCGGCGGCCGCGGTCCTGCTGCTGCACGGCGGACGCGAGGAGGGGCCGGAGCCGCCGCCCCTGGTCAACCTGCCCGCCCTGCGGATGCGGCCCTTCGCGGCCGCGGTCGCCCGTGCGACGCGCGGGCGTGACGTCCTGGTGGCGGAGGTCCGCTACCGGCACCGCGGCTGGAACGGCTCCCGCTGCGACGCCGCCCGCGACGCGGAGGCCGCCCTCGCGCGGCTGCGGGGGCTGGCCGGGGACGTACCGGTCGTCCTGGTCGGCCACTCGATGGGCGGCCGGGCGGCGCTACGGGTGGCCGGCGCACCCCTGGTCCACGGCGTGGTGGCCCTCGCCCCCTGGTGTCCGCCGGGTGAACCGGTGGACCACCTCGCGGGTCGCCGGATCTACCTGCTGCACGACGAGGCGGACCGGGTGACCTCGGCCGCGGGGTCCTGGGAGTTCGTCCGCCGGTCCCGGCTCGCGGGCGCCGACGCCACGGCCGTCCCGATGTCCACGGGCGGCCACGCGATGCTCCGCGGCGCGGGCGCCTGGCACCGGCGTACCGCCGCGCTCGTCGCCGGCCTGGTCACCCGGGACTGAGCCCCGGCGGCCGGGCTCGCCACCGGACCGATCCCGCCACCGAGGAGACCCGCGACACCTGGCGCCAGGGGTCCCGTCCGCGCCACCGACCCGCGGAGCCCGACCGTTCCGGACGGGTCCGGTGGCCGGCATCCCCTCGTCGCCATGGCCGGACAGGCGCCGGGAACACCTTTCCGGCCTCCCTGCGGTGCCCCCTCGGCCAAGCCCCGAGCAGGCCGGTACGCGCCTATTTGACGTGCACCTGCTAGGGCAAAATGGCAGATGTCACGGGCAAATCGGTACGGGAGGGTGTGTCTTGGCGTTGCTGTCCTTACCGGTACGGCGCATACGGGCACTACGCGGGACCAGCGGAGTGGGATCGGGCCTGCAACGCGCCCAGTCCTTCATGATCGTGGCCACCCTCCTCTACCGGGCGAGCCATCTGACGGTGGGCGCCCTCGCCGTCACCCAGCGCCGGTCGGAACTGCCCCTGCAATACGTGGGATTCGCCGCCGCCCTGGGGCTGAGCGCGCTGACCTACGGCACCGCCCTGCGGCGCGGCTGGTTCGACCGCCGGCACATCTGGGCGGACGTCCTGATCACCGGCTGCGTGCTGCCCCTGGCCTTGTGCGCCTGGGGCGGACTGCGCGAGCCGCCCGCGATCGCGTGGGCCATGCTGCTCGGCGGATCGGCCAGCGCCGTCGTGGCCATCTCCCTCGAACGACTGCACGCCCTCGCCGTCATCGCCCTCCTCGTGGTCGTCCACTTCGTCGGCTACCAGGCGGTGGGCGCGAGCCCCGCCGTGATTCTCGGCCACACCAACTCGCTCGTCTCCTCGGCCGTGATGACCTGGCTCTTCCGCTGGTACCTGCTCCGCCAGGGCCGCCTCCTCGACGAGGCCAACGCCCGCGCGGTGACCGCCGAGGCCCACAAGGCGCGCTTCGCCGAGCGGCTGGAACACCACCGGGCCCTGCACGACACCGTCCTCGCCACCCTGACCACCCTGGCCTCGGGCTCGGTCGACGCCAACGCCCCCGAGGTGCGCCGCCGCTGCGCGCGCGAGGCCGCGTACCTGCGCCGGCTGATCCAGCAGACCGCGAACGAGGTCCACCACCGGGAGATCGGCACCGCCCTGGAGGACGCGGTCGTCTCCGTCGAAAGCCTCCAACTGCGGGTCACCGCCCAGTACCACGACCTGCCGCAGGTGCCCCCCGAGGTCGCCGCCGCGCTGGGCGACGCCGTCCGCGAGGCCCTGAACAACGTACGGCGCCACGCGGGCACCGGACACGCCTACCTCACCGCCACCAAGGACCCGGACGGACGCGGGGGAGCCCTCGTCACCGTCGTCGACCGGGGTCCCGGATTCGACCCCGAACGGTGCCGGCCCGGCCTCGGCCTGCGCGGCTCGGTCCACGGCCGGATGGCGGAGGTGGGGGGCCGGGCGACCGTGGACACCGCCCCCGGCGAGGGCGTGCGGGTGGAGCTGAGATGGCCCGGGTGATCACCGTTTCGGTGGTCGACGACGACCGGATGCTCCTCGACGGCCTGCGTGCCTGGCTCGGCGGCGTGCCGGAGCTGCGGCTCGTGGCGACCGCCGCCACCGTCGGCGAGCTCCTCGGCGCACCGGACGCGCAACTTCCCTACGGCTTCGGTGCGACGGGCCACTCCCCGCCCGACATCGTCCTCCTCGACCTCGTCCTGCGCGACGGATCCGCCCCCGCCGACAACATCCGGCGGCTGCTGCGGACCGGCAGCCGGGTCCTGATGATCAGCACGGTGCCCGACCGCTCCCGGATCATCGAGGCCATCCGGGCGGGCGCCGACGGCTACCTGACCAAGGACCACGACCTGCCCACCCTGGTCGCCGCCATCAAGGACCTGGCCTCCGGCCGGGGCGCCCTCTCCGCGGAACTCGCCTTCGCCTGTGCCTACGACGACAGCCCCGCCCGCCCCCGCCTCTCGCCCAGGGAACGACAGATCCTCCTCGACTACGCCTCCGGACTGACCTTGAAATCCGCCGCCCGGCGGGCCGGCATCACCGTCCACACCGCCAAGGACTACCTGGACCGGGTCAAGGCCAAGTACCAGCAGGCGGGCCGACCCACCTACACCAAGCTCGACCTGGCACAGCGGGTACGGGAAGACAGTCTCGACGGGGGCTGACCACCCCCACAAGCCCCCCAAACGGACGGCTACAGGGGGCACACGCACCGTCCATATCGTCATCCCCGGCGGCGCCTCGGAGGGCCCGCCGGAAAGGGGACGAGCCGGTGTCCATCTTCTGGCCGGCGCTGCCGGAGGACTGTACCGTCGCGGGCCAGGACGGTGGCCCGCACCCGAGGCGAGGGGAACTCATCGGCCGCGGGCCCGAGATGGGGCAGATCATGCGCGCGCTGGCGGACGCCCGGTCCGGGCGCGGCACGGCACTCTTCGTCACCGGGGAGCCCGGTGTCGGCAAGACCCGACTGGCCGCCGAGGCCCTCGCCATGGCCGCCGAGACCGACATGGTCACCGTACGGGGGCGGGCCGGTGCGGTCGGCTCACCCGTCCCGTACCGGCCGTTGGTCGAGGCGCTGCTCCTGCTGTCCCGGGCCGGCCTGCTGCCCGACCCGGACGAACTCGGCCGCTACGGCCCGGTCATGGCCCGGCTGCTGACCGGCGCCCGGGACACCGACGCCGACGCCGCCTCGCACCTCGTGGTCGCCGAAACCATGCTGCGCCTGCTCACCGTCGTCGGAGAACGACCGGGCTGCCTGCTCGTCCTCGACGACCTGCACGACGCCGACGTCGGCACACTGGCGGTCGTCGACTACCTCATCGACAACATCGGGCACCAGCCGGCGGTCCTCCTCCTCGTCACCGGATGCGCACCCCGCGCCGCGACCGAACTCGCCTCGCGGGCCCGCCGACGCGACGCCGCCACAGTGCTCGACCTCGGCCCCCTCAGCCGCCCCGACGTCCACCTGCTCATCGCGGCCGAACTGCGCGTCCCGCCGACCGAGGTCTGCCCCGACCTCGTGCACCGCGCCGTCGACAGCACCGCCGGCATCCCCTTCGTCGTCAAGGAACTCGTCCACGACCTCACCGGCCGCCCGGCCCGCCACGACCCGGGGACACCCGCCGTCCCGGCGACCGTCGCGGACAACGTCAGACGCCAGGCCGAGCGGCTCGGCCCGCTCGGCGTGGAACTCCTCGGCATGGCCGCCCTGTTCGGCCGCCGCTTCGCACTGCCCGTACTGGAGCGCGCCATCGGCCGCGACCACGCCGAGCTGTCCGCGGTCCTGCGCGCCGCGGTCGCCTCGTACCTGATCACGCCGGACGGTCCGGGCACCCAGTGGTACACCTTCCGCTACCCGCTGGCGGCCGAGGCCCTGCTGGACGACCTCGGCCCCGGGGAACGCACCCGCCACCTACGGCGGGCGGCGCGCGCCCTCACCGACCTCCACCCCGGGCTGCCCGGAACCTGGTGCGAGCACGCCGCCCAACTGCACGAGCACGCCGGCGACACCCCCGAGGCCATCCGCCTGTACGGCGAGGCGGCCGGCCGGGCGTCGGGCGAGGGCGCGGTGGACCGGGCCGTGGACCTGCTCGTCCGGGCCCATCGGCTCGTCGAACCGGACACCGCGCCCGAACTGCGCGCCACGGTCCTGGAACGCCTGCTGGACGCCGTCGCCCGCTCGGCGCGGTTCGACGGCCTGCCCACACCCGCCGCCCTCCTGAACACCCTCGGCGGCGACGGCGGCGAGCACGACATACCCGCCGAGCGCCGCGCCGGCCTCCACGCCCGACTGAGCGACCTCGCCACCCTGACGGGCCGCCCCGCGGAAGCCCTGTGGCACCTCGACATCGCCCGCGCACTGCTCGGCAGCCACCCGGCCGACGAGCACGCCGCCCTCGTGGACCTCTCCGCCGTGCAGGTGGAACTGAGCCGGCTCGCCCCCGACCGGCTGCGCACCGCCACCCGGTACGCCCTCCGGGCCCTGCACGCCGCCCAACGCGTGGACCTGCCCGACGTGGCCTGCAGGGCCCTGCTGATGCTCGGGCAGCTGGCCCGGGAACAGGACGAGCCGACGGCCGCGGCCCACTTCCGGCGGGCCCGCGCCATCGCCCTCGCCCGCCGGCTCCCGGTCCCGCGCGTGGCCGCCGACGTGCACATGGCCATCGTCGCCGCGAGCCACGACGGCCTGCCCACCCGGATCGAACAGGCCCGGCAGGAGGCCCTGGGCATGGGGCTTCTCCCCCTGGCCCACGAAACCGGCTTCGTCCTCGCGCTGGACCGGATCCGGCGCGGCCGGTACGAGGAGGCCCGGGACCGGATCCGGGAGGCCGCCGCCGACGCCTCACGGCTCGGACTCGGCCGCTCCCTGGCCATGCTGCGCCTCGCCGAGGCCGTACGGTACGCCCACCAGGGCCGCCGGGCCGAGATGCGCGGGGCGCTGGAGCGGCTGGCCCCGCTGCTGGACACGGCGCCCGGGGTACGCGCGATGTCGTACGGGCTGGCACGAGCCTTCTGCTCGCTGCTGGAGGAACGGCACGAGGCCGCCGGGCAGGAGTTCGCGCAGGCCCTCGCCTACGACGCGGAGAACCCCGCGATGGGCGGCTTCGGCAAGCACGGCGTCATCCTGCTGCTCGGCGTGCTGGACGGCCGTATGGGCCGGCCCCACCACGCCGAGATCACGCGGGCGAGCGCCGCCGCCACCCGCTGGAACCACCAGTTCACCGGCCTGGCGCACGCCGTGCTGCTCGGCCGCGAGGGCCGTCGCGACGAGGCGAGCGCCGCCGCGAGCAAGGCGTTGGAGGCGTCCGAACCCTTCCCCATGGCCCGCAGGCTGTGCCTGCGCCTCGTCGCGCAGTCGGCGTACGAGGACGGCTGGGGCACGCCGGTCGAGTGGCTGCGCGAGGCGGAGGAGTACTTCCACGACGCGGGCCTCCAGGCGGTCGCCGGAGCCGCCCGGGCGCTGCTGCGCGGGATGGGCGCCTCGGTCCGGCAACGCCGCACGGGCACCGAGCGGGTGCCGCCGGACCTGCGCCGGTGCGGGATCACCGTCCGCGAGTTCGAGGTGGCCCGGCTGGTCGCCGAACGCATCAGCAACAAGGACATCGCCGGCCGGTTGCACATCTCGTTGCGCACCGTCGAGAAGCACGTGGCGAGCCTCCTGCAGAAGACCGGCCACCCGAACCGGACGGCCTTCGCCACCGCCACCCGCGACCTGACCACCTGACCCGCCCGACCCGCCAGACCGCCAGGCCCGCCTCAGGAGAGGCGGGCCAGCGGGTGTCCGGCCGCCAGGGTCACCACACGGTCGAAGCGACCGTCGAGATCCTCGTCCCCGTGGTGCACGACGAGCAGCGCCCGCCCGGCGGTCCGCTCGCGAAGCAGCCGGAAGACCAACTCCCGGCCGCGGTCGTCGAGGTTCGCGAACGGCTCGTCGGCGAGGTACAGGTCGGCGTCCTCGCACAGCAGCGCGGCGACCCCGACACGCTGGCGCTGACCCGAGGACAGCTCCGACGGCAGCCGCTCGGCGGGCCCGTCCAGGTCCAGCGCGGCGCGCAGCCGCTCGTCGGGGACGAGGTCGCGCACCGGCAACGGGGGCAGGTTCACCGGGGCGGTCAGGCTCGCCACCCGGGGCGGCAGGGTGACCGACCCGGCGTCGGGGGCGAGCGTCCCGGAGATGATGTGCAGCAGCGTGGTCTTCCCGCAGCCGTTGGGGCCGCGCAGCAGGACGTGCTCGCCGGGGCTCAGCTCGAAGGAGTCGAACGACACCCCGGCCACCCCGGCCACCCCGTTCTTCTCGGACCCGTCGGCCTCGTCCCCGGCCGCGCCGCCGTACACGACCCGGACCCCGTGGACCCGTACCAGCGGCCCCTCGTCGTGGTACGGGCTCTGCCGGGACTCCCGCAGGGACTCGATCCGTTCGAGGACGGCCGTGCTCCGGCGGGCCTGCGGAATCATGTTGATGAGGTCGAACATCCCGGTCACCGCCCGCCACAGCGAGTTGACGAAGGCGAGGAAGCTGCCGAAGGACATCCGGCCGGAGAAGACGAAGAAGGCTCCGACGACCATCGAGGCGGTGTCCGACAGGTTCATCACCAGGTCGCTGAGGGTCCGCTGGCGCTGCGCCAGCCGGAAGTTGACGAAGGTGATGCCGAGGAAGCCGCGCAGCGCGTCCTGGTTCGCGCGGCGCGCGCCCGGGAGCAGCGACGGCAGACCGCGCAGGGCGGAGAAGGCCTCCAGCGTCCGGGTCAGCGTGTTGATGTACCGGGCCTCCGCCTCGCGTTCGGGACCGGTGTTCTCCTCGATCCGCCGGCCGAGCCGGTTGCTCACGAACACCAGCGGCGGCACGATCACCAGCAGGACGAGGCTGGCCTGCCAGGACAGGTACAGCAGCACCCCGAGGAAGACGACCGAGGTGACCGCCTGCCGCGCGATGCGCAGGGACACGTCGACGGCCGGCAGCACCCCCTGGGACACGTCGTTGTGGATGCGGCTGACGTACGAGGCGTTGCCCGCCCGTGCCATCCTCCGGCCGTCCAGGCCGAGCGCGCGGCCCAGCAGCTCGGTCTCCAGCACCAGCGTGAACGCGTTCTCGAAATGCTTGCGCCGGCAGGCGATCCAGTACCCGGTGAGGTTGAGGGTCAGCCCCAGGGCGAGGTAGGTGGCGCCGAGGAACAGGAAGCGCCGCAGGTCGGCGGTGAGGATCGCCTCGTCGAACAGGGCCTTGAGCAGCAGCGGGTGCAGCAGGGCCTCCAGCCCGCTCAT
This sequence comes from Streptomyces sp. NPDC048331, assembly GCF_043201215.1. Taxonomy (NCBI): domain Bacteria; kingdom Bacillati; phylum Actinomycetota; class Actinomycetes; order Kitasatosporales; family Streptomycetaceae; genus Streptomyces; species Streptomyces sp. NPDC048331. The sequence continues at coordinate 431,486 of NZ_JBICYT010000003.1, read as the reverse complement.
GGTGACCTCGGCGACGAGGACCACCACGAACGGGGTCCGGTGACCGCGCAGCGTGCGCCAGAGCTGCCTCACCGGCCGACCTCGTCCAGCAGGAAGTCCGCCGGGCCTCCCCGGTTCGCCCGGTGGAGCACCCGCAGCACGCCCGCCGAGCCGGTCAGATAGTCGGTGGAGCAGCGCAGCAGTCCGTCACCGGGCAGAGCCAGCAGGGGCGGCCGGCCGTCCTCGCGCGGCAGCCCGAAGCGCTCGGCGGGCTCGAAGAGGAAGACCCTCCGGACGAAGTCGAGCTGGCGCAGGGCCGTGTCCCGGTACGACCGGTCGCCGGTGAACTCGGCCGCGTCCAGCAGCGCGTCGGCGACCCCGGCCATGCCGAAGGCGTAGCCCGGCATCACCGAGTACCGGACGTCCAACCCGCGCAGGACGGTCCGGGCCGCGTCCGTGTCCCCGTAGCGCAGCAGCACCTTCAGCACGCCCGCCGAACCGACCTCGACGTACGGCTCCATCGTCCCCTCGTGCTCGAACATGACCGGGCCGCCGTCGTCGTCGATGGGTGAGGCGTGGGCCATCTCCCAGGCGAGGGCCTCCCGCCCGAGCCGCAGGTGGCGCTCCTCGCCCGTGATCTGGTGCATGCGCAGCAGGAACATCGCGACACCGGCCTGCCCGAAGCCCAGGCCGGTCAGCGGTCCCTCGGCGCTGAAGTCGTTCAGCCAGTGGGCGTGGCCGCCGTCCCGCCGCGCCGTCTCGTGCAGCGCCCGGGCGCACTCCTGCGCGGCGGCGAGGTCGCGGGGGTCGTGGCCGCGCAGGAAGAAGCGCAGGTTGGTCATGCCGACCCCGGAGAGGCCGTAGTAGAAGGTGTGGTCGCCCTTGTCCACCGCGCGCTCGTTGGCCCGCGTCAGCAGCTCCCTGGCCGGTACGCCGAGTCCGAGGGAGTCGGCGGCCCAGGCGATGCCGGACAGGCCGTTCATGAGGCCGTCCGGATAGCGGGCCGGATCGATGTCCGCCAGTTCGCGGCTCAGCCAGTCACGCCACCGCGGCCGGATCGGGACGCCGCCGGCGTGCAGCGCCCACAGGACCCCGCTCGCCCCGAAGCCCAGGCTCAGCGGGTTGGTGACGTGCGCGAAGGGGTCCACGGGGAAGAGCGTGCGGCGCTCGGTGTCGGCGGTCGCCTCGATGAAGGCGGCCACCGCGGCCTCCGCGTCCGCGAAGCCCAGTTCCTCCTCGACGACCGGGAGCACCGGGGCGGCCTCGACCCGGTCCAGCAGGTCGTCGCCCTCGTCCTCCAGGGCCTTCAGGAGGTCGGTGAGGTCGATCCGGTCCCCGGCCAGGTCGGTGATCAGCCGGTGCACCCGCTCCGGCCAGCCCAGGCCCTCGGTGATGAAGATCCGGTACAGGTCGAGGACGTTCTCGCGCAGGTACGACATGGCGGCGATCGGGAAGACGAAGTACGCCATGGTGGAGGCGAGGGCGTACCGGTCGCCCTCCGGCCCGTACGCCTTGAAGCGGTTGCGGGACAGGCTGAAGCCCGGGGTGTAGAGCTCGACCGGCTTCGCCAGGGCGTCGTCGTCGCTCTCGGCCAGCCGGCAGGCCTCCAGGTCGACGATGGTCACCTCGTAGGTGTCCGGGTCGATGAGCAGGTTCGCGGCGGTGAAGTCGGCGAGGACCACCCCACGGTCGTGCGCGGCCCGGATCGCGCGGGCCAGCCCGCGGAAGACGGCGAGGAAGATCCGCAGGTACTCCCGTGACCGCTCGACGTCGAATCCCGGACGCGCCAGCGGGTTGCGCTCCAGCAGCACCGAGCGCATGTCCGAGCTGTCGACGAACTCCTCGGCGATGTAGTGGTGTTCCCAGTGCCGGAACTTCGCGATCGGATCCGGGTACGCGTCCACGTCGGCCAGCCGGTTCAGGAACATCCACTCGCGGCCGAGGATGTCCACGGCGTCGTGGTCCTGCCTCGGGTTGATGTTGGTGTGCGGGCGGGCCTCCTTGAGCAGCACCGGGCGGTCGTCGTCCGCGGTGTCCTCGGCCGTGTACACGCCGCCGCTGTTGGAGAACTGGATCGCGCCGGTCACCCGGAAGCGGCCGCCGAGCAGGCCGTCGTCCGCCTCGTCCTCGTCCGCGGGCCGCTGCCAGTCGTCGAAGGGCCAAGGCACCCAGGAGGGCTGCGCGTGACCCGGCCGCCGGTCGTCGGGGACGGGGCCGTCCGGTCCGAGGATCTGCGGCAGGGTGCGGCCGAGGACGTCGACGGTGTGGGTGTCGAGGAACTGGCCGTAGCGGAAGTAGAGGGCCTTGCTGTCCCGGTACCGCAGGTCCGACAGGACGTAGGCACCCTCGACGCCCTTCAGGAGACGGGCCAGGTCGGCCAGGCAGGTCCGGAACTCCGCGTCGTCGCGGGGGTAGACGGTGACGAGCTTGCCGCCGCTGCCCCGGGAGATGGCCTTGGAGTTGAGCATCTCGAAGACGTTGAGATCGAGAGCGATCTTGAAGTCGATGTCGCGTTCCGTCAGGTGCCCGATCACCGAGGTGGCGACCTCGCGCACGTGGCGGTGGTCCGACGAGATGTGGATCTTCCAGCCCTGCGCCGGCAGGGTCCGGTTGTGCCGGAAGCTCCACCAGATACCGCTGCGGACGAACCGGGCCCGCACCCGCTCGTCGAACGCGGCGAGGAAGTGGTCCGCGTTCGGTTCGTAGGAGACGTCGAGCGGGTCGAAGAACAGTGTGTCGTTCCACGCGAAGAGGAAGCGGTACACCCAGCGTTCGTTGCGCATGTCAGCCTCTGTTCAGCCTCTGTGGTCGTCCGAGGGGCCGCCGGCACAGCGGCTGCGGCAGCGGCCGTAGGGAACGGCAGGTCCGTGCGGGGGCGCGCCGAGCCCACGCACGGACCCGGCGGGTCAGTTCGGGTTCTGCGGCTCGCGCGGAGCCTTGCAGCAGTCGCTGCTGCTGCTCGTCAGGCTGATGGTGGCGGCAGCACTCGTCGTGGTGCGGGCCTCCATGTTCTGAAGCTTCAGGACGCTCATCCGGATCACCTCCTCGAAGGTCGGGTGCGTGGGTGGTGCGCTGACGTGGATTCCTTGCCGGCCGATCGGCAGGTCCGACTCAACGCCATCCCCGTCACCGCCACATGGGCGGTGGCCGCGCATAATCACCGGCCGTACCCCCCACCGGAGTGCCGCTCCGCACCGGGCGAAATGGTGGTGGTCCGTACCCTCCGGCCGGCGGCACCCGGTGTGGTAGAGAAGCTCGATGTCAGAGGCGGTGTCTAGCCTCGGGGTCATGTCCGAGACCTCCACGGGTGCGCCCGACCACGCGAATGTCCCGCCGACCGAGCCGCGATGGACCGTGCAGTGGGCCGACGGCCCCGTACCGGACCGGCGGCGCCCGCGTCCTCTCGTGGGGCACAGCGGCCCGGTGCGGACGGTGGCCACGGCCCTCGTCGACGGCAGACCGATCGCGGTGTCGGGCAGCCGGGACCACACCGTGCGCGTCTGGGACCTGGCGACGGGCGAGCAGCTGCACGATCCGGTCAGTGGCCGCACCGACCCGGTGTCCTCGATGACCGCCGAGGTGCTGTCCGTGGCCACCGCGGTCGCCGACGGCAGGCCCGTGGCCTTCAGCCTGCACGGCGACGAGTCGGTCCTGGTCTGGGACCTGGCCACCGGCCGCGCGGCCGGGGAGTTCGTCAGGCTCGTGGAGAGCGCCGTCCTGGACGGGCGCCGGGTCCTGCTCACCCTCGGGGCCGACGGGACGCTGTCCGTGGGGGACCTGCTCACCGGCCACCGGATCGCCGCCTTCCCGTCGGCGGCCGGCGTCGCGATGCTGGAGGGCCGTCGGGTCGTCCTCACCGTGGACGCCGTCGACGTGGACCGGACGGTTGGCGTGTGGGACATGGCCACGGGCGATCAACTCGCGCGGACCCTGGCGGTGGTGCGGACCGTGGACCTCGACGGACGGGTGCTCGCCGTCACCGCCCCGGAGCGGGACCGGGAGCCGGACCGGTGGCCGGACCCGGCGCCTGACCCGGGGGCGGGGCGGCTGTGGGACCTGGCCACCGGCGAGCCCGTGGACGCCACCGAGGCCGCCGCGGTCCTGGCCGACGGCGCGGACCTGCCCGGCGTGACGACCCTGACGGTGGTGCACGGACGCGCCGTCTCCGTCGGCCTCGACGGCGAGGAGCCCCGTTACATCGGTCCCCTGGCCCTCGCTCGCCAGAGCGGCGCCCTGGTCCGCACCCGGGCGCGCGAGACCGCGGTGCTGGACGGACGGACCGTCGCCCTCACCGCCGAGGCGGACGGCACCCTGCGCATCTGGGACCTGACGGACGACGCGCCGCGCGTGCACGGCATGCGGGTCATCGATGCCGTCGGCGCGAGCGGCACCGCGCCGGTCCTCCCGCCCGGCCCCGAGCGGGAGGCGGACCTGTGGCACCGGATCTGCGACCGCGGCAACGGCCCTTCCGGCAGCGCTGATCCGGTCCTGCTCACCGTGGAGCAGGACGACACGGTGGTGGTACGGGACCGGGCCACCGGAAAGCCCGTCGGCCCGCCGCTGACCGGACACACCGGCAAGGTCTGGGACGTGGCCACCACCGTCGTGGACGGGCGGCCCGTGGCGGTCACGGCGAGCGCCGACCACACACTCCGGACCTGGGACCTCTCCCACGCCCGCGCCCCGGGGGAGGGCCCGGCCCGTGCCGGCCACACCGGAACCGTCTCGGCGGTCACCACCACCGTCCTCGACGGAACCCCGGTGGTCGTCACGGCAGGCGCCGACCGCACCGTGCGCGTACGGGACCTGAGCACCGGCCGGCAGGTCACGGCGCCTGTGACGGGTATCGAGGGCGAGGTGACCGCGATGGTCGCATCGGAGGTGGACGGGCGGCCGGTGATCGTGACCGCGGGCTCCGGCGACACCCTGCACCTGCTCGACCTGGTGGGCGGGGAACACCTCGGCGGGCCCGTCACCAGCCACCACGGCCGGGTGTTGGCGCTGGCCGCCGCGACCCTCGCGGGCCGCCAGGTCGTGGTCACGGCCGGCTCCGACCGCACCGCGGCGATCTGGGACCTCGCGACCCGCCGACCGGTCGGCGAGCCGCTCACCGGCCACACGAGCAGGGTGACCGCCGTGGCGACGGCGGAGCCGGCGGGGCGACCCGTCGCCGTCACCGGCAGCTGGGACAAGACCGTACGGGTGTGGGACCTCGGCACGGGCCGGCAGATCGGCGAACCCCTCACCGGCCACGACGACTGGGTGACATCGGTGGCCACCACGCTGGTCGACGGCAGGCCCGTCGCGATCAGCAGGAGCCGCGACCGGACGGTGCGCCGATGGGACCTGGCCACGCTGCGGGAGATCGGCGAACCCCTGACCGGCCTTACGGATCCGACCGGGCCCATGGTCGTCACCACCGGGGGCGCCCGCTCGGTGGTGGCCATCGGCCAGGGCCAGGCCGTGCGCTTCTGGGACCTCGTCACGGGGCGCGAGGTGGGGAACGAGTACGCGCCGGTGCTCCCGGCGGCCGCGCTCGCGGCCGCACCGGGCGGCCGGCTCGTGGTCGCGTTCGGCCCGGAGATAGCGGTGTTGCGCCCGGCGGCAGGTTGACTCGATCGGACCGTTCGCCTCCGGTAGGTCGGGAGAATTCCGGGAGCAAGAGGCGGTGACCGATCGTGCGGGCCGGTGGCGGGTGAACGCGCCACCGCCGTACGGCGGTTCACCGATCCCCCCAGCACCGTGAGAGGCACCACGATGACCACACACCGCGTCAGGCGTTACGCGGTCCGCGCGTTGACCATGACGATGGCGGCCTGCGCCGTCGCTGCGGCGACCACCCTTCCGGCGTCCGCCGCCGACCAGCCGACCAGGCCGCAGCTCATGGCCGACTGCGCCTCGGGCGAGGGCAAGTGCACCTTCAACTCGCCCGAGCTCGGGGAGGCGTACCTGGGTGGGTTCCGCCAGGTGTCGAACTCCCTGTTCAACTGCAGTACGTCCGACTCGACCCAGTCGATGACCTGGGACGACACGGTGGGCTCCACCGACTCGCTGGGCGTCTCCGTCACGGCCGGCGGTAACATAGCGGGCATCGTCGACCTGAGCGTAACCGCGAGTTACAGCCATAGTTGGTCGAGCAGCCACTCGGAGAGCAGCTCGCTCAACATGACGGTGAAGCCCGGCGAAGTCGGATGGATCTCGCGAGCCCAGGTGATGCAGAAGGTCTCCGGCACCTGGCAGACCCACTACGACAGCCCCAAGTGGGGCCACTACTACTGGTTCTTCCAGGACACGATCACCAGCCCGGCCAAGAACGGCACGGACGGCAAGAGCAACGCCGTGGTGGTCAAGACCCGCAAGATGACGGCCGCGGAGAAGCGCTCCTGCGCCGCCGAGGGCCACCAAGGCGCCACGTTCGTCCGGACCCGCTGACCGACCCGGCCCCGCCCCGTCCCCCGGGGCGGGGCCGGCGGCGCGGGCATGCCTTTCGGATCGGGTCCGGGCACGCGGAGCGTCGTCGGCACAGCGTCGCGCTGGGCCGGGGAAGCCGACGAGTTGCCGAGCCGGAGCCCGCACCGCCGCCCCGGACTCCGTCGTTCGGCCCATCAAGGGCATCGGCCGCGACGCCGAAGAGGATCAGGCGGAGTCGCCCCACCCCCGCGTTCCGGTGCGTCTCCACGCCCCTCGGCCGCCCCGACGACGGCGGCGGTCCCGCACCTTGGCCGCCAGGCCCGGAGGAGATCCCGCATGCGCGTCTTCCCACCCCTGACCGCTGTCACCACCGCCGCGCTCCTGCTGGTCACGGTCGCCGGAGCGACCCCCGCCGCAGCCGACCGGAACCCCGGCGGCGGCGCGCCGCTGATCAAGGTGTCCGACGGCGACCCGTACGCGGACTGCACCATCGGCGCCATCTCGCCCGAGAGCTACGCCTACCCGGGCACCGAGGTCGAGCCGTACCTGTCCGTCGACCCGCGCGACCCGAAACGCGTGGTCACCGTGTACCAGCAGGACCGCTGGAACGACGGCGCCGCCCGCGGCCTGGTCGCCTCCTGGACCACCGACGGCCGCACCTTCCACCGGAGCACCCTGCCGTTCAGCCTGTGCGCCCCCGGCGGAGCGGACTACGAACGGGCCTCCGACCCCTGGGTGAGCACCGGACCCGATGGCACCGTCTACGCGAGCGGGGAAGGCGTCGACTTCACCAGGCGCACGCGCAGCGCCCTCCTGACCGCCACGTCCCACGACGGTGGCCGCACCTGGCAGAACCTCACCACGACCCATGTCGACGAGCAGCCGTTCTTCAACGACAAGCCCTCCCTCACCGCCGATCCGATCCGTGGAGGCACCGCCTACCAGGTCTGGGACCGTCTCGACAACGACCCGCCCGGCCCCAGCTCCCTCGACGGCCCCGGCTACATCTCCGTCACCCGCGACGGAGGCCGCACCTGGAGCGAGGCCCGGCGGTTCGTCGACACCAGCGCCGTGCCGAACACCCAGACCATCGGGCACGTGATCGTCGTCGACCGGCGCACCGGCACCCTGTACGACTTCTACGACCGGATCACCCACTCCGACGACCTGAGCACCGTCGTCGAAGCCCATTACCAGGTGGTCACCTCCACCGACGCCGGCGAGACCTGGAGCGCCCCGGTCACCGTGGCCCGGGACACCTCCGTGCCCGAGGTCGACCCCAACGACCCCACCAAGCTGCTGCGCGCCGGTTCCACCCTGCCCAGCCCTGCCGTCGACCCGAAGACGGGCACGCTGTACATGGCCTACGAGGGCGCGGACTTCTCCGGCGGCCGTTTCGACTCCGTCCAGCTGGTGCGCTCCACCGACGGCGGTCGCACCTGGGGTGCCCCGGAGCTGATCAGCCCGCAGGACGTGCCGGCGTTCTCCCCGTCGATCGCGGTCGACGACCGGGGCACGGTCGCGCTCACCTACTACGACCTGCGCTTCCTCGAGCCCGGCGACACCACCACCCTGCCCACCGCCTACCAGCTGGCCACGCTGCCGCACGGGAACCTCGAGCAGCGGACCGAACGCCGGATCTCGCGGGTGTTCGACTGGCTGCGGGCGCCGTTCGCCGGGGGCTACTTCCTCGGCGACTATCAAGGCCTGGTCGCGGACGGCAAGGGGGTGCGGGCGGTGCTCACCGAGACCAACTCCGACGCACCGGGGAACCGTACGGACGTCTACACCGGCAGCTTCCGTATCGGCTGACAGCTTTTAGCCGCTGTTCATGAGGGTGTCAAGTCCCGAGTTTCCGGAACATGACCCGGATGTGGCCCTCGGGGCTTACTTGTGGTGCGGGCCTCACCGGAAACGGAACGAGGCAGACGAAAGAAAAGGAAAACCTCCCCGAGGATCCCTTCTCTCGCCGATACCACCGCACCGTCCCGGAAATCCGGGTACGTAAAACAGCCCTCTTGATCTGTAGGAGAACGTCATGAACCGCAAGATGCACACCAGCAATGTCACCCGTACCACCCGTCGCGGCTTCCGCCTCGCCACTCTGGCCGCCGCGGCCGCTGTGGTCACAGGAGGAGTTGTGCTTCCGGCGTCCATGGCCTCGGCCGCTCCGGTGGCCTCCCACGTGGCTACGGCCCTCCCGAACGGTGGAGGCGCCGGAGGTGACGGTGGCAAGGGCGGTACCGGCGGTCTGGTCGGTGGCGCCGGTGGTGCCGGTGGGTCCGGTGGCGGCAGCGTCACGGGCACCGGTGGTAAGGGTGGCAACGGTGGTACCGGTGGAGACGGCTTCCTGCTCGGCGGCGCCGGTGGCGGTGGCGGCGGTGGCGGCGAAGGCCGGATCGGTGGCGCCGGTGGTAACGGTGGCGACGGTGGCTTCGGCGTCCTCCAGGGCGGCAACGCCGGTGGCGGTGGCGGTGGCGGCGACGGCTTCCTCAAGGGCGGCAAGGGCGGCAACGGCGGCAACGGCGGCTTCAGCTTCTTCAACGGAGGCAACGGCGGCAAGGCCGGCGACGGCGGCTTCGGTGGCCTGATCGGTGGCGAGGGCGGTGACGGCGGCGCCGGTGGCGGCAGCCTCTTCTGACCGCTCACCGCAGGACCCGGCTCAACGGGGTGGAGGCCTTCGGGCCGCCCCCCCCCCCCCCCCCCCCCCCCCCCCCCGCCGGGGGGGGGGGGGGCGGGGGGGGCGGGGGGGGGGGGGGGGGGGGGGGGGGGGGGGGGGGGCGGGGGGGGGGGGGGGCGGCCCCCTTTCACCCCCCCCCCCCGCGCCCCCGCCCGGGGGGGGGGGGGGCGGCGCGCCCCCCCCCCCCCACCCCCCACCTCCACCCCCCTCTCGGTATGTGCCGAAACGGAGAAACCCGTCATGTTCACGAAGTCCTGGCAGCGTCCGATCATCCTGGCCACGGCCTCTCTGGCCCTCGTCACCGGTACGGCGTGCGCCGCGCAGGCGTCGCAGTCCCACACCCCCACGAACATCAGCGCCTCGGCCCCGGCCGACCAGCCCGAACACTGCGTCGGGTTCGGCGTCGGCGGCAAGGGTGGAGAGGGCGGCAAGGGCGGCAAGGGCGGCCGGGGCGGCGAGCCCGGTCAGCCGGGTGAGCCCGGTCAGCCCGGCGGGGTCGGTTGCTTCACGTTCGAGGACCTGCCCGACAAGTCGAAGGCGGATCTGACCGTGGTCGACAAGGTGCGCATCGCGATCATCGTGCTGGCGGCCGACGACGAGGAAGAGACCACGAAGAAGATCGCCGACAAGTACAAGATCTCGGAAAAGCAGATCGACACCTGGAAGAAGTACTACGTCGACGGCGACTGGTTCGCCCTGATGGGCGACGACGACCGCTCGTGAGGCATCGACGCCCCGGTCCGCAGCGGGCCGGGGCGTCGGAGAAAACCTCGGAAGAACGAACGGCCGGACATCGATCGGGCCCACTCGACAGGAACGCGGAAAGCGGGACATCGCAGCCGCGTCACGGAATGCAATTTCCAGGCAAGGGAGAAAGTCTCATGCGTACGCGATCCACGAAGTTCCGGCTCGGCCTCATCATCTCCGCGACCCTGATCGGCGCGGGTGCGATCGCACCGGTCGCCACCGCGGCCCCGGCGCCCTCCGTCCAGACCGTCTCCGCGTTCGGAAACGGGGACGCGCGTCCCGGCGGCGGCCGGTTCCACGGCAAGGCGGCGCTCGGCGGCGTCAAGGTGGACAAGGGCAGCGTGCGCGTCGGTGACCGGGTCTGTGCCGGCAACTGCGACGGATCGGTGAACGGAACCGACGGCGGCAAGGGCGGCATCTGCGCCGGGCTGTGCAACGGGAGTGCCAACGGCGGCAACGGCACCACGGGCGTGCCGGGCGGCAACGGTACGAACGGCGGCAAGGGCGGTATCTGCGCCGGGACCTGCAAGGGCAGCGCCAACGGCGGCAACGGCGGCACCGGTGGGGTCGCGCTGCCCGGCGGCGACGGCGGCAAGGGCGGCAACGGCGGCGACGGCGGCCTCTGCCTCGGCTTCGGCTGCGGGAGCACCGGTGGCCTCGGCGGCAACGGCGGCGCCGGCGGCAACGACGACGACTGACGACGACTGACGACGGCAGGCGACGACGGGCCACCACGGACCCGCACGCGCACGGTGACCGGTTCCCTTTCGGGGACCGGTCACCGTGTGCGTTCACGTGTGGGGGCGGGTGCGCGCGGATGTACGGGGCCGCCCCGACCGTCCCGCCTCACGGCGCGCTCGGGTGGGGCGATCGATAGACTTCCAGGTATGCGAGAGCGGCCCGCCGCCTCCGGCGGCGTCACACGGCCGGGCGAGGGGGACGTCCGATGAGCGAGGTGTCGAACCTCAGCGTGTACGCGGGCCGCGCCTCGGGCCTCATCGGCAAGCAGATCGCCGGCTACCGCGTGGAGCGCATGATCGGCCGCGGTGGCATGGCCGTCGTCTACTGCGCCAAGGACCTGCGCCTCGACCGTACCGTCGCGCTCAAACTGATCGCCCCCGAGCGCGCCCGTGACGAGACCTTCCGGCGCCGCTTCACCCACGAATCACGGGTGGCCGCCTCGATCGACCACCCGCACATCGTGCCCATCTTCGAAGCCGGTGAGACCGACGGCGTCCTCTACATCGCCATGCGCTACGTCTCCGGCCTGGACCTGCGCGCCCTGCTGGACCGCGAGGGGCCGCTACCCGTCGCGACCGCCCTGCGCATCGCCGCCCAGGTGGCATCGGCGCTCGACGCCGCCCATGACCACGACCTCGTGCACCGGGACGTCAAGCCCGGCAACATCCTGGTCGCCGCGGGCACCGACAGCGACCACCCCGAGCACATCTACCTCACGGACTTCGGGCTGACGAAGAAGGCGCTGGCGCTGACCGGGTTCACCACGGACGGGGAGTTCGTCGGCACGCTCGACTACATGGCGCCGGAACAGATCTCCGGCAGGCCGGTGGACGGTAGGTGCGATTTGTACAGCCTGGCGTGCGTCGTCTACGAGACCCTCGCCGGCGGGCCGCCCTTCCAGCGCGAGGAGGACGCGGCGCTGCTGTGGGCGCACCAGTACGATCCCCCGCCCCCACTGACGGAAAGGCGGCCGGGAATCGCTCCCGCCGCCGCCGACGTGCTGACCAAGGCCCTGTCGAAGGTCCCCGAGGACCGCTACGGGTCCTGCCTCGAATTCGTGGCCGCCCTGCGCGACGCGACAGGAGGCGGCATCGGCCGTCACGCCGATCCGCCGTCGCGGGAGGATTCCCGTCCCCCCGTCGCCCCGAGGGCCTCCGCGCCCCCGCGGGAGCCCCCGGTCTGGGCCCGGCCGGTCTTCTACGGCCTGCCCGGCGGCCCGTAGACCGCCTCGCCCGTCACGGGCGTTCTCCGTCTCCCCCCAACATCCTTCCCGCGGTGGTCACAGCCCCATCGAGATGGCCAGGCGGGTCATCTCGGCCGTGGTGCTGATGTTCAGCTTGGCGCGGATCCGGCGCAGATAGGCGTCGACCGTGTGCTTGGAGAGCCCCATCTGGCGGGCCGTCTGCAGGTAGGTGCAGCCGGCGGCGATGTGCCGCAGGGCCTCCTGCTCGCGCGGGGCGAGGGTGGGGGCGGTGGCGGTGGCGGTGGCTTCGGTCTGCGGGGCGACGAGGGTGAGACTCATGATTTCCTCCGACGGATCGGTCCGGTCATCACTGCTCACGTCCTCGGAAGCAGGGGACGTATACCTGAATGTCGGTGTTTGTCCCTGATAAAGAGCTTGTCGGCGGGACTTCATGGAGGTGTCCGTCGACTGTCACAGGCGCGTCACAGGGAACATTTCCGTGCATACCGCCCGGCTCTGTACGCGTCCTCGTCGCCCTCAGAACCCGGTGAGGGACTGCTCGGCCCAGATGGTCTTGCCGATGGCCGCGTGCCGGGTGCCCCAGCGCTGGGCGAGCTGCGCCACCAGCAGCAGGCCCCGCCCGCCCTCGTCGAAGGTCCGGGCCCGCCGCATGTGCGGGGCGGTACTGCTCGCGTCGGAGACCTCGCAGATCAGGGTGCTGTTCCTCTCGTGGATCAGCCGCAGCTGGATGGGCGGCTGCCCGTACCTGATCGCATTGGTGACCAACTCGCTGACCAGCAACTCCGTGACGAAGGCGGCCTCCTCCAGCCCCCAGGCCGTCAGCTGGTCGGTGGTCCGGCGCCGGGCCGTGGCGACCACGGAGGGGTCGGAGGGCAGGTCCCAGACGACGACCTGGTCGGCGTGCAGGCCCCGGGTCCGGGCCACGAGCAGGGCCACGTCGTCGTCCGGGCGGTGCGTCAGCATGGCCGTCAGTACGCGGTCGCACACCGCGTCCAGCGTGTCCGCCGGCCGGACCAGGGCCGCGAACATGCCGTCCAACGCCTCGTCGATGTCGTGGTCGCGGGCCTGCAACAGGCCATCGGTGTACAGGGCGAGGATGCTGCCCTCGGGCAGCTCGACCTCGAGCGTCTCGAAGGGCAGGCCGCCCAGGCCCAGCGGGGGACCGGCCGGGACGTCCAGGAGGTACACGGAGCCCTCCGGGGAGACCACGGCCGGTGGCGGGTGGCCGGCCCGGGCGACCGTGCAGCGACGGATGACCGGGTCGTAGACCACGTAGAGGCAGGTGGTGCCGATGCCCCCCGCCGTCTCCCCGCCGGAATCCTGGTCACCCTCGTCGGCGGACAGATGGATGACGAGGTCGTCGAGGTGGGTGAGCAACTCGTCGGGGCCCAGGTCGACGTCGGCCAGGGTACGTACGGCCGTCCGCAGCCGTCCCATGGTGGCGGTGGCCCGGATGCCGTGGCCGACGACATCCCCCACGACCAGCGCCACCCGGGCGCCCGACAGCGGGATCACGTCGAACCAGTCGCCGCCCACACCGGCCTCGCCGGCCGCCGGCAGGTACCGGGAGGCGATCTCCAGCGCCGCCTGGTCGGGCAGCGTGTGCGGGAGCAGGCTGCGCTGCAGCGTCATCGTCGTGGTGTGCTCCCTGCCGGACCGGTACGCGTTGCGGATCCCGGCCGCCGCCCGGGCCGTGAGTTCCCCGGCCACCCGCAGGTCCTCCTGCTGGAAGGGTTCCCGGCGCCGGTGCCGGCTGAAGACGGCCACCCCGAGCGTGCCACCGCCGGCCCGCATCGGCACCACCATGATCGAGTGGGCCCCGTACTCCCCGATCCAGGCGGCCTCGGGGTCCTGGGCAGCCCACCGGGCGAGGGCCGGGTCCATGGCTCCGTACACGGCGCCCCGGCCCGCGACCAGTGCCTCGACGGGCGGCGACAGCGGGGGATAGCTGGTCGTGTCCCCGACGGCGACCCTGGACTCCGGGGTGCCGTCGAGTACCGACCGCGCCGCGGCACGGCACACGGTGACCGGCCCGTCGGCCTGGACCGCGGACGGCTCGTCCCCGCGCGGGAGCGGCTCCAGCAGGTCGACCACCGCGAAATCGGCGAACCGGGGGACGGCGGCGTCGGCCAGCTCGTGCGCGGTGCGGACACTGTCCAACGTGGTCCCGATGGGAGCGGTGTCGACCTCGTCCGTCAGGAGCATCTGGTGCTGGACGCTCTCCACCGCGCTCCGGTCGTGCGCGGCCAGACACACGGCGTGCACCCGGCCGTCCGGGTCCCGCAACGGCGCCAGCGAGGTGGCCCAACCGTGCTCCCCGCCGACGCCCGTCGGGTGGACGAAGGCCTCCATGTACTGCGGCTCACCGGAGTCCAGCACCAGGCGCATCCGGCGCTCCGTCTCGTCGCTCACGGGATCCGGCGCGATCTCCGGCAGCCGTAGTCCCCGCATCTCGGCCTCCGTGAGCGCGAGCGTGCGCTCCATGCCGGCGTTCGCCCGCACCAGTCGCAGATCCGTGTCGAAGATCGCCATGAAACAGGGGGACTGGGTGAACGCCCATTCCTTCAGCGGTTCGTCCCAGGGGGAGTGGGCCGCGCCCCCGACGGCGGACACCACGAACCACTTGGTGGTCCCGCCGCTGGACGTCCAGCGGTGCGCGAGCAGGGCCACCTCGATGCGGTGACCGTCCCGGTGGCGCAGCGCCACCGTGCCGCTGAACCGCTCCTGCTCGGACGGCACCCGCCGCGCCGCTTCGGTGAGGACATCGGCGAGCCGGTGGGCGGCGGGCAGTCCCACGACCTCGGACGGCACATAACCGAGCAGCCGGGTCGCCCCTTCGCTCCATTCGGTGACGATGCCCTGCTCGTTGATCGTCGCCGAGGCCGTGTAGGCCGACTCGAGGGAGGCGCCCGTCTCCTCGGGCCGCTCACCAGGAGAGGTGGGAACTTGCTCCATCGCCACTCATCTCGCCCTCGCTCGTTCCGTTGCCGCCGTCCTACGGGACGTGCACGGCCAGGCGCTCCTCTGACCAGAATGATCCCGCCGGGCAAGGAGCACCAACGCAGTGCGGTCACGCGGGGCACTCAACCACCCGGGTGCGCGAGGACGAGGGCGAGCGCCGCGTCGCCCGCCCGCCACACCATCGCGCGGCGCCGTCCGCCGAGGACGGGCGGGCGGAGACCGAGGATCGGGATGCCCCGCGGAGCCTCGCCGAAGACCCCGCTCCGGTCGGCCTTCACCGCGGCCTCCTTCAGCGCCCAGGCCGCGGTCATCGCCTCGGGCCGTTCGCTACCGATGAGGGCGAGCTCCGCGGGCGACAGGAAATGGTCCGCGACCCGGCGCACGGCGTCGGCCGAGTCGATCTCGCACAGGTCCACCCCGACCGGCTCCGGCGCGAGAGCCGCGGCGACGTGCCGGGCGGTGTGGCTGATGGAGAGATACAGGGCGGGCAGCGGGCTGCTGCCGCCGACGAGGACGCGGGGGCTGCCGTCCTCCCGCGGGAGGATCTCCACACCGCCCGCCGGCGCGGGGACCACCTCACCCACCAGCCGCTTGGCGAGGAGCCGGCCCGCCGTCCACTCGGCCCGCCGCCAGGCCGGCAGCGCCCGGAGCACGCGCCGCTCGGCCGGTGAGAGGGCGGGCACCTGACCGAGGTCACGGGCCCGGGCGACGATCAGGCGGGCTCCGCCCCACCGGTGGACGCGGCCCGGCGCGATCTCCCGGAAGCCGGCGGCCACGACGGCGGCGGTCATGGGACGACCGGGGCCGTGTCGAGGAGCGGCAGCTCGCGCGTCAGAGCGGCCACGGTCCGGCGGATCTGGGCGGGCGTGTGGTCGTACGTGATGAAGAACCGCAGCCGGGCCAGTTCCTCCGGTACGGCCGGATGGAGGATGGGGTTGACGCTGATGCCCTGCCGGAACAGGGCCTCCGCGAGCCGCAGGGTCTTCAGCGAGTCCCCGACGATGCACGGGACGACCGGCGTGTCATGGCTGTCCCCGGTGTCGATGCCCGCCTCCCGCGCGAGGTGGACGAAGAGCGCCGCGTTCTCCGAGAGCCGGGCCACCCGCTGCGGCTCTGCTCGCAGCATGCGCAGCGCGGTCAGCGAGGCCGCGGTGTCGGCCGGGGTCATACCGGCGCTGTAGACGAAGCCCGGCACGGTGTAGCGCAGGTACTCCACGACGGGGCGACTCCCCGCTACGTAGCCCCCGCAGCTCGCCAGCGCCTTGGACAGGGTGCCGGACCACAGGTCGACGGCCGAGCGGTCGACGCCGTAGTACTCGCCGATGCCACGACCGGTCCGGCCGATCGTCCCGATGCTGTGCGCCTCGTCGATCATCAACAGCGCGCCGTGCCGTCTCTTGACGTCGACGAGCGCGGGCAGGTCGGCGATGTCCCCGTCCATGCTGTAGACCCCTTCGACGACGACGAGCACCCGCCGGTACTGGTCGCGGACCTGCGTCAGCAGCGTGTCGAGGGCGGTGGCGTCGTTGTGGGGGAAGGGCCGCCGGGTCGCGCCGGAGAGCCTGCACCCCTGCAGGATGCTGTCGTGGGCGAGGGCGTCGTGGACGATGAGGTCGCCGGGCCCGACGAGGTGGCCGATCACGGTGACGTTGGTGGCGTGGCCGTTGGCCAGGGTGATCGCCGCCTCGCATCCGAGCAGGTCGGCGAGCTCGCTCTCGAGTTCCAGGTGGAGCGGTCGGCTGCCGGAGAGCAGTCGGCTGGCGGAGACCGAGGTGCCGCACCGCTCTATCGCCTCGTGGGCCGCCTCGTTCACCTGCGGGTGGGTTGCCATGCCGAGGTAGTTGTAGCTGGAGAAGGAGAGCAGTTCCCGGCCGTCGATCACGGTGGTGTCCGTCAGCGCGCCCTCGTGGACGAGGAAGTACGGATTGGGCAGTCCCAGCTCGGAGAGCGTCGCGAGGCGCTCGGTGTGGGCGGTGACCTCCGGGAAGCACTCGATCCGGGTGTGCTCCTCGGGCAGCGGGTTGGCGGCCGGAGCCGAGTCCTCCGGAAGGTCGGCGGGCGGCGGTGCCGGCGCCACGTCGGCTCCGGAGCGCTGCTCGGGGACCGGGGACGGGACCGGGGACGGGGCCGAGGCGGGGGACGGGATCGGGGCCGGCGCGGCGTCGTCGCAGCAGCTCGCGATCATCGCGGCGATCCCGGCGACGGTCGGCCGGTCCGTGGCCGTTTCGTCGCGCGTCCACCGGGGCCACTGCCGCTTGAGCGAGGTGAACAGGTCGGTCAGCATCAGCGAGTCGAAGCCGAGGTCGTCGATCAGCTGCTGGTCATCGTGCAGATGGGCCACGGGGAAGGCGCTGACCCGGGACACGTGCGCGAGCACGGACTCCCGGACGGCGGTGATGTCCCCGGCCGGCGCCGGCTCCGCGCCGGCGGGGTCGGCCGGTGCCTCCGGTGCCTCCGGTGCCTCCGGTGGGCCAGGGGGCACGACGGGCTCCGCAGCCCCGTTCGCCTCGGGGAGCTCGAGGGGCTCGGGCGACCGGGTGAGGGCGGCGAGCAGCGCCGCCTCCGTGGCCGCGTTCGGCTGGGGAAGCGTCTCGGCGAGGCGGGCGAGCAGCTCCGTCTGCTGCCGAACCAGCCGACGCAGTTCGTCCATCGGGTGGACCGCCGAGTCGTTCACGGTCATGGTCAGGGGAGCGGACACGGGGGCGCCCGTCCGCTCCGGGCGCCGACGCGGCACCCAGTAGGACTGCGTGGCGAGCTTGGCCACCGGCAGGTCGAGCAGTCGGCGCTCCTCCTGGGGGACCAGCGCGCGCGGGTCGACCGGGGCGCCCAGCACCGCGAGCCGGGCGAGGGCCCGGACGAGGCCCCGCCCGCCGTCCGGGGCCACCCCGGCGACGGGGACGACGTGGACGTCGCCGTGGTCGGCGAGGGTGCGGCGTACCGAGGTCAGCAGTGAGTTGCCGCCGGTCACCTGGAGGAAGACGCGGGCCCCTCGGTCGTAGGCGGTGCGCACGGCGTCGGCGAACAGGACCGGCGCGGACGCGTGCCGGGACCACAGCTCGCGCAGCCGCTCGGGATCGGTGCACAGGCCCGCGTCCACGGACGAGACGAACGGCAGGACGGGGCTGCCGATCGGGCGGTCGGCGAGGTCCGCGCGCATCTTCTCGTCGGCGGGGGCGAGCCGCGGCGAGTGGAAGGCGTTCGAGACGTCGAGCGCCACCGTGACGACCCCCGCCTCCGCGCAGGCCTGCCGCATGGCGTCGAGCCCGTCCGGCGTACCGCTGACCACGACCTGACGCGGCTGATTGAAGCAGGCGAGCCACACGTCGTCGATGCCGTTCACCAGCCGGCGGCAGGTGTCCTTGTCGGTCTGCACGGCGAGCATCCCGCCGCGCAGGCAGGTCTCGGCCTCCCGGAGGGTCGCGCCCCGGTGCACCAGCAGCCGTACGGTGTCCTCGCCGGTCAGGGCGCCGGCCGCCGCGGCCGCGGCGAACTCCCCGACGCTGTGGCCGAGGACCAGGTCGGGTGCGATGCCGAAGCCGGCGAGGAGTCGGGTGGCGGCGATCTGGACGGTCCCGAGCAGCGGCTGGCACACCTCGGTGGAGGCCGTCCGGCGCCCGATCTCCCCGGCGTCCTCGCCGTCGGCGGTCGCCGTCGCGCCGTACAGCAGGTCGCCGATGTCGAAGCCGGCGTCCTCGCGGGCCGCGGCGCCGAGGTCGTCGACGGTCGCCCGGAAACCGGGGAACCGCTCGTAGAGGTCTCGCATCATCCCCGGCCGCTGACTGCCCTGACCGGGGAAGAGGAAGGCGAGGCGGCGCTGTTCGGCCGGCAGCGGGGCGTCGGCGGCGAAGGCCCCGTCCCCGAGGTCGCCCCGCTCGCCCTCGACGAGTTGCCGGCGGGCGTGGCGCAGCCGCCGGACGAACGCCGCCGTGTCGTCGGCGACGATCGCGAGCCGGGCCGTCAGCGGCCGGCGGGAGCCGAGGGTGTGGGCCACGGCTGCCAGCGGGGCGGGGTCCGCCGTGTCGAGTGCGTCGAGAACCTCGCCGATGTACCGGTCCAGCAGCTCGGGAGCGCCGGCCGAGAGCAGGACGAGTCGAGGGCCGGTGTCCCCGCTGTTCCCGCCCCGGTCGGCGGCCGTGGCGGGCCGCTCCTCCAGGACCACGTGGACGTTCGTCCCGCCGAAGCCGAACGAGCTGACGGCGGCCCGGCACGGAGTACCGGCATCCGGAAAGGGCCGCACCGAATCGGCGAGCCGCAGGCCCGCGGCGCCCATGCCCAGACCCGGGTGCGGGGCGGTCCTCGGCTGCGGGACGATCGTCCGGTGGTGGACCACCAGGGCCGTCTTGATCAGCCCGGCGATGCCCGCGGCCGACAGGGAGTGGCCGATGAGGGCCTTGCCGGCGCCGACGTAGCACAGCGAGGGGTCGTCGTCGGGGTACTCGGTACGCAGCCGGCGCAGCGCCTCGACCTCGGCGCGATCGCCGGTCGCGGTGCCGGTGCCGTGGGCCTCCAGGAAGCCCACCGAGGACGGGGCGACCCCGGCGTCGTCGTAGGCCCGGCGCATGGCGCGCAGCTGGCCTTCGGGAGCGGGGGCCAGCGGACCGGGGGAGGCGCCGTCGTTGGCCGAGCCGATGCCCTTGATCACCGCGTAGACCCGGTCACCCGCGGCGAGCGCGTCGGCGAGCGGCCGTACGACGACGGCGCCGGCGCCCTCGCCGAGCACGAAACCGTCGGCCCCCTCGTCGAAGGGGCGGCACATCCCGGTGGCGGAGAGCGCCCGGAGCGTGGAGAAGCCGATCAGGCTGTCGGGGGTGAGGTTGAGGTACACGCCACCGACGACGGCGATGCGGCAGCTGCCCTGGCGCAGTTGGGCCACCGCATGGTCCAGGGCGACGAGCGAGCCGGAGCAGGCGGAGTCGACGGCGTAGCTGGGCCCGCCGAGGTCGAAGTGTCGGCTGACGGTGCCGGGGGCCATGTTGAGCAGGCTTCCCGGCAGGCTGTAGGCCTGTACGGTGCCGAGCGATCCCGCGTGCTCCTTGACGGCGTCCAGGAGGTCACCGTGGTCCGCCGCGTCCAGTCGGGCGTCCTCGGCCAGGGCGATGGCCCGGATGGGGGCCGACATCAGGTCCTTGTAGTCGGACACCGACATTCCGCAGAAGACCCCGGTGTTCTCCCGGTCGAAGTCGCCCCGGCCCAGCCCCGCGTCGTCGAGGGCCTCGCGGGTGACGTCCAGCAGCAGCCGGTGCTGCGGGTCCATGGCCCGGGCACGGGCGGGCGGTACTCCGTAGTGCAGGGCGTCGAAGTGGTCCACGTCGTCCAGGAAGGCGACCTGGTCGGTGTACGCGGCATGGGGGGCCGACGGATTGCCGGGTTCGTGGAAGGTCTCGTGGTTCCAGCGCTCCTTCGGCACGGCGGAGAACTGTCGCTCCCCGCTCAGCAGGAGCTTCCAGTAGGCGCTGATGTCGGCAGCGCCGGGGAAGCGGCAGCCGAGTCCGGTGATGGCGATGTCGGTCATGGGAGTTCTTCCTTGCCGTGAGTGTCGTGCGGGACGTGGAGGGTCGTGCGGGGGACGGGTACGGGGACAGACGCGGGACGGGTACGGGGGTACGGGTACGGAGCGGTGGTCAGTGGCGCGCGCGGGCCGGGGTACGCGGAGCGGGCCGGGCCGCGGGGCACCTGCGGACGGGAGCCGGGGGCGGCCGGGACGCGGGCAGCGGCTCCTTGGGCCGGAGGAGACGCGGCGCCCACCAGTTCAGGCCGCCCGCCAGGCGCATCAGCGCGGGTACGAGGACACCTCGGACGAGGGTGGCGTCGAGGAGGACGCCGAGGCCCGCGCCGATCCCGAAGAACTGCAGGAGGGACACCTGCGAGGTGCCGAAACTCAGGAGGGTGAAGGCGAGCAGGGCGCCGGCGGTGGTGACGATGCCGCCCGTGCGGGCCATGCCCGTGACGATCGAGCGGGCGTTGTCCTCCCCGGCGTCGTGCGCCTCCTTGATGCGGGCGAGGACGAACACCTCGTAGTCCACCGACAGCCCGAAGACGATGCAGAACAGCAGGACCGGCATGGTCGTACTGAGGGGTCCCGGCGTGAAGCCGAGCAGCTGGTGCAGATGACCCGACTGGAACACCCACACCATGGCGCCGAGGACGGCCGCGAGGCTCAGCGCGTTCAGCACGATGGCCTTGAGCGGGAGCAGCAGGCTGCGCGTGAAGCCCAGCAGCAACACGAACGTGGTGACGGAGATCAGCGCGAGCGCCAGCGGGATCCGGTCGCCCACGGTGGCCTTGGCGTCGACCAGGACCGCGCTCGGTCCCCCGACGAGGACCTCGGTCCCCGCCGGGGCCGGGAGCGCGCGGATGTCGTGGACGAGCCGCTGGGCGGCGTGCGACTGGGGGTCGACCAGCGGCACCACGGTGAGTCGTGCCGGGCCGTCGACGGCGGGCCGGACGCCCGCTCCGGCCGAGCCGGCGGTCGCCGCGGTGCTGGGCTCGCCGTACCGGAAGCCGCCGTCGGGCCCCACGACCTGGGCGACCTGCGGGAAAGCGGACAGGCGGCGGGCGTAGTCCGCCCGCTCCCCCGGGGGGACGCTGCCCGTGGTGACGACCGTCAGGGCGCTCGCGCCCTTCATGTCGAAGTGGTCGCGCACCAGGTCACCGGTCTGCCGGGCGGCCGCGCCCACCGGCAGTGCCCGGTCGTCGGGGGTGGCGAAGTCGGCGTGCGCGAAGGGTGCGGCGAGCAGCGTCAGCAGTCCGATCACCGGCAGCGCCGCGATCAGCGGGCGGCGTACGACGATCCGCGCCAGCCCCTCCCAGAACCCGGACCGGGAGCCGGAGCGGACCTTGCGGCGCCACGGCACGGCCCAGGCGTTCACCCGCTTCCCGAGCAGGGCGAGCAGGGCGGGCAGCACGGTCACGGCGCTCACCGCCGCGATCGCCACCACGGCGATGCCCGCGTAGGCGAAGGAGCGCAGGAAGTACGGTGGGAAGACCAGCAGGGTGGCGAGCGCGGCGGAGACGGTCGCGGCGCTGAAGGCGATGGTGTGACCGGCGGTGCGCACGGTCCGGACGGCGGCGGTCCGCGGGAGGAACCCGGCGGCCAGCTCCTCGCGGAACCGGGAGACGACCAGTAGCCCGTAGTCGATGCCGAGACCCAGGCCGAGGGCCGTGGTGAGGTTCAGCGCGAACACGGAGACGTCGGTGACACTGCCGAGGACGCTCAGGACGAGGAGGGTCCCGGCGATGGCGAGGACCCCGATCAGCAGGGGCAGGGCTGCGGCGACCACGCTGCCGAACACCAGGACCAGCAGGATCAGGGTGCCGGGCAGGACGACGGACTCGGCCCGCTTCAGGTCGGACTCGGAGATGTCCTGCAGTTCGGCGTCGACGAGGGCGCTGCCCCCGACGTGCACCGTCAGGGCCTTTCCGGCGTCGGCCGGGACGGCCAGCTCCGCGCGCAGCCGTTCGGCCCGCGCCGCGAGGTCCTCGCCCTCGCCGTCCACGTGCGCGACCAGCATCGCCGCGTCGCCGTCGCGGCCGCGCAGCTCCGCGGCACGGTCGGGCCAGTACGAGCTCACGGCGCTCACGTGCGGCTGCGCGGAGAGCCTTCCGGTCAGCTCCTCGCCCGCGCCGCGGGCGGCCGGGTCGTCCACGGAACCGCTGCCGCTCCGCGCGACGAGGACCAGGTTGGGGGAGGCGCCCAGGTGCTCGCCCGCCAGCTGTGCGGCGCGGCTGGACTCGGACCGCGGATCGTCGTATCCCTGCGTCTTCAGCCGACCGGCCGCATCCATGCCGAACAGGACGGAGAGGACGAGGAAGGCGAGCGCGCCGACGAGGACGATACGGGGGTGACGGGTCACGAAGGCCCCTGCGCGGCGGAACATGGATGCCTCCGGTAGGGGCGGCGAATCGATCCTGCTCTGGCGCAGGAAGGTCGATATCCACCGTGCCCGGGGGCGGGACGAGGCCGTAGTCCCGGCCATTCGTACCTTGACAGGACGGGACGGGCGGGCTCCCGGGGGCGTCGACACGCAGGGTGACATCGCGTGCCCGCGAGTCACTCGATGTGGTGGGTCCGTGGTGGGAGTGGCGGCGCCGGGGTGCGTCCGCTGCGTCCGCCGCCGACTATGGGCGGCGTACCACCCCCACTGCCGTTGTCAGGAGCTCACCATGCTGGAGCGCAAACTGCGCAAGGACCGCACCGAGGTCACCTTCATCCTGCCCGTCGACACCCCGCCGGGACCGGTCAGTGTGGTGGGCGACTTCAACGACTGGCAGCCCGGGGTCCACACCCTGGCCCGCCGGAAGGACGGCAAGCGCGCCGTGACGGTCGAGCTGCCCAGCAAGAGCATCCATTCCTTCCGGTACCTGGCGGCCGGGGACTACTGGTTCAACGACGAGAGCGCCGGCGACCAGGACGGCCCCAACAGCCGTCTGCACACCTGACGGGCCGGGCTCCTCGCGGACCCCGCAGCGCGCCCCGGCCATGGGCCGGGGCGCGTTTGCACGCCGTCGATCAGACGAAGTAAGGTTAGGCTTACTTAATCGATCAACAGTGCATATTTAGGGGCGAGTTGGTTGTCCGTCACCCCTGCCTGACCGTTTTGTCTATCGACAGCGCGCCATGGAATCAGCTTAGCTTTGCCTAAGTTTCGGTCGCGGCTGCGTCGGCGTGCCGACCCGAGCGGGCGGTGGCGGACGCCACCGGCCGTGCCACCCCGGTGGATCGAAGGGATGACGTAGAGCGACATGGGCACGATCGCAGTGGAACGCCCCGTGCCCCGGGGCGTGACGGAGGCCCGTCGGCGGCGGGTCGTGGGGTCGGTCACCCTGGTGCTGGTCCTCCTGGCCGTCATGGTGGTGTCGTTGGCCGTCGGCGCGCGGGCGCTGACCCCCGCCGAGGTGTGGCGCGGGTTATCGGCCGCGCCGGACCCCGATCAGCGGCTCACCGAGATACGGCTCATCGTGCGGACCGTACGGGTGCCGCGCACCGTGCTCGCGCTCGTGGCGGGGGTGGCCCTGGGGGTCGGTGGCGCGCTGATCCAGGGGTACACGCGCAATCCGATCGCCGACACGGGCCTGCTGGGCGTGAACTCCGGCGCCTCGTTCGCCGTGGTGCTGGTGATCGCCCTGTTCGGGTGGGCCGACCCGTTCCAGTACGTCTGGTTCGCCTTCCTGGGCGCCGCGGTCGCCGGTGTCGTCGTCTTCGGACTGGCGAGCATCGGCCGGGGGGCCGGCAACCCGCTGACCCTCGCCCTGGCCGGACAAGGGGTCACGGTGTTCCTCGCCGCGATGACCACCGCGGTCGCCCTGTCCGACAAGGCCTCGTTGAACGCCCTGCGGTTCTGGAACGCGGGCTCCGTGGCCGGTGTCGGGTTCGACATCATCGGGCCGGTGATCGCGTTCATCGCCGTCGGGCTGGTGCTCGCGCTGATCACGCTGCCCGCGCTCAACCTGCTCAACCTCGGCGACGACGTCGCGCGGGGGCTGGGGGTGAACGTCGTACTGAGCCGGACCATCGGTATCGCCGCCATCACCCTGCTCGCGGGAGCGGCCACGGCGGCGTGCGGCCCCATCGCCTTCCTCGGCCTGATGGTGGCCCACCTGGCCCGGTACCTGACCGGGCCCGACTACCGCTGGCTGGTGCCGTACGCGGGCCTGCTCGGCGCCATCGTCCTGCTGGTCTGCGACATCGCGGGGCGGTTGCTGGTGCGGCCGGGGGAACTGGACGCGGGGGTCGTCGTGGCCCTCCTCGGGGCTCCGTTCTTCGCGGCCCTGGTGTGGCGCGGAAAGTTCAAGAGCGCATGACCGGGACCGAGGTGAAGGCATCGGTGACGCCGGGCGTGCGGCTCGGCCCCGTCTCGTTCGTCTGGCGGCCCTGGGTCGTGTGCGTCACGCTGCTGCTGGCGGCGGCGACCTTCCTCGTGTTCTGCGTGTCCATCGGCGTCGGGGACTTCCCCATCGACCTGTCCCGCGTGATCGCCACGATCGCGGGCGGGGGCGAGCAGGTCGACCGGTTCGTGATCATGGACCTGCGGATGCCGCGGGCCCTCGCCGGTCTCGTGGTGGGCGTCGCGCTGGGGGTCTCGGGGGCGATCACCCAGTCGATCGCGCGCAATCCGCTGGCCAGTCCGGACATCCTGGGGATCACCGGGGGCGCGGGCGCGGTCGCGGTCTTCCTGGTGACGGTGTCGGGCGGGACCGCCGCCGCGGTCGTCAACTCCGTGGGTCTGTCCGGGGCGGCGCTCGCCGGCGGGCTCGGCACGGGTCTCCTCGTCTACTTCCTGGCCTGGCGTCGAGGGATCGACGGCTTCCGGCTCATCCTCATCGGCATCTCGGTGAGCGCCGTGATGGAGGCGATCACGACCTGGCTGTTGGTCACGGCCGACATCCGGGACGTCGCCCGGGCCCAGGCCTGGCTGGTCGGCTCGCTCGACAACCGGTCGTGGGACGACGTGGGCGTGGCGCTGTGGTGCACCCTGGCCCTGATGGCCGTCGTGACGGTGGTCGCCTTCCAGTTCAAGCCGCTGCACCTCGGCGACGACGTGGCCGCGGGGCTCGGCGTCCGGTACACGAGGGTCCGTGCGGTGCTGCTGCTGTGCGCGGTGCTGCTGGCCGGCGTGGCCGTGAGTGCGGCCGGCCCGGTGCCGTTCGTCGCGCTGGTGGCGCCCCAGGTGGCGATGCGGCTGGCGAAGTGCCCGACACCGCCGATGGCTGCCTCGGGGATGGTCGGGGCCCTGCTGCTGATCGGCGCGGACCTGGTGGCCCGTACGGCACTGCCGATCACCCTCCCGGTGGGGGTGGTGACCGCCGTGATCGGCGGCCCCTTCCTCATCCATCTGCTGGTGCGGGCCAACCTGCGCTAGCCGAGGGCTCGATACCTCTTCGGGCTCTTCAGACATGCCTACCCCAGGGGGAGTTGTGGCCGCATCGCAGATCGCCGGAATCGAGTCCGACGAGGCCGAGGCCGAGGCCGTACGGCTGGCGGCCCGAGGGGTCACGGTCGGCTACGGCGGCCGCGTCGTCATCGACGATCTCCACGTGTCGATCCCGCCCCGGGTGATCACCACGATCATCGGATCCAACGGCTGTGGGAAGTCCACCCTGTTGCGGACCCTCTCCCGGCTGCTCAAACCGACCAGCGGATCGGTCGTGCTCGACGGAGAGGACATCGGCCGGCTCAGGACCCGGGACGTGGCCAAGAAGCTCGGCCTGCTGCCGCAGGCTCCGGTGGCGCCGGAGGGGCTCACGGTGTCCGACCTCGTCGCCAGGGGACGCCATCCGCACCAGAGCTGGCTGCGGCAGTGGTCCTCCGACGACGCGGAGGTCGTGGCGCGGGCCCTGGCGATGACGGGGGTCTCCGACCTGGCCGACCGCCCGGTCGACGCGCTGTCCGGCGGACAACGGCAGCGGGTCTGGATCTCGATGACGCTGGCTCAGGGCACCGACCTGCTCCTGCTGGACGAGCCGACCACGTATCTCGACCTGGCGCACGCGATCGACGTGCTCGACCTCGTGGACGACCTCCACGAGTCGGGATGCACCGTGGTCCTGGTGCTGCACGACCTCAATCTGGCCACGCGCTACAGCGACAACCTCATCGTGATGAAGGCCGGTTCGATCCTCGCGCAGGGTCACCCCCGTGACGTGATCACCGCCGAGCTGTTGTACGAGGCGTTCGGGCTGCGCGCCAAGGTGATCGACGATCCGGTCGGGGATCGGCCGCTCATCGTGCCCATCGGACGCGCGCACGTGCACACCCCCTAGATCAAACAAAGTTACGGCGCAAGTAAGGCTAGGCTAGCCTCACTTAGGCGCGGTAGGGTTTGGCTGCCCTCGGGCGGAACTGCAATGGACGGCACGAAAGCAAGGGATTTCGGATGCTTTTCCATCGATCGACACGTATGAAGCCCTGGCAGCGGTTGGCGGCCGGAGTCTCCGTCGCGACCCTCGGTGTCGGCCTCCTGGCCGGATGCGGTTCCGATTCGGCGGACCAGGCTGACAAGAAGAGCGACGGTGCCCCGACCGCCGGGGGCGCCTTCCCGGTCACCGTGGAGCACGCCTTCGGGTCGACCGAGGTGAAGAAGGCACCCAAGCGGGTCGTCTCGGTCGGCTACACCGACGACCAGGCCATCCTGGCGTTCGGCATCAAGCCGGTCGGCATGGTCGACCAGTACCCGAACCCGCCGGGCACCTCCCCCGACATCAACACCCAGTGGCCGTGGGTGAAGGAGAAGTGGGGCGACACCCGTCCCGAGGTCATCATGAACAACGGTGACGCAGGCCCGAACTACGAGAAGATCGCGGCCCTCCGGCCGGACCTGATCATCGCGGTGTACTCCGAGATCGACCAGGCCGGCTACGAGAAGCTCTCCAAGATCGCCCCCACCGTGGGCCGCACCAAGGCGGAGAAGGAGCCGTTCAGCGCCCCCTGGCAGGACAACGCCGTCCACATCGGCAAGGCCCTCGGCCAGGAGGCCAAGGGCACCGAACTGGTGAAGGGCATCCAGGACAAGCTCGACACGGCCAAGAAGGCGCACCCCGAGTTCGCGAACCAGACCGCCGTCCCGCTGTCCTGGTACAAGGATTCGGTGGCCCCGTTCACCACCACCGACGTGCGCGGCCGACTGGTGACGGGCATCGGCTACAAGGGTCAGACCGAGATCGACAAGATCGCCGACGGAAAGTTCTACACCACGCTCTCCCCGGAGCGCATGGACCTCGTCGACGTCGACCGCATCTTCGTCATCGCCGACAAGGCGGACCAGGAAGCCCTCAAGAAGTTCCAGCTGTTCACCAACCTGAACGCGGTCAAGAACGGCAAGGTCTCCTACCTCCTCGACAGCGAGGGCCCGGCCGTCGGCGCGGCCATGTCCCAGGGCACCCTGCTCTCCCTGCCGTACGCGATCGACGAACTCGTCAAGTCGGTCGGTCAGGTGTGAGCATCACCGCCACGCGCGTCGCCCCGTCGACCCTGCGCACGACGAGTGGACGCGAGGCCACCCGCTGGGTCGTGGCGCACTGCCGCGAGGTGCCGTGGCTGACCTTCGCCACCGTGTTCACCACGGTGGCGGGGGCAGCCCTCCAAGTACTCCCGCTCCTCCTGCTCGGCCGGGTCGTCGACGGGGTGGTCGCGGGCGGACCGCGCTCGATCCTGGTCACCACCGGGGTGGTGATGGTGGCCGCCGCGCTGCTCGGCGCGGCGGCCACCGCCCTGTCGACCTACCTCATCGGGCGGCTCGGCGCGGACCTGCTCGCCCGGCTGCGCGAAGGCGCGGTCCGAGCGGTGCTCGGGATGCCGAGCGCCCGGATCGAGCAGGTCGGCCGGGGAGACGTCCTCTCCCGGGTCGGCGACGACGTGGCCGTGCTCTCCAAGGGCATCCGGACGGCCGTCCCCACCGTCTTCTCGGCGGGCGTGCTGGTCGTCATCGCCACGCTCGGCATGTTCGGCCTGGACTGGCGGCTCGGACTGGCCGGGGCCTGCGCGCTGCCCGCGTACGGCCTGGCCCTGCGCTGGTACCTGCCCCGATCCGCCCCGCTCTACCAGAAGCAGCGGGCGGCCCAGGCCGACCGAGCCCAGGCCCTGATCAGCGGACTGAACGGGATCGACACGGTCCGGGCCTACCGCCTCGAAGGGGCCGTCCGCGAGAAGGTCACCCAGGAGTCCTGGCGGGTACGCGACCTCGGCATCGAGGTGTTCCGGCTCTTCGGCCGGTTCGTCGGCCGGGAGAACCGCGCCGAGTTCATCGGGCTCACCCTGATCATCGTGGTCGGGTACGCCCTGCTGGAGGCCGACGCCGCCACCCTCGGCGAGGTATCGGCGGCCCCGCTGCTCTTCCACCGCCTCTTCACGCCCCTCGGCTCCATCATGTTCACCTTCGACGAGGCGCAGAAGTCGGGAGCGAGCCTGACCCGCCTGGTCGGCGTGCTGGAGGAGGAGGCGGAGGACCGGCTGGTGGGCGCCCTCACCGTGGCGGGCACGGCGGACGCTCCGCGGCCCGTGGCGGTCGAGGTGTCGGGGCTGACGTACCGCTACCCCGACTCCGAGGAACCGGTCGTCCGCGACGTCGACCTCAGCATCCCGGCCGGCACCTCGCTCGCCCTGGTCGGGGCGACGGGGGCGGGCAAGTCCACCCTGGCCGCGCTGATCGCGGGCATCGGCACCCCGCAGAGCGGATCGGTGCGCATAGGGTCCACCGACCTCGCCGGCCTCGACGAGGCCGGGGCGCGCGCCCTGGTCAGCATCCTGACCCAGGAGACGCACGTCTTCTCCGGTCCGCTCGCCGAGGACCTGCGCCTGGCCGCGCCGGAGGCGACCGAAGCCCAACTGCTGGACGCCCTGCGCACGGTCGGCGCCGACAACTGGGTCGACGCGCTGCCCGACGGGCTGGACACGCTCGTCGGCGAAGGCGGTGAACGCCTCGACGTCACCAAGGTCGCCCACGTCGCCCTGGCCCGACTGGTGCTGGGCCGCACCCCCGTGGTCGTGCTCGACGAATCCACGGCGGAGGCGGGCAGCGAGGGCGCGGCCGAGCTCGAACGGGCCGTGCTCGCCGCGTGCGCGGGCCGGACCACGCTGTTCGTGGCACACCGACTCACCCAGGCGATGGCGGCCGACCGGATCGCCGTACTGGACGCGGGTCGCGTCGTCGAACAGGGGACGCACGAGGAACTGGTGGCCCTGGGCGGCCGCTACGCACGACTGTGGCGGGCCTGGCGCGAAGGCAGCTAGGCAGCCCTTGTTTCGGTTGGGTCAACATATCGATCTGGAAAGGGCGTTGAGCCTCCGATGACGGAATCGACCGCTCGTCTCGTGCTGCTTTCTCCCACCCGCCTGGCCGATGTGCGCCGGCGGGCCGGCGACTACGGTGACACGACCATCGCCCGGGCATGCGCCATCGGACTGGCCTACTGGGCGACGGGCCGCAGTCCCGAAGGCCTGGAACTCAGCCCGAGCACCCTGTTCGCCGACGTCCTCGGCTGGGCGGACAACGGCGGCGCGGGAACGACCGGCTGGGAGGTCGGCCCGCACGGCCCGGACGGCCGCAGCATCATCCTCCCGGAAGGTGTCGTACGGGCCGACGCGCAGCTCGCCCTGGACGACCTGGCCGACTTCCCGGACCGGGCCCTGTCCACCATCGGCCCGTCCGGTGTCGCGGAGCGACTCGCGACCCTGGCCCGGTGGAACGACACCGGGGCGGACCGGATCCGCCCGACCGTCGTCGAGATGTTCCGCGAGCAGGCACGCCTACGACCGGACGCCGTCGCCGTCGTCGACGAACACCGCTCCCTGACCTACCGCCAGGCGGCCGAGCTCTCCGCCCAGCTGGCCCACCACCTGATCGAACGCGGCATCACGGCCGAACAGGTCGTCGCCATCTCCCTGGACCGCTCCGCCGCCATGGTGATCGGCCTGCTCGGCGTGCTCCAGGCGGGCGCCGCGTTCGTCCCGCTCGACCCGCGGTGGCCCGCCGCCCGCCGCTCCGTCGTCATCGCCGACGCAGGCGTCGTCCTCCAGCTCAACGACTCGGGCGAACACGCCCCGGACGAACCGGAAGCCGTCCCGGTCGACCTCGGCGACTGGCGGTTCGGCACCTACCCCGGCACCGGGACCGGGGTCACCGCCCCCGGCGACGCCCTCGCCTATGTGATCTTCACATCCGGCTCGACCGGCCGGCCCAAGGGCGCGATGATCCGCCACGAGGCCATCAGCGAGCGCCTGCTGTGGCAGGTCGACGAGATCCTGGGATTCGGCCGCGACGACGCCTCGCTGTTCAAGGCGCCGTTGTCCTTCGACATCTCCATCAACGAGATCTTCCTGCCGCTGGTGTGCGGCGGCCGGCTGGTGGTCCTGCGGCCCGGCGGCGAGCGCGACCCGCACCACCTGCTGAGCGTGATCGCCGAGCAGCGCGTCACCTTCACCTACCTCGTGTCGTCCATGCTGGACGTACTGCTGGAGATCGCCGGCGACTCCGGACGGCTCGACAGCCTGCGCCACGTGTGGTGCGGCGGCGAGGTGCTGACCCCGGAGCTGTACGAGCGCTTCCGCACCCGGCTCGACATACCCATGTACCACGGCTACGGCCCGGCCGAGACGACGATCGGCGTCTCGCACGTGATCTACCGGGGCGCCGCGGAACGCCTGTCGACCTCGATCGGCAAGCCCAACCCCAACACCCAGCTGTACGTGCTGGACGACGAGCTGCGCCCGGTCCCGATCGGGGTCGGCGGCGAGCTGTACGTGGGCGGCTTCCTGCTGGGGCGCGGATACGTGGGCGCCCCCGGCCTGACGGCCTCCCGGTTCGTCGCCAACCCCTTCGCCACCGACGGATCCCGGCTGTACCGCACCGGCGACCTCGCCCGCTTCGCCCCCGACGGATCCCTGGACTTCCTCGGCCGCGCCGACAACCAGATCAAGATCCGCGGCATGCGGCTGGAGATCGAGGACGTCGAGGTCGGCCTCGCCGAGCACCCCGCGGTACGCCACACCTGCGTCGTCGCGAAGAAGAACACGGCCGGCGGCACCTACCTCGTCGGCTACGTCATCCCCGCCACCGGGAACGAGGACCTGCGCGCCGACGAGGTCAAGGAATGGGCCACCGGCCACATGGTGGAGTACATGGTGCCCGCCCACATCGTCGTGATGAAGGAGTTCCCGCTCACCGCGAACGGCAAGCTCGACCGGGGCGCCCTGCCGGAGCCCGCCACCGGCGCCGGCGCCCTCGCCCCGCCGGTCACCGAGAACGAGCGCCTGGTGTGCGCGGCGGTCGCGACGGTGCTGCGGCGCGAAGCGGTCGGCGTCGACCAGGACTTCTTCCAGCTCGGCGGCGACAGCATCCTGGCGATCTCCCTGCTCGGCGCCCTGCGCGAAGCGGGCCTCCACGTCACCGCCCGCCAGATCTTCACCCACAGCGTCGTGGGCGCGCTGGCGGCCGTCGCGGACCGCGAGGCCGCCGCCGTGGACCACGGCGACGTCGCCACCGGTACGGTCGTGGGCTCGCCCGTCGTGCAGTGGCTCGGCGAGACCACGGACGCCATCGACGGCTTCGTGCAGTCGGTGGTGCTGAACACCCCGGCGAACCTGACCGCCGAAGCGCTCGACGCCGTCCTCACCGCCGTGGTCGCCCGGCACGACATGCTGCGCGCCAAGCTGATCCGCGGCGAACGCTGGAGCTTCGAGATCCCGGAGGCCGACCGCGCGGCGGCGGGATGGCAGGAGAGCGACCGACCGCTCGACGCGTGCGTCGCGCTCGCCACCGACGGGCTGGACCCGGAGAACGGCGTGATGCTGCGCGCCGTCTGGCGCCGTGCCGCGCGCCAACTGGTCCTCGTCGCCCACCACGTGGTGATCGACGGCGTGTCCTGGCGGATCTTGATGGAGGACCTCGCCACCGCGTGGCGGTGGCACGTCTCGGGCGCGCCGATCGACCTGCCCCCGGTCGGCACGTCGTTCCGGCGCTGGACACAGTTGCTGGAACGCGCGGGGTTCGACGGCGACCTCGCCTACTTCCGGCGCGCCCTGCCGGGGCAGGACGCCCCGCTGGGCCGGCGCGCGCCGGCCCCCACCGACACCGTCGCCCGGGAACGCATGACGACCCTTTCGGTCGACCCCGAGATCACGGCCGCGCTGCTGGGCGAGGTGCCCGCGAGGTTCCACGCCGGGGTCAACGACGTGCTGCTGACCGCCCTCGCCGTCACCCTCGCCCGGTGGCGCCGCGGCCTCGGCCAGGACCAGACGTTCGCCCACATCGAACTGGAGGGCCACGGCCGCGAAGGACGCCATGTGGCGGACTCCGCCGGCTTCGAGCCGGAACTCTCCCGGACCGTCGGCTGGTTCACCACCCTCTTCCCGGTGACCGTCGACCCCGGCGCGGCCACCGACCTCACCGCGCCCACGTACCTGATCACCGCGCTCAAGGCGGTCAAGGAGGACCTCGCCCGGGTACCGAGCAACGGCCTGTCCTACGGCGCCCTGCGCTACCTGGCCGGCGCCGCCTTCGACACGCCCGCGCCCCAGGTGCTGTTCAACTACCTGGGCCGGTTCGATGCCGGATCCGCCAACGACTGGGAACTCGCCCACACCACAGGGCAGTTGGGTGAGAAGCGCGACCCCGGGATGCGGCTGCCGCGCGCCCTGGAGTTCAACGCGATCGCCGAACCCGCGTCGGCCGGCGGTGCGTACGCACTGGTCACCACCCTCTCCTGGCCCGACGGGCTCTTCACCGACCAGGACATCGAGACGATCGGCCGGTACTTCCGAGAGGCCCTGGCAGGGCTCGCCGCACTGGCCACCCTCGACCTGGCCGCCCTCGGCCTCGGCGGCCACTCGCCCGTCGACTTCGCCGTACCCGCGCTCACCCAGGCCGACGTCGACGAGCTGGACGGGCCCACGCTGCGGGACATCCTGCCGCTGACCCCGCTCCAGGAGGGCCTCTACTTCCACTCGGTCTTCGACGACGACTCCACCGGCAGCTACGTCGAGCAGCAACTGCTGACCCTGGAGGGGGAGGTGGACGCCGACCGGCTGGCGGCGGCCGCCACCCGCCTGCTCACGCTCTTCCCCAACCTCGCCGCCCGGTTCACGGCCCTCGCCGACGGCCGCGTGGTCTCCGTACTGGAGGCCGAGGCCCAGGCCCCGTTCACCACCCTGGACCGCCCCGGCAGCACCGACGAGGAGATCCGCGAGCTCGCCGAGCGCGACCGGCGCGCCGGGTTCGACCTGGCGAGCGGCCCGCTGATGCGGTACACACTGATCCGCACCGGCGCCGGCCGCGGCGTCCTGGTGCAGACCGTGCACCACATCATCGCCGACGGCTGGTCGGTGCCGCCGATGCTCCGCGCGCTGCTGACCGAGTACCACGCGCCCGGTTCCGTGCACGTGATCGGCGGCTTCGGCGACTACGTACGCCGGCTCGTCGAACGCGACGAGAACGAGAGCGACCGGGTGTGGAGCGAACAGCTCGCCGGACTGCCCGGCCCCTCGCTGGTCGCCGAGGGCCACACTCCGTCCGACCGCTTCGCCGACACCGTCACCTCGCCCGAGGGCGACATCGACGAGGCCGCCCGGTCCGCCGGCGTCCCGCTCAGCGTGGCCGTGCACAGCGCCTGGGCGGCGACGCTCGGCGGGCTCCTGCAGGACAAGGACGTCGTCTTCGGCTCCACGGTGTCCGGGCGCGACGCGGACGTGCCCGGCATCGAGGACATGGTGGGTCTGTTCATCAACACGATCCCCGTACGCGCGCGGTGGGACGCCACCACCACGGCACGTGACCTGCTCGCCTCGGTACGGGACCACCAGAGCGCGGTGCTGGCGCACCAGCACGTCTCGCTCGCCCGCATCAGTCGCCTGCGCGGCGCCGGCCCGCTCTTCGACACCCTGGTGGTCTTCGACGTGGCGACCGACGTCGCCGCCCTGCGCGGGCCCGAGGACACCCTCGTCATCGGCGACATCGTGAACGAGGGCGCGCCGCACTACCCGTTGACCCTCGTGGTGGAGCGCTCCCTCGACGGCCGGCCACGCTTCAACCTGATCCACGACGGCGCGCTGGTGCGGGAGTCGACCGCCCGGACGATCCTGCGGACCTTCACCCGCACCCTCACCGGCCTGCTCACCCGGCCCGACGACCTCGTCGACGACCTGGCGGCCACCGGCACCCGGGCCCCCGCACGCATCACCCCGACGACGCTGGGCGGGCTGTTCGACGCCGCCGCGCACCGCGATCCCGCCGCCACCGCCGTGACCCAGTGCGCCCTCGACGGCGGCACCCGGTCACTGACCTACGGCGAACTGGCCGACGCGAAGGACGAGCTGGCCGCGGTCCTGCGCGCCGCCGGCGTCCGACCGGGCGAACGGGTCGCCGTAGCCGTCCCGCGCTCCCTCGAACAGGTCGTCGCCCTCGTCGCCGTGGTCACCGCGGGCGGTGCCTACGTACCGCTGGACCTCGCCTACCCGGACGCACGGCTGGAGTACGTCCTCGCCGACGCGACCCCGCAGGTGGTCCTCGTGGACCGGGAGCACCGGGACCGCTTCACGCGGCTGCTGGCGCGGGCGGGCGTACCCGCCAGGGTCCTCGTACAGGGGGAGCAGCCACCGCCGGACGACGCCCGGAACGCCCGGGTCACCCCTGATCCCGCCGACGTGCCCGTGCCCGACCCGCACGATCCGGCGTACGTCATCTACACGTCCGGGTCGACCGGCCGGCCCAAGGGCGTCGTCGTCCCGCACGCCGCCGTGGTGACCCTGCTCGCGAACACCCGGCCCGACATGGACTTCGGCCCGCACGACGTGTGGGTCCAGTTCCACTCGTACTCCTTCGACTTCGCGGTGTGGGAACTGTGGGGCGCGCTGGCCCACGGCGCCGAACTGCTCGTGCCGGACTACGGACTCACCCGCTCACCCGTGGACTTCCACCGCCTGGTGCGCGAGCGCCGGGTGACCGTCCTCAACCAGACCCCGTCGGCCTTCTACCGGTTCATCGAGGCCGATCGGCACGCCGACGAGCCCGCCACCGCCCTGCGCCGGATCATCTTCGGGGGCGAGGCCCTGGACCTCGGACGGCTGCGCGGCTGGGTCGAGCGGCACGGGACGGCCTCGCCCGAGCTGGTCAACATGTACGGCATCACCGAGACCACCGTGCACGTCACCCACCGGGTCCTGACCGACGAGGACTTCCGCGCCGGCGACGACGCCAGCCCCATCGGGGGCCCGATCCCCGGCCTCGTCACCTACCTGCTCGACGACCGGCTTCGCCCCGTCCCGCCGGGCCGGGTGGGCGCCATCTACGTCGCCGGCGACCAGCTCTCCCTCGGCTACCTGGGCCGGCCCTCCCTCACCGCGGGACGGTTCGTCGCGGACCCGTTCGCGGGCGACGGCTCACGGATGTACCACACGGGCGACCTCGCCCGGCGTACGCTCGACGGCGAACTGGAGTTCACCGGCCGCGCGGACGACCAGGTGCAGCTCAAGGGCTTCCGCATCGAGCTCGGCGAGGTGGAGTCCGCGATCCGGGAACTCGACGGTGTGGTCGACGTGGCCGTCACCGTCGCCGACAGCGCGGACCACCTGGTCGCGCACGTCGTGAGCCGGGTCCCCCTCGACGTCACCACCCTCGCCGCACTGCTGGCCCCGAAGCTCCCCGTCCACATGGTGCCCGGCCTGGTCCTGCCCGTCGACGCCCTGCCGCTGACCGTCAACGGCAAACTGGACCGCGCGGCCCTGACCGCACGGGCCACGTCGCACGCCGCGGCGCACCCCGTAGCGCACGCCGTGGCCGCGGCCGCGTCCGGCGCCGCGCTCACCGCACTGGTCGACATCTTCACCGAGACCCTGCCCGGCACCGCCGTCGACGCCGACAGCGACTTCTTCCGGGCCGGCGGCGACAGCATCCTCGCCATCACCGTCGTCAACCGGGCCAGGGCACTGGGCCTCGCCGTCGCCCCCCGGGACGTGTTCCTGCTCAGGACCCCGCGCGCGCTCGCCGAGCACCTGGCGACGAGCACCCCGCCGGCCGCCGCGCCCGCCCCGGCCGCACCCGTCGAGGACGGCCCGCTGACACCGACCCCGATCATCCTGCGCCGACGCGAACTCGGCGGATCCCTCGCCCGGTTCGCCCAGGCCCGCACCCTGGCCGCGCCCGAGGGCACCGGCCTCGCCGACGTGGAGCGCGCCGCGAACGCCGTCGTCGCCGCCCACCCGGCCCTGCGCCTGCGTCTGCGTACCGAACACGGTGTGTGGGCCCTGCGCACCGAACCCGCCCGCCCGGTCACCGTCGTACCCGGCGCCGCGCCCGACGCGACGGCCGCGGCGAACGAGGCGGCCGGACGGCTCGACCCCGAGTCCGGGGAGGTCATCGCCTTCACCTGGCTGGAGGAGTCCCGGACCCTCGTGGTCACCGTGCACCACCTCGCCGTCGACGCCGTCTCCTGGCTGATCCTGCTGGACGACCTCGCCGCCGCTCTGCGCGGGACCCCGCTCGCCCCACCCACCACCTCCTACGCCGCGTACGCGCGGGCCCTGGCCGACCGGTCCGCCCACGAGAGCGACGACCTCGGGCAGTGGATCACCACCCTCCAGGCGCCCCCGCTGCTGCCCGTGGCCGAGCGGCCGCGCGAGACCACGGTCGTCCTCGCACCCGAGGTCAGCGACCACGTGACACGGACCGCGCCCGCCGCACTCGGCCTCGGCCTCACCGAGCTGCTGTGCGGTGCGCTGCGCACCGCGCTGACCCACGTCCAGCCCTCGCCCACCGATCTCGCGATCGAGCTGGAGCGACACGGCCGCGTCCCGGCGTCGCCGCACCACGACTACACCCGTACCGTCGGCTGGTTCACCGCCATCGCTCCGGTCCGGCTCACGGCGCACACCGACCCCGTCGCCGCGGCCCACGAGGTCGCCGCCCGCCAGCCGGACGAGCGCGCGCACGTCGCGTACGGCGGCCTGCGGTACCTCAACCCGCAGACGGCCCCGCTGCTGACCGCCCGCCCGCAGGTGCTGTTCAACTACCTCGGCCGGGGCGGCGCATCACAGGCCCCGCACCTCACCGGCGTGGACGAGGGCAGCCCGTACGCCGTCGAGGTCAACGCCTGGACGGACGCGGCCACCGGAAGCCTGCACGCGGTCTTCACCCTCGCCGAGGGCGTACCCGACTCGCTCACCGAGCACTGGCGTGCCGCCCTGGAACACATCGCGGTCGCCGCCACGACCGCCGAGCGCACCGCGCCGGTCACCCCGCTCCAGCGCGGCCTGTTCTTCCAGGCGCAGCTGGCCGGTCCGGCCGGACACTACGTCGCGCAGAGCTGGTTCACCTTCGACCGGCGCCTGGACACCGAGGCGCTGGCCGAGGCCATGGCCTGGGTGATCGCCCGGCACCCGGTCGTGGGCGCCGGCTTCACCACCGACGACGACGGCACGGCCGTCCAGGTCCTGGGCGCGGGCCGGCGGGTCGGCGTCCGTACGCTCGACCTGGCGACGGACGCCGAGATCGAGGCCCTGCTCGCCCGCGACCGCGACACCGGCTTCGAACCCGGCGAGCCGCCCCTGATCCGCCTGACCGTGGTGCGGCTGCCGGGCGACCGCGACGGCCTCCTGTTGAGCTACCACCTGCTGCTGTGGGACGGCTGGTCCCGCGAGATCGTCCTGCGCGACCTGTTCGACGCCTACGAGGCCGCCGTCGCGGGCGAGTTGACGCCCGCGGTCCCGGCGACACCAGGCTTCGAGGACTACGCTCGGGCGCTCGACGCCAAGGACCCGGCCGTCTCGGAACGCTTCTGGGCCCAGCACCTGACCGGCCTGCCCGGACCGACGCTGCTCGCCGGACCCGCGCCGGCCCTGGTCGACGACCTGCCCCGGACCCTCGTGCACGCCCTCACCGCCGAGGAGTCGCAGCTGCTGCGGGACCTCGCCCGCACGCACGGCGTCACCCTCAACTCGGTACTGACCGGCGCGTTCGGCCTCCTGCTCGGCGCCCGCACGGGCCGCTCCGACGCGGTGTTCGGCGTGACCGTCTCCGGCCGCGAG
Source organism: Streptomyces sp. NPDC048331 (assembly GCF_043201215.1). NCBI lineage: Bacteria > Bacillati > Actinomycetota > Actinomycetes > Kitasatosporales > Streptomycetaceae > Streptomyces > Streptomyces sp. NPDC048331. The sequence continues at coordinate 393,254 of NZ_JBICYT010000003.1, read as the reverse complement.
GGCGAGAACCTCTCCGAGGTCGTCGGCGTGCTGCTCAACACCGTGCCCATGTGGACGCGGGCCCGGCCGGACGACACCGTCCGGGACTACCTGACGGCCGTACAGGCGGCCCGGGTCGAGGCGATGGAGCACGAGCACCTCGGGCTCGGCGAGATCCAGCGGGCAGGCGGCCACGACACCCTGTTCGACAACCTGTTCGTGCTCCAGAACTTCCTGGACATGGACGCCTTCGCCGAGATGAACGCCCGGCACGGCATCACCGCGGTACGGGCCGACGACTCCACGCACTACCCGTTCACCTGGGTCGTCACCCCCGGCGACCGGCTCACGATCAAGCTGGAGTACCGCGACCACGACACCGCGGCCGCCCGCGCGCTCCTCGACGACTACCTGCGGGTGCTCGCGGACCTGGCCCGCTCCACCGGGCCGGTGGGCGCGCTGCCGGGCGCGGGACCCGAGCCGGTGCCCGCCGCCCGCACGGAGGTCGGCACGGACACCGTCGTCGACCGGTTCGACCGGGCGGCCGACCGCGATCCGTCGCGGGTCGCGCTCGTCGCCCACGGCGCGAGCATGACCTTCGGCCTGCTCCGCGACCGCAGCCGGGACCTCGCGGGAGTACTCGCCGCACGCGGCATCGGACCCGGGACGACGGTGGCCCTCGCCGTCCCGCGCTCCCTCGACTCGATCGTGGCGCTGTTCGCCGTACTACGCGTGGGCGCCGCCTACGTGCCGTTGGAGCTCGACCATCCGGACGAACGGATCGCCGCCATCGTCGCGGACGCCCGCCCGGACGTGACCCTCACCGTGAGCGCCGTGGCCCCCCGGCTGACCGGCGACCTCATCGAACTGGACCGGCCCCTGCCCGATGCGGAACCGTTCGTGACCTTCGCACCCGACGACCCGGACCGCCTGCGCCACCCCGCGTACACGATCTACACCTCCGGCTCCACCGGCCGGCCGAAGGGTGTGGTCACCGAATACGCGGGGCTCACCAACATGCTGATCAACCACCAGCGCCGGATCTTCGAGCCGGTGCTGGCCGAGCACGACCACCGCGTGTTCCGCATCGCCCACACCGTGTCCTTCGCCTTCGACATGTCGTGGGAGGAACTGCTCTGGCTCGCCGACGGCCACGAGGTGCACATCTGCGACGAGGAACTGCGCCGCGACGCCCCGCGCCTGGTCGAGTACTGCCTGGAGCACGGGATCGACGTCATCAACGTGACCCCGACCTACGCGCAGCAACTGGTGGCCGAGGGCCTGCTCGACCACCCCGAGCGGCGGCCGGCGCTGGTGCTGCTGGGCGGCGAGGCCGTCACCCCGACCCTGTGGCAGCGGCTCGCCGAGACCGAGGGCACGGCCGGCTACAACCTGTACGGACCCACCGAGTACACCATCAACACCCTGGGCGTCGGCACCTTCGAATGCCAGGACCCGGTGGTCGGCGTGGCCATCGACAACACGGACGTGTTCGTCCTGGACCCGTGGCTGCGGCCGCTGCCGGACGGAGTCCAGGGCGAGCTGTACGTGGCGGGCATCGGGATCGCGCGCGGCTACCTCGGGCAGCCCGCCCAGACCGCGGACCGGTTCGTCGCCTGCCCGTTCGGCGCACCCGGCGACCGCATGTACCGCACCGGGGACCTGGTGGCCCGACGACCCGACGGGAACATCGCCTACCTGGGCCGCACCGACCAGCAGGTCAAGATCCGCGGCCACCGCGTCGAACTCGGCGAGGTCGAGGCCGCGTTCGCCGCACACCCGGCGGTCCGCTTCGTCGCCGCGGTCGCCCAGCCCGACCCGCAGGTCGACGGCGCCTACCGGCTGGCCGCCTACGTCGTCCTCGGCGGCCCCGGCGGCCCGGACCTGGCGGCGGTCGCCGCCGAGGTGGGCGCGGCGCTGCCGGACTTCCTCCGTCCGACGCACTACGCCCAGGTCGACCGCATCCCGCTGACGGTGAACGGAAAGGCGGACACCAAGGCCTTGCCGGAGGCCAGGCCGCTCGGCACGCTGACCACGGCGGCGGAGCGCGGACCGGAGACCGAGACCGAGACCGTGGTCTGCGAGTTCTTCGCCGAAGCACTCGACCTGGACGACGACGAGGTGAGCGCGTTGAGCGATTTCGTGTCCCTGGGAGGACACTCCATGCTGGCGGTGCGGCTGATCGGCCTCCTCCGCCGGGAGTACGGTCCTGTGATCACGGTCCGTGATCTGTTCACCCTGCGAACCCCCGAGATGATTGCCCGCCACCTCGATGAAAACTCCTGACACGCAGCGGCCCCGACCGGGGTCCGACATCCTCCGGACGGCCCTGCGCCGCAACATCGGCGCCATGACCTGGGGCACCATCCTCATGGGCCTGTACCAGGCCGGTGAGACCGCCTTCCCCATCGCGCTCGGCCTGATCGTCGAGCACACCATGCAGGACCGCGGCCCCGGTGCGCTCGCCCTGTCGATCGGCGCACTGGCCGTGATCATCACGACCGTGTCGCTGTCGTGGCGGTTCGGCATGCGCATCCTGCAGAAGGCCAACACGACCGAGGCGCACCGCTGGCGCGTGCGGGTCGCGGACTGCGGCCTGGAGCCCGTCGCGAGGGACGCGGGCCTCAAGTCCGGCGAGGTGCTGACCATCGCCACCGAGGACGCCGACCAGACGGCCGACATCATCGAGGTGGTGCCGCTGCTGATCAGCTCACTCGTCGCGGTGCTGGTCGCGGCGGTCGCGCTCGGGCTGGCCGACCTCCGGCTCGGACTGCTGGTGATCGTGGGCACCGCCCTGATCCTGTCCATCCTCAGCGTGATGTCCAGGCGGATCGGCTCCAGCACCCGCGAACAGCAGGCCCGCGTGGCCCGGGCGGGCGCGAAGGTCGCCGACCTGATCACCGGCCTGCGCCCGCTGCACGGCTTCGGCGGCAACCACGCCGCCTTCCGCTCCTACCGCAAGGTCAGCACGGAGGCCAAGCACCAGGCGATCACCGTGGCCGGCGTGAACGGCGCCTACGCCGGCACCGCGACGGCCCTCAACGCGGTGCTCGCCGTCGGCGTGACCCTGACGGCCGGCTGGTTGGCCTTCAACGGCGACATCACCGTCGGGGAACTCGTCATGGCCGTGGGGCTCGCCCAATTCATCATGGAACCGCTGAAGCTGTTCTCGGACATGCCCAAGTACGTGATGATGGCCCGCGCGTCCGCCGAGCGGATGGCACTGGTACTGGTCGCGCCCCCCGTCGCGACCCACGGCCCGGAGCGCCCGGCCCCCGGCGGGAACCTGGAGATCGACTGCGTCCGGTACGGCGCCCTGCGCGACCTGAAGTTCCAGGTCCCGGCGGGCGAGTTCGTGGCGATCGCCGTCTACCGGCCGCGTGCGGCCGCCGACCTTGCCGCGATCCTGGCCGTACAGGTCCCGCCGCACGCGTACGAGGGAGCCGTACGCGTCGGCGGGGAGGAGCTCGCCGCGCTGTCGATCGAGGCGGTCCGCGAGCACATGCTGGTGAACCCGTACGACGGGGAGATCTTCGCGGGCACCCTCCGCACCAACATCGACCCCTCGGGCACCAGCCGCACGGTCGCCGAGGCCGTCGAGGCGTCCATGCTGACCGACGTCGTCGCCCTGCACCGCGAAGGACTCGACCACGGCGTCCGCGACCGCGGCGCCAACCTCTCCGGCGGGCAGCGCCAACGGCTCTCCCTGGCCCGCGCGCTGGCCGCCGACTCCGACATCCTCGTCCTGCACGATCCGACCACGGCCGTCGACGCCGTCACCGAGCAGCTCATCGCCCGCAACATCGCGAAGCTGCGCCGCGGCCGCACCACCGTCGTGATCACCAGCAGCCCGGCCCTCCTGGACGCGGCCGACCGGGTGCTCGTCCTGGACGACGGGGTCATCACGGCGGAGGACACCCACCGCAACCTCCTCGCCGGGGACGCGGAGTACTGCCTGGCGGTGGCCCGTTGACCTGTTGACCCGCCGGCCCGTCGATCCGTTGAGCCGCCGGCCCGTCGACCCGCCGGCCCGTCGACCCGCCGGCCCGTCGACTCGTTGAGCCGCCCGTCCGGACCGCGCTCAGCCGAGCGCCCAGGCCACGTCCCGGAGCAGGGCCTGGCGCCAGCCCGCACGGTCGTGGGCCGACGCCGACCGGGAGGTCCGCACGCTCGCTCCGGCCCGCTCGGTCAGGGACTCGACCAGCTCGCAGTGGGGCAGCATGCGCGTCTCGTGTTCCCCCACGTCGAAGGCGATCCGCAGGCCGGACAGGTCGGGGCGGCGCTCCCGTAGCCGTGCGGCGACGGAGCCGCCGACCGGACCGCCCAGCGGGTCCGCCGACTTCACGGCCTCGGGCGTCCACCACAACGACGCCGACTGGCAGGCGACCCGGGACACCAGGTCGGGGAACTCCAGTGCCGCGTACACCGCGCTCAGTCCGCCGAGGCTCTGCCCGGCGACCACCGGACGCCCCACGTCGGCGGGTACGCCGGACTCCGCGACCAGCGGCAGGAGTTCGTCCCGGACCGCCTCCCACAGCTCCGGCCCGCACCCGAACTCGGCCTCCCGGTCCCGCGTCGGCAGGAAGACGAGGGTGACGGGCGGCATCTCGCCGGCCGCGACGGCGGAGTCGAAGGCCGTCATGGCCGGGTGCAGATACAGCCAGTCGTCCCCGTCCAGCAGCAGCACCACGGGTCCGCCGCCGCCCGCCGGGTGGACCCGTACGGTCCGCCGCCCACCGAGCCGCTCGCTCGCCCAGCGGATCCGGGCCCGCGGGAGGGGCAGCACGGCGTCGGCGCCGGCCCCGAGGGCAGCCCAGTGCGGCTGGGCCGGGGCGTCCGGGGTGGCGGCGACGGAGCGGTCACCGCCCGCCCCGGCCGGGTTGAACGGATCGGCGTACGCGGTGCCGTCCACGAGGAACTGGTAGGTCACCCGCAGCCGGGCGGGCATCCGGACCTCGGCGTACCAGCAGTCCGTGTCGTTCCAGCGGCGCAGGGGGACCTCCGGCGACCAGCTCTCGAAGCCGATGCGGGCCGCGGAGCCCCGCCACAGGAACAGGGTCACCCAACCACCGCCGTCGGCGGGCACCGACGCGGGAGCCCCCGCCGCCGCCCAGAACTCCTCGGAACCTGGTTCACCGGGCAGCCCGAATGCGGTGAAGGCGTGCTCCACGGGCATGAAGTCTCCTTGCGAGGGGCGTAGTGAGGTGACCCTAACTTTATCGTCCTTCCGGTGGAGTCGGGCCTGGAAACCGGTCATCGCCGCCGAAGACCACCCCGTCCTGCCGGCCCGCCCGCCGGCGGCTCGAATGTGACGGCCCGGCCGAGGGTCGGGGAGAGGATGACCTTCGAGGGGATCTCCGGAGGCGCCCAGCGCCGGCGGGGGCACGTGGATCGGCGTGAGGAGCATCGTGCGGGCAGTGGTATCGGCGGGGCGGACGCTGACGGGTCCTGGCGGGCGGGTGACCGTCGACGGGGCCGTCCTGTACGACGGGGGGCGGATCGTGGCGGCCGGCCCGCGCACGGAGGTCGAGGCGCAGGCCGGGCCCGACGTGCCCCGATCGGCCTTCCCCGACGGCACCTTGTTGCCCGGCCTGATCGACTCCCACGTCCATCTCGCGCTCGACGCCGGCCCCGACCCCGTGGCCTGCCTCCAGGCCGCCTCGGACGCCGAGCTCTACGCCGGGATGGCCGAGCGGGCGGGGCGGTTGCTCGCCACGGGCGTGACCACCGCACGCGATCTCGGCGACCGGGGCGGTCTCGCCGTGCGGCTGCGGGACGAGATCGCGGCCGGGCACGTGCCGGGGCCGCGCCTGCTCTCCGCCGGAACACCCGTGACCGTCCCGGGCGGGCACTGCTGGTTCATGGGCGGCGAGGTCGAGGGGGTCGACGCGATCCGCGCGGCGATCCGCCGCAACGCCGCCGCCGGGGTGGACCTCATCAAGGTGATGGCCACCGGAGGAGGCATCACCAAGGGTGGACCGCCCAGCTGGCAGGCCCAGTTCACCCCGGTGGAGCTGGCATCGATCGTGGCGGAGGCGCGGCGCCTGGGCTTGCCGGTGGCCGCGCACGCCCACGGGACCGAGGGCATCGCCGCCGCCGTGGCCGCCGGCGTGGACACCATCGAGCACTGCACCTGGATGGGGCGGACCGGGTTCGACGTCCGTGAGGACCTGGTCGACGCGATCGCGGCGCGCGGTATCGCCGTCTGCCCCGCGGCGAGCCCCGACTGGCGGGGTTTCGCCGAGCGGTTCGGTCGTGAGCGGGCCGAGGAGATGTTCGGCCGGCTCCGGTGGATGGCGGAGCGCGGCGTACGGCTGCTGCCCGGCACGGACGCGGGCGTCCCGCACGCCGTGTTCGACGGGTTCGTCTCCAGCCTGGAGTTCTTCGGACACATCGGGCTCGATCCGGCCGAGATCCTCGACCTGGCCACGACGGGCGCGGCGCGGGCCCTGGGGATCGACGGCGACACCGGCCGACTGGCGCCCGGACTGCGGGCCGACCTGTTGGTGGTCGACGGCGATCCGCTCACCGACCTCGCCGCACTGCGTGCGGTCAGGATGGTCGTGGCCGGTGGGCGGACGGCCGCTCGGTCGGCGGGCCCTTCCTGAGGACGAGGGGCACGGGCACCGTGGGCGGGCCGGCCGCCGGGACACGTTCCAGGACGCCGCCCGCGAAGACGTCGTAGAGCGGCAGCGTCTCCAGGTGGACGTAGCCGATGTGGCAGTCGCACGTGGTCAGCGGGCACGGACGGGGGCCGAGCGCGGTCCGGTAGGAGCCGTCGTACAGATTGCCCAGCTCGGCACGGACGAAGTGGCAGCGGCGGACCGTGCCGTCTCCGTCCACCGAGATCACCGACTCGCCCGTGCGGCACGGCAGCCCGGCCGAGCGGTGCGGGTGCCGGCTGTACGGGAACAACGGATCGAGGGCGGTCCACGTCTCGGCCTCGGCGTCGCCGTACGTGTGGCCGTCGGCCGCGTTCACCCACAGGTAGACGTGGGACGGCAGGGCGGCGCGCAGCCGGCGGGCGTGCTCCAGGTTCTCGGGGAGGCCGACGATGCCGACGCTGTGCCGGATGCCCCGGTCGGCGAGGTCGCGCAGCTTGGTGAGGAAGCGGTCGTACGGGGTCTGCCCCGGATGGTAGGTGCACCACAGGGCGAGCGTGGCGGGGTCGGCCTCCGCGAGCCAGTCCGTGCGGCAGCTCAGGTTGGTCTGGATGGCCACGCGCTCGACGTGCGGCCGGTGCGAGAGGTCGACGAGGGCGCGGCGGTACCAGGAGCGGACGAGCCCCTCGCCCCACGGCGTGAACAGGATCGAGAGCCGGTCCTCCCCGGAGCGGGAGTGCGCCCAGCCGGTGAACCGTTCGAGGGCGGCCCGGTCGGCGCGCAGCTGGGCCGTGGTGTCACGCCGCTTGGCGAAGGGACAGTACGGGCAGTCGTAGTCGCAGGAGGCGAGCGGTCCGCGGTAGAGCAGGGTCAGGTCCACGGCGGCTACTTGGCCTCGTAGGCGGCCATCGCGGCCCGTACGGCCGGTGAGAACAGCTCGGGGCCGAGCGCGTCGGAGTGGGCGAGACCTTCGGGGGAGAGGCGCAGGAGCGGGCCCGTGCCGCCCTGGTCGAGCCAGCCGCGGGCGGCGAACGCGGCCAGTTCGGCGGGGAAGTCCTCGTGCGGGCCGGTGCCGAACCGCTCCCGGTAGTCGGCGACCGGCATGCCCTGAGCCTGAAGCAGCGACTGCAGGAGGTGGCGGCGGCGCGCCTCGTCGCCGTCGGTGGGCCGGCCGTGGACGGCGCGGCTGAAGTCGTCGGTGGCGGTGTAGTCGTCGATGATCCCGCGGATCTCGCCCATCTCGACCGCGTAGTCGAACGAGTAGTGCAGGCCGGAGGTGTAGGAACGGGCACCGCAGCCCAGGCCGATCATGCCGTCGGTCTGGCAGGCGTGGTCGTCCGGTCCCTGGGGCGCCGTACCGGCCAGCCGGAACATGCGCATCGACACCTGCTCGTAGCCGTGCGCGAGGAGGTGGTCGCGGCCCTGCCGGTAGAGGTTCAGACGCTGTTCGTCCCAGGCCCGGTCGGTCAGCGCGGTGCGCCGGGCGAGCCCGGTGAGGGGACGCACGTACAGGGGGTACAGGTACAGCTCCTCGGGACGCCAGGCCAGGGCGGCGTCCAGGGAGGTGCGCCAGGTGGCGGGGGTCTGGCCGTCGATGCCGTAGATGAGGTCGATGTTGAGGACGGGGACGCCGGCGTCGCGGATCCGGCCGAGCGCCGCCTCGACGTCGGCGCGGCGCTGGGGGCGTACGGCCGCCCGGGCCTCGTCGGGCAGGAAGCTCTGGACGCCGATGCTGACGCGGGTGGCCCCGCGCTCGGCGAGGACGGCGAGCCGGTCCGCGGTGGCGGTGGCGGGGGAGGTCTCGACGGACAGCGGGACGGCGCGCAGATCGGCGCCCATCCGCCGCTCGGCGATGTCGCAGAGCCGTTCCAGTTCGAGCGCCGTCAGGAAAGTGGGGGTCCCACCGCCGAAGGCCGCGTTGGCGAAGGAGACCGGACCGTCGTCGCCGAGGGCCTCACGGACGGCGACGGCCTGCCGCTCCAGGGCGTCCAGGTAGCGGCCGGTGAGCCCGTCGGGGGCGCCGATGCGGGTGAAGAGGTTGCAGAAGCCGCAGCGGACCTCGCAGAAGGGTATGTGGAGGTAGAGGGAGAGGGCGTCCTTGCGTTCGTCGCGCCACAGGTCGCGCAGTACCGGCCGGTCGGGCAGCGGGCGGTAGGCCGTCTTGTGGGGGTAGGCGTACACGTAGGCGCTGTACGGGCGGATCTCGGGCGGTGCGGTGGCCGCGGTCGGGGCGGGCGCGAGGGCGGTCATACGGACGGCTCCAGGAAGAAGTGGGCGTACGGCACGGTCCAGACGGCCTGGTGGGCGAGTCGGTGGCCGGTGTAGCCGTCGTCGCCGTAGGTGGTGCCGTGGTCGGAGCAGACGATGGCGAAGCACCGGCGGCGGGAGCTCATGGCGGTGAGCAGCCGGCCGATGTGCCGGTCGATGTATTCGAGGGCGGCGGCGTGCGTGGCACGGGTGTCGCCCGCCTCGGCGGTGGCGCCGGGGAGGTGGAACCAGTTGGGCTGGTGCAGCGCGGAGGCGTTGACGAAGAGGAACAGCCGCTGTTCGGCGGGGAGCGCGGCGACGACCTGTTCGGCCCGCTCGACCTGGGCCTCGAAGGAGGTGGGGGAGGCGACGCCGAACGACGGCTCCCAATGGCTCTCCTGGAACATGCCCGGGAGCACGTCACCCAGCGCGCCCTGCTTGTTGAAGAAGCCGACGCCGCCGACGCACACCGTGCGGTACCCGGCCGCGGCGAGGCCGGAGATCAGGTCGGGGGTGTCGAAGACGTAGGTACGGCCGGCGGTGCTCTCGCTGCCCGCGAACCGGGCGGCGAACAGGCGCGGATGAGGACCGGGCCGGGCGGGGGTGGGCAGGAAACCGGCGAACATCGCCTGGTGCGAGGCGTAGGTGAAGCTGCCGGGAGCGTGCCGTTCCTCCCAGACGCCCCCGGGCAGGTGCCGGGCCAGGTTCGGAATGCGCCCGGCGGCGGCCAGTTCGACGGCGACGTCGTGGCGCAGGGTGTCCAGGGTGAGCAGGAGCAGGTCGTCGCGGCCGACGACCTCGTTCATGTCGGGCAGCGGGAGCGATGGGATCTCAGGCGGGTGCACGGTGGTTCCTCAAGGGTGGTGCTGTACGTGTCTTCGGATGGCGGCCGCCACTTGCGCGGCGTAGGTGTCCTGGCCCTCGGCGCCGTTGCCGGGCAGCCCGGTCAGACCCGGCAGCAGATCGCCGAAGGCGTTGACCTCGGCGACGGCGAACCGGCGCCAGCCGACGGCGGGCAGCAGGTCGACACCGACGCACAGGGTGCCCGGGAAGCAGGCCGCGGCCCGCTCGCAGGTCCGCAGCGCCTCGGCCCAGGCGGGACCCGCCGCCCGGACGACGGCGGCGAGATCGCCGCGCCGGCCGCCGAGATGGAGGTTGGTCATGGGGGTCCGGCTGGTGCGCACCACGGCGTGGGTGGCCCGCCCGGCCACGACGACCACGCGCAGGTCGGTCGCCCCGTCCCCGAGGGAGGCCTTGGGCCACCAGCGTTCCATGTGGAGTCCGTCGGGGGCGAGGGCGTCGACCAGCGCGGCGACCTCCGGCTCGCGGGTGAGGAGCCGGACCCGCAGGGAGTTGTGCAGCCGGCCGCCCTCCGCGCTCTCCACGGAGGTGGTCGCCCTGATCCGGCCCCCGCCGGCCGTTTCGACGGCCACCACACCCGAGGCCGAGGACCCGTGGGCGGGCTTCAGGAACACCCGCGGCATGCCGTGCGCGGCCATCAGGGCCCGTACGTCGTCCCAGCCTTGCACCGGAGCGCCGCCGCCGGAGGTCGGCGACCGCGGAACGGGCACCTGGGCGCGGGCGAGGGTCTCGTGGCAGAGCCGCTTGTCGAAGAGGACGGCCAGTTCGTCGGGGTCGTCGAGGCGCCGGCCGCCGGTCAGCGAGCGGACGGCCGCCGTGAAGGCGGCGTACCAGCGGGCCCCGCCCTCGACCCGGGTGGGGTCACCCGCGCCGCGCAGGAGCCGGTCCACCTCCGCGTTCTCCCCGGGCGACTCGATCCGGACGATCTCGTCGGCGGCGAAGGCCGCGCCGCCGCCGCGCAGGACATCCGTCCAGGGCACGACACGTGGCGCGGGCAGCCCGGCGTCGCGCAGCGCCCCGGAGAACAGGGCGACGCGCCGGTTCTCCGGGTTGCCGACGACCGCCCAGCGCGGCGGTGGCGCCTGGTCCGTCATGGTCCGCGACGCGCTATTCGCCGACGGCGACGTAGCGCCAGATCCGGCCGTCGTCCTCGTCCTCGTCGGCGCGGCCGCGGTCGAGGTCGAGAGTGACGCCGGCGCCGCCGAGTACCTCCTGGAGGCGCTCGCGCAGGGGCTCACCGAGGTAGTTGTGGTGCAGGTCCAGCTTCTTGAGGTGCGTCAGGGGCTGACCGGTGAGCAGGGCGGCGCCCCCCTGCTCGGTGAGGACGCCCATGGACAGGTCGAGGATCTCCAGGCGGGCGACGACCGGAGCGGACGCGACGGCCGTGGCGATCTCGTCCTGGATGTCGCTGTTGCGCAGCCCCAGGTGACGCAGACGCGGCAGGCGGTCGCCGTCGAGGATCGGCGCCACGTCGGTGATCGCCGCGTCTCCGCCGTAGTTGTCCGTGCCGAGCCACAGATCGAGGTGCTCCAGGGCGGGCAGGTCACTGCCGGCCACGCCACGCACCGCCTCGGCGGGCATGCCACCCGTCTCCACGGTCAGGGAGCGCAGCTTGTGGTGCGTGACGGCGGGGAAGACCAGCCCGGTGCCGCCGCGCACGCCGAACCGCTCCAGCTCCGGGAACCCGTCGAGGAGCGGGCCGACGTCACTCTGGTTGATCCACGAGATCTCGCACTGCTCGGACTCCATGTCCCCGAGGAACAGGCCGCGGAGCGCGGGCAGCCGCGTACGCGCGTCGACGAGGGCGCCGATGATCTCCTCGGGCCCGGTCTCGTAGGCGTCCTCCCAGGAGCCGACCACGATCGCACGGACCAGGGTGGTGTCGACCGCGGCGACGAACCGGGCGAACGCCTCGGTCCAGCTCTCCTCGCTGTCGTAGCTGTCGCAGGAGATCCGCCACGCGACGGCGTCCGCCGCGGGCAGCGGGGTCGTCTCCGCGTCCTCCGGGGTCGGGAAGTCGAAGACGGGCAGCCCGCACGATTCCGTCAGGTGTCTCGGGTAACTCATGGGGTGCCCGCCGTTCCTCGCCTGTCGCGTCCGATGTGCTGCAAGTTGTACCAAGGGCCACTGACAGAGGCCGAGGCAGGGGGCGGCGCGGGCGGCCGAGACCTTGGAAGTGGTCCGGTCAGACCCGGTAGGGGTGGAGAGCGACGTCCCGCGATCCGACGCCGATCTCCACCCAGGACCCGTCCGCGTCGCCGGGGACGGGTGATGCCAGGTCGAACAGCACGGACCCGTCACCCATCTCGAGGCGGGCGGCTCCGTCCTCGGTCAGGTGGAGCCGGCCGCGCAGGAACACCCGGTCGCCTTCCTGCCGGAGCTCCGGCCCGGTGGCGGCGACCGGACGGGTGTTCCGGTCCCAGTGGATGTCCGCGTCGACGGTCCATTCGACGAGGTGCCGACCGTCGGCTTCGCGCGGATCGCCGCGCCAGAGCACCACGGCGGACCCGACGGGGGTGTGCACCCGAACGGTCATGTGGTGCCGAGGGGCCTGCGGCAGGATCTCCGTACGGACGAACACCGCCTCATCATCCACGACGGCACGGCACCGGCGGCCGACACCGGCGGGCGGAGGGCCGTTGTCAGACCCGCGCCCTACCTTCGGAGAAGAACGCGGCGCACCGGGCGGCGCGGGGGGAAGGGGACACCCATGTACCGGCAGGGGGACGTGCTCATCGTGCCGCTCGACGAGTCGGCGGTACCGCCGCACGCGGTCGACGCCGAGCAGGAACCGCGGGACGGGCGGGGCCGGATGGTCCTCGCGCTCGGCGAGGTCACCGGGCACGCGCACGCCGTGCTCGGGCCCGGCCGGCTCGTCCGCGAGCCGGGAATCTTCGGCCCGATGCTGCTGCATCTGCCGGACGGCGGGCGGGTGGTGCACGAGGAGCACGCCGCGATACCGCTGCCCAAGGGCTGGTACCGGGTGGTGCGGCAGCGGGAGTACATCCCGGGAGCGGTACGGATCGTGGCGGACTGACAGCGTGTCGGACAGTGGGGGGATCAGGATCGTGTTGACGGACATCGACGTGTGGAGGGCCGCCGCGGCGGCCACCGGGCCGGCCGATCGGGCGGCCGCGGAGGCCGGGGTGCGCCTCGCCTACAGAGCCGCGGGGCTGGTGGAGCCGGAGCGGATCGTCTGGACGAACTCGCCCCGGGCCGCGGTGCGTCTGCTCGGCGCGGACGACGGGCCGTGCGGGCCGGCCGCGCGCGGGCGCGGCGTACGGGAGGCGGTGCGCAGCGCGCCGTGGGCGGCCGAACGGGACCGCGCGCAGCGGCGGCTCGGCCCGCAGGGATGGGGCCGGCACTGGGGAGCGACGGGCGCCCGCCTGTGGGAGCACACGGAACGCCTTGCGGACCGGGTCCGCAGCGGTCTCGTCGAGGAGTTGACGGCCGGGGCCGCCGAACCCGTGGCCGCGGAGCGCTCGCTGCGGCTGCTGCTCCTGGACGCGGTACTCGGACAGCACGACGCGGCCTGGCTGTGCGCGTTCGACACACAGGAGGGCACCCCTCTGCACGGGCTCGCGCTCCTGGCCGGATCGGCCGGCTGGTGGTGGCCCTACGAACGGGTGGCCGTGCTGTGCGAGCGCCCGGTGGAGCTGCACCGCGACGAGGCGGGCAGGCTGGACCGCGGGGACGGCCCGGCACTGGCGTTCCCTGACGGGTTCGCCCTGCACGCCTGGCGGGGCATGCCCGTTCCGGCCGAATTCCTGGCGGGACTGGGCACGCTGACGCCGGAGCGGATCCGGGAGGAGGAGAACGCCGAACTGCGGCGCGTGATGCTGGAGTTCTACGGGTACGACCGCTATCTGCGGGAGTCCGGTGCCACCCCCGTGTACCAGGACGAGACGGGTGTCCTGTGGCGGATACCCATGCCGGACGACGAGCCCGTCGTGATGGTGGAGGTCGTCAACTCGACACCCGAGCCGGACGGCACCAGCCGTACCTACTGGCTGCGGGTGCCGCCGACGACCCGTACGGCCCGTCAGGGAGTGGCCTGGACATTCGGTCTCGAACCCGAGGCGTACGCACCGCTTCGGCAGACGTGATCCGACATCGGCGGGTGAACGTCGCACGATCCGGCGTGATGGCCGGTCAGAAAGGGGTGCGGCAGGGGCAATCCGGGTGTGCGAGGCTAGGGAAATGACGTTCGAATTCGACGCGGAGTGGACACGGGCCAAGGGGGAGGCGGCGATGCGCCTCGCCTCGGCCGAACCGTCGCCCGGACCGACTCCGCAACCCGGTCCGACCTCGGCCCCGTTCGGGGGAAAGCCGGACCTCGGCCTGTCCGCCGGACCCGTGCACTCCAAGGCGTCCGGCCTCCGTACGGCGAACGCGGAGGCGCGGGGCAGGTCCACGCTCGACGACGCCGAAGCCGTGGGCAAGAGCCACTCCGGATGGGCGGCCGGTCCGGCGAGCAACGACTGCGTGGCCGGCTGGCAGCGCAGGCTGAAACAGCTCGCGGACCTCGTCGACGATGCGGCCGACGCCCTGACCACGGGAGCGAACGGCATCACCGCCGAGGACCGGGCGATAGCGGACCGACTGCGCGCGGCCGGTGGCGTACTGGAGGACTCCTGATGGTATCCGTCCCCGAGCTGAAGCAGGCCGACCCGCAGAAGTGGCGGACCGCCGCCGACGACGCGGTGGCCGTGGCGAAGGAGTGCGACGGCCTCGCCACCTACGCGCGCCAGGACGTCGCCCGCACCGTCAGCCGGTGCTGGACCGGCGAGTCCGGCCGAGCCGCCACCGAACGGTTCGTGAAGCACGCCGACGACTACGAGACGTCCGGGCTGGCCCTGCGCGCGATGGCGAAGGTCTACGACGACCTGGCAGACGCGATCGTGGGGGCGCAGCGGGACCTCAACAGCGCCCTGGACTATGCCCGCACCCACGAGCTGAAGGTCGACGACAGCGGCCGGGTCCAACTGTCGCGCCCCGTCATGGTTCCCGCGGGCAGCACCGAGCACCTCGAACCGGTCAACCACGCGCAGGGGATCATCGTCGAGGCCCTGCGCAAGGCCACCCAGGCCGACGTGGACGCGGCGAGCGCCCTGCGCACGATCGAGGGCCTGACCGCCATCTCCGATCCGGCCCTGGCCAAGGAGGCCCTGACCCCGGGCTCCCCGCTCGCCATCGCCCTGTCCCTCTCGGGCGGCACCGACGGCCTGCACCCGATCAACGTCCCCCCGGCGCAGTTCGCCGCGGTGAACCGGGCATCGGCCGAGACGGGCATCAGTCGAAAGCTGCTGCTGGCGATCCTGTGGCAGGAACAGCAGTGGTACCAGAACTTCAGCCCCGGCCTGACCGGCCCGCTGGCCCAGGTGGGGCGGATCTTCGACTGGACGCTCCAGCAGTCCCTCAAGCCCGACAAGTCCCTCGGTATCACGCACATGAAGCCGGACACGGCGAGGGAGGTGATGCGGCAGAACCAGGAGGCGTTCACACTTCCCGACGGGACGTACCTCGGGAGCCTCGGCGACGCGGAACTCACCAAGTACATCGAGGAGAACCCGGACGAGAACATCCGCATGAGCGCGTATCTCCTCAAGGACCTCCAGGAGAACCCCTACGGCGCGAGGACCGACAAGCAGCTCTTCACCCTGTACGCGGCGGACACCCCGGAGGTCCGGGAGCTCAACGAGCAGTACGGTGACGAGTCGGGCAGCCGGGGAGGCGACATCAAGGCCCGGGGAGGGAACTGGGACAAGGTGGAGCCGCACCTGGACGATGCGATGGCCTGGTACGCGCTGACGGACGAGCAGCGGGCCACCGCCGTGCGGCAGCTGGAGTCGCAGACGCCGGCCGGCCACCACGTCTCCATCGACCCGATCTACCATGAGGGCGGAGGACCGCACACCGGTACGGGCACCGGTCCCGCGGAGCCCGGTACCCCTTCCCCGAGCCCGGGTCCGGCACCCACACCGCCGAGGAGCAACTGACGCATGCGCACACGGAAGACCGTCCCGCTGCTGCTGTGTCTCGTGCTGACCCTGAGCGGATGCGGTCTCGTCGGCGGTGACAAGGGTCCCCGGCCGCTGACGCCGATGCCGAGCGAGGTGCCGACCGGACCGGAGTACGCGACGGCCGAAGACGTCGTCGCCGCTCTGGTGAAGGGCGGATTCGACTGCAGAACCACGTTGGTCAACCACTACGCGTACGGGTCGAACGCCACCTGCGAGGTGCAGCACCGCGGGACGACCGTCTACAACGAGGTCAAGGTGCTGAGCCCGGACCGGTTCAGCCGGGACGAGGTCGGCGATTCGATCGCCACAGGGCGTCGGGCCTACCGGCACACCTTCGTCGCCGCCGGAAACTGGTTCATCTGGGTGCGGCCCGGGGTCTACGCCCACGACATGGCCGCGGCCCTGCCCGGTTCCGTGGTGCTGGAGCCGATCGTGGAGAAGTAGCCCCGGCGCGGGCGACGGGAGGTCGAGGAGGGGCCGTCGCCCTGTCGCAGAGGAACACCCGCCTCTGCCGGCGGCAGAAAAGGGGCCCGACCGGACTGGACGATCACTACCGTCCGGTCGCATGACGACGATCACCACGCGCACGGTCGCGTACCCGGCAGACGGTCTGACGATGGTCGGGCACCTCGCACTCCCGGCCGGAGTCGATCGCCGGCCCGCGGTGCTGCTCGGGCCGGAGGGCATGGGGCTCAGCGATGTCGAGCGCCGCCGGGCCGATGCTCTCGCCGAGCTGGGATACGTGGCGTTGGCCTTCGACCTGCACGGCGGGCGCTATCTGGGTGACCCCGAGGAGATGCTGGCCCGTTGCATGCCGCTGCTCGCCGACCCCGACCGGATGCGGGGGATCGGTCACGCGGCGCTCGACGTGTTGCGCGCCGAGCCGCGGACCGACCCCGACCGGATCGCCGCCGTCGGCTACGGCACCGGGGGCGCCGTCGGGCTGGAACTCGGGCGCGACGGCGTCGACCTGCGCGCCATCGGGACCATCAACGCGCTGACCACGGGCCGACCGGGCGAGGCGGCGCGCATTCGCTGCCCGGTGTGGGCCGGGGTCGGGTCGGAAGACCCGATCATGCCGCCCGCGCAACGGGTCGCGTTCACCGAAGAGATGCGGGCCGCGGGCGTCGACTGGCGCCTCGTGGTCTACGGCGGCGCCTTGCACGCCTTCCACCACCCGCCGGTCGACCACCCCGTGGTTCCCGGCGTCGGCTACCACCCCCGGCACGCGCGGCGAGCCTGGCGCGACGTCGTCGACCTGCTCGCCGAGTGCCTGACCGGCACGGAGTGATCCGGTCGACCCGCGGGGCTTCGTCGCGGCCCTGAGCCAGGGCACGAAGCCCCGCACCTTTGTGGACCTGCTCACGCCGCCCGGCCGATCCTCCCCGGCGATGAAGCCGATCAGGAACCCGCGGACCGGCCGCACGGCCTTCCCCTCCACACGGAAGACCGGCCGGGGCACGACACCGACTCGGCTGCGGCAGCTCCCGCAGCCACCCTTTCCGCACCCATCCCTCCCGCACCCACCCCGGCCGCCCGGTACGTCGGCCTCGCGTGGGAGACATGTGTCGCATGTCCATATTTGGGGTGTTTTTGAGAGTGAACCAGCACACTCTCCGCAATGCATTGCGCATGGATTCCGGGAGTCGGGGCAGGCGGCCGGATCAAGTCGGTCTGACCGACAGGGGGACTCAAAGGAACGAAAGGCAATACGTACCGTGACGGCAGCACAGCAGACCATCCACGTGGGCGGAGAGTGGCGCGCAGCCCTGTCCGGGGCCACGCGCGAGATCATCGACCCCGTCGACGCGACGCCCTTCGAGGTCGTGGCGGAAGGCGGTGTCCTGGACACCGACGACGCCGTGGCCGCCGCACGGGCCGCCTTCGACGCCGGTGCCTGGCCGCGCACGCCCGTCGCCGAGCGGGCCGCCCTCCTGCGTAGGGTCGCCGCACTGCTGGAGCGCGACCGGGAGCGGATCGGCGCCCTGGAGAGCCGGGACGCGGGCAAGACCCTCGAAGAGGGCCGCGTCGACGTCGACTGCGTCCGCGACGCCTTCCTGTACTTCGCCGACCTCGTGGAGAAGGAGGACGGCGGACGGATCGTCGACGCCGGTTCGACCGAGATCCACAGCGTCGTCGTGCACGAGCCGGTCGGCGTCTGCGCCCTCATCACCCCTTGGAACTATCCGCTGCTCCAGGCCAGCTGGAAGATCGCGCCGGCGCTCGCCGCCGGCAACACCTTCGTGATCAAGCCCAGCGAGATCACCCCGCTGACCACCGTGGTGCTGGTCGAACTGCTCCTGGAGGCCGGACTCCCGCTCGGTGCGGCCAACATCGTCACCGGTCCCGGCGACACGGTCGGCGCCCGCCTCGCCGAGCACCCCGACGTGGACCTCGTCTCGTTCACGGGTGGTCTCGTCAGCGGTACCAAGGTCGCCCGGTCCGCCGCCGACAGCGTGAAGAAGGTCGCCCTCGAACTGGGTGGCAAGAACCCCAACGTCGTCTTCGCCGACGCCTGTTCGACGCCCGAGGGCTTCGACACCGCCGTCGACCAGGCGCTCAACGCCGCCTTCATCCACAGTGGCCAGGTCTGCTCCGCCGGCTCCCGCCTCATCATCGAGGAACCGCTGCGCGACCGGTTCGTCGCCGAGCTCGCCCGCCGGGCCGAACTGATCCGGCTGGGACGCGGAACCGACCAGGGCGTCGAGTGCGGTCCGCTCGTCTCCGCGGCCCAGCTGGCGCGGACCGAGGCGTACGTGGCCTCCGCCATCGGCGAGGGCGCGGTCCTGCGCGCGGGCGGCGGAAGGCCGGCCGGTCCCGGCTACTTCTTCCGGCCCACGGTCCTCGACCGGTGCCACCGCGGCATGCGCGTCGTCCGCGAAGAGGTCTTCGGCCCCGTCCTCACCGTCGAGACCTTCCGCACCGAGGAAGAGGCCGTCGCCCTCGCCAACGACACCGAGTACGGCCTCGCCGGAGCGGTCTGGACCTCCGACGAACACCGGGCCCGACGGGTCGCCGGCCTGCTGCGGCACGGCACCGTCTGGATCAACGACTTCCACCCCTACCTGCCGCAGGCGGAATGGGGCGGCTTCGGGAAGTCCGGCATCGGCCGCGAGCTGGGCCCCGGCGGCTTCGCCGAATACCGCGAGGCCAAGCACATCTACCAGAACCTCGCCCCGCGCCCCGTGCGCTGGTTCGCGGGCGCGACGGCGAAGGGCTGAACATGAACGACCAGCACATGAACGACCAGCAGGTGAACGACCAGCACGTGTACGACTATGTCGTCGTCGGCGGTGGCACCGCCGGCTCCGTCATCGCCTCCCGGCTGACCGAGGACCCGGACGTCAGCGTCGCCGTCATCGAGGGCGGCCCCAGCGACGTCGGCCGCGACGACGTCCTCACCCTGCGCCGCTGGATGGGCCTGCTCGGCGGTGAGCTCGACTACGACTACCCCACCACCGAGCAGCCCCGTGGCAACTCGCACATCCGCCACAGCCGCGCGCGGGTGCTGGGCGGCTGTTCCTCGCACAACACCCTCATCGCCTTCAAGCCCCTTCCCTCCGACTGGGACGAGTGGGCCGAGGCCGGTGCCGACGGGTGGGACGCGGCGGCCATGGACCCCTACTTCGACCGGCTGCGCAACAACATCGTCCCCGTCGGCGAGGCCGACCGGAACGCGATCGCCCGGGACTTCGTCGACGCGGCGCGGACCGCACTCGGTGTGCCGCGGGTCGAGGGCTTCAACAAGGCCCCCTTCCACGAGGGCGCCGGCTTCTTCGACCTCGCCTACCACCCGGAGAACAACAAGCGCTCGTCGGCCTCCGTCGCCTACCTGCACCCGTTCCTGGACCGGCCCAACCTGCACATCGCCCTGGAGACCTGGGCGTTCCGGCTGGAACTGGAAGGCGCCCGCGCCACCGGCGTGCACATCCGTACCAAGGAGGGCGCGGAGCACGTCGTGCGCGCCCGGCGCGAGGTCCTCGTGTGCGCCGGGGCCGTGGACACCCCGCGCCTGCTGCTGCACTCCGGCATCGGGCCGCGCGCCGACCTGGAGAAGCTCGGTATCCCGGTCGTGCACGACCTGCCGGGAGTCGGGGAGAACCTGCTCGACCACCCCGAGTCGGTCATCGTGTGGGAGACCCACGGGCCGATCCCGGAGAACTCCGCGATGGACTCCGACGCCGGGCTGTTCGTCCGCCGGGACCCGGCGGCCGAGGGCCCGGACCTGATGTTCCACTTCTACCAGATCCCCTTCACCGACAATCCGGAGCGCCTGGGCTACGAACGGCCCGCGCACGGCGTGTCGATGACCCCGAACATCCCCAAGCCGCGCAGCCGCGGCCGGCTCTACCTGACGAGCGCCGACCCCGAGGTCAAGCCCGCGCTCGACTTCCGGTACTTCACCGACGAGGACGACTACGACGGACGGACCCTCGTCGACGGGATCCGCATCGCCCGACAGATCGCGGCGAGCGAACCGCTGGCCGGCTGGCTCAAGCGCGAGGTGTGCCCGGGCCCCGAGGTGACCTCCGACGAGGAACTCAGCGCGTACGCCCGCCAGGTCGCGCACACCGTCTACCACCCGGCCGGCACCTGCCGCATGGGGGCCGCGGACGACGAACTCGCCGTCGTCTCACCCGACCTGAAGATCCGGGGCCTCGACGGCATCCGGATAGCCGACGCGTCAGTTTTCCCCACCATGACCGCCGTGAATCCCATGATCGGCGTGCTCATGGTCGGCGAGAAATGCGCCGACCTGCTGGGAGGAACCACCCGATGAACCACCTCGTAACCCCCCTGACGAAGACGCCGGACGCGACCGCGGAGTCCGTCTTCTCCGTGCGCGACCTGTGGAAGGTGTTCGGCCCGAAGGCCGACCGCGTGCCCGCCGACCAGGAGCTCGGGGCCCTCGACGCCGCCGAGCTGCGCGAGCGTACCGGCTGCACCGCCGCCGTCCGCGATGTCTCCTTCGACGTCCGCAAGGGCGAGGTGTTCGTCGTGATGGGCCTCTCCGGCTCCGGCAAGTCGACGCTCGTACGCTGCCTCACCCGGCTCATCGAACCGACCTCGGGCACGATCTCCATCGACGGAGAGGACGTGCTGTCCATGGACACCGGCCGGCTCCGCGAGCTACGCCGACACCGGGCGGCCATGGTCTTCCAGCACTTCGGGCTGCTCCCGCACCGGACGGTGCTCGACAACATCGCCTACGGGCTGGAGATCCAGGGCGTGGGACGCGGTGAACGGCGGGAACGCGCGGCCGAGTTCGTCGCCAAGGTCGGCCTGGACGGCATGGAGCACCGCCGGCCGAGCCAGCTGTCCGGCGGTCAGCAGCAGCGCGTAGGACTGGCCCGCGCCCTGGCCGTGGACCCCGAAGTCCTGCTGTTCGACGAGCCGTTCAGCGCGCTGGACCCGCTCATCCGCCGGGACATGCAGGAAGAGGTCGTACGCCTGCACCGGGAGGAGGGACGCACGATGGTCTTCATCACGCACGACCTGAACGAGGCGCTGAAGCTCGGCGACCGCATCGCGCTCATGCGCGACGGCCGGATCGTCCAGCTCGGCACGCCGGAGGAGATCGTCGGATCCCCCGCCGACGACTACGTCAGGGACTTCGTCCGGGACGTGCCGCGCGAGCAGGTGCTCACCGTCCGCTCGGCGATGCGCCCCGCTCTCGCCGCCGAGTCCGACGCCACGGGCCCGGCACTCGCCCCGAGCGCCACCGTTCACGAGGCCATCGAGGCCGTCGCCCGTACCGGCGAGAACGCGCGGGTCGTCGAGGACGGCAGGTGCCTCGGCGTGGTCGACCAGGCGGGACTCCTCGGCGTCGTCGCCGGGGTCCCGACCTCGACCGGGAAGGCGGTGGCCTGATGTACGACCATACGACCTGGCCGCCGCCGTGCGGCAGGACCGCTATGACCGCCGCCGCTGCGGCGACCCACGCCGGGCGGTGCGGCCGATGACCACCACCGCCACCCCCGCTCCGCCTGACCCCGCGAGCACCAGCAGCACCAGCGCGGCCATGACCACCGCGACCACCACTCCGACCGCGACCGCCCCCACGCCCCCGGCCGACACCGGACCCGCTGTGCTGCTGCGTACGCTCACGCGCCACCGCGGCCGGCTCGTCGTCGCCTGCGCGGCCGTCGCGCTCGTCCTCGGCTGGGCGCTCCTCGGTGCCGGGAACTGGCCGGCTTCGCTCTCCGTCGACCTGTCCGGACCGCTCGAACGCACCAGCGACTGGATCATCGACAACCGCGACGGCCACCCGCTCTTCCTCTACTTCCTCGGGCACGTCAGCAACGTCGTCGTCGTGGCCGTCCGCGCCGTGTACCTGGTGCTGCTCGCACTCGGCTGGGCCGGAGTCACCGCCGGCGCCGCCCTGCTGGCCTGGCGTGTCGCCGGCGTCCGGCTCGCGTTGACCTCCGTCGCCGCCTTCGCCGTGTGCGGACTGCTCGGCATGTGGGTGCCCACCATGCAGACCCTCGCCCTGATGGTGGTCGCCGTCGCCGCGTCCGTGCTGCTCGGAGGTCTCCTCGGGCTGGCCGCCGGCCTGTCGGACCGGATGCACCGGATCCTGCGGCCCGTACTGGACACCATGCAGGTGCTGCCGGCCTTCGCGTACCTGCTGCCCGTCGTCCTGGTCTTCGGCATCGGCGTGCCCGCCGCCGTCCTCGCGACCGTCGTCTACGCCGCTCCGCCCATGGCCCGCCTGACCGCGCTCGGACTGCGCGACGCGGACGCCGGGGTCGTGGAGGCCGCCACCTCCCTCGGCGCCACCGGCCGGCAGCGGCTGCTGACCGCCCGGCTGCCGCTGGCCCGCAAGGAACTACTGCTCGGCGTCAACCAGTCGATCATGATGGCGCTCGGCATGGCCGTCATCGCGTCCGTCATCGGCGCGGGTGGCCTCGGTGACCGCGTCTACCAGGCCCTGGCCTCCGTCGACGTCGGCGCCGCGCTCGCCGCCGGCGTCCCGATCGTGCTGCTCGCCATCGTCCTGGACCGGGTCACCGCCGCCGCCGGGCAGCGGATCGGCGAGGCCCCGGCCGACCGGTCCCGGCTCCGCTGGGCCGCCGCCGCCCTGGTGACCGCCGTCGTCGCCGTCGGAGCCCGCCTCCTCGACCGGCTCTCCTGGCCCGACGCGTGGACGGTGGACATCGCCGAGCCCGTCAACGGCGCGGTCGACTGGATGACCGCCCACCTCTACTCCGGCGTGCCCCTCGTCGGCGGCACCGCCGACTGGGCGGCGCACTTCACCACCTGGGTCCTGAACCCCCTGCGCGACGGACTGCAGTGGTTGCCCTGGTGGGCGGTCCTGCTCACCGTCGGCGCCCTCGCCCTGCTCATCGGCACCTGGCGCACCGCCGCGACCGCCGTCCTCGCGATGGCCGCGATCGGTGTCCTCGGCGTCTGGGACCCGGCGCTCGACACCCTGTCCCAGGTCCTCGCCGCCGTCACCGTGACCCTGCTGATCGGCTTCGCCCTCGGCGTCGCCGCGGCCCGCAGCACCCGGCTGGGGCGCGCGCTGCGTCCGGTGCTCGACGTCTTCCAGACGATGCCGCAGTTCGTCTACCTGATCCCCGTCGTCGCCCTGTTCGGTGTGGGGCGCGCCCCGGCCGCCGCGGCCGCCGTGGTCTACGCGCTGCCCGCGGTCGTGCGCATCACGGCCCAGGGCGTGCGCGCGGTGGACCCGGGCGCGCTGGAGTCCGCGCGCTCGATGGGCGCGACCGGTCGCCAGCAACTGCTCCAGGTGCAGCTGCCGTTGGCCCGGCCCGCGCTCCTGCTCGCCGTCAACCAGGGCGTGGTGCTGGTCCTCGCGGTGGTCGTCATCGGCGGCCTCGTGGGCGGCGGCGCGCTCGGCTACGACGCGGTCTTCGGCCTCGCCCAGGGTGATCTCGCGACCGGTCTGGTCGCCGGTGCGGCGATCGTCTGCCTCGGCCTGATGCTCGACCGCGTCACCCAGCCGACCGGACGCCGCGACCTCACCGGAAAGGGGGCCTGACATGGCTCGCACCACACGCACCGCCGTCCTCGCGGCGGCAGCCGCCGTCTCCGTCGCCCTGACGGCCCTCACGGGCTGCGGCGCCGCCGACATGACCCGCCAGGCCTCCCCGTACGCCGACGCCAAGGGCTCCCGCACGGTGACGCTGTCCGTGCAGTCGTGGGTGGGCGCGCAGGCCAACGTCGCCGTCGCCCAGTACCTGCTGGAGCACGAGCTCGGCTACCGGGTGGACACCGTCCAGATCGACGAGGTCCCCGCCTGGGACGCCCTCAGCCAGGGCCGGGTGGACGCCATCCTGGAGGACTGGGGCCACCCGGAGCAGGAGAAGCGGTACATCGACGACAAGGCGACGATCGAGCGGGGTGGCGACCTCGGGGTGACCGGCCACATCGGCTGGTTCGTGCCGACGTACTTCGCCGAGCAGCACCCGGACGTCACCGACTGGAAGAACCTGAACAAGTACGCCGACCAGCTCCGCACCGCGGAGAGCGGCGGCAAGGGGCAGTTGCTGGACGGCTCCCCGTCCTACGTGACGAACGACAAGGCCCTCGTGAAGAACCTGGACCTCGACTACCAGGTCGTGTTCGCGGGCTCCGAGGCGGCGCAGATCACGCAGATCAAACAGTTCGCCAAGGAGAAGAAGCCGTTCCTGAGCTACTGGTACAAGCCCCAGTGGCTGTTCGAGCGGGTCCCGATGACGGAGGTGAAGCTGCCCGACTACAAGGAGGGCTGTGACGCCGACCCCCAGAAGGTGGCCTGCGCGTACCCGCACACACCGTTGCAGAAGTTCCTCAACGCCCGCTTCGCGGCGGACGGAGGCGACGCCGCGGCCTTCCTGAAGAAGTTCCGGTGGACGACCGAGATGCAGAACGACGTCGCCCTGATGATCGCCGAGGAGAAACTGTCCCCCGAGGACGCGGCGGCCCGCTGGGCGAAGCGGAACGAGGCCACCTGGCGGCAGTGGCTCCCGTCCTGACCCGAGGGCCTGGAGGGCACCCCCACCCCTCCAGGCCCCGCCCCGCGCCCCGACGGGCCCGGGGCGCGGGGTGCTGATCGCTCCGCGTGCGCGCGCATGGTCCAGCCGGTAGCGTCGAGAGCGAGCGTTCCGTCCGAACCGCTGCCGCCTGGACCGGCGGGGCAGCCGCCGCTGTCGGCAGAGGAACGAGATCACATGCCACAGCACGCCGCCCACGCGGTGACCGCCGCGGCCGCTCTGGTCTGCCTGGCAGCATTCGGGCCCGCACCGAGCACCAGTGCCGCCGCGTCACCCTCCGCACCCTTCGCGTCCTCCGCGCAGGCAGCCGTCCGGACCGGTACCGCAGCCCCGTCCCGGTTCGTCCCCGGTCCCTGTCCGAAGCCGCCCCAGCCGATCGAAGCACTCGGCCGGGCGCGTTGCGGCCACCTGGAGGTTCCCGAGAACCGCTCCCGCCCCGGCGGCCGGACCATCGAGCTGGCCGCGGCGGTGATTCCGGCCGTGCGAGCGGCGAAGCCGGCCCAGGACCCCGTGGTGTTCATGGCGGGCGGCCCCGGTGGCGACACGTTCGACGACATCCCGTTCCTCGTCGAGTCAGGCCTGAACAAGGACCGCGATCTGATCGTCATGGCCCAACGCGGCAACCTCTACGACCGGCCGAACCTCGCCTGCCCGGAGCTCGACCGCTTCAACGCCCAGGCCGTGGGCCTCGGTCATGACGCCGAGCGGGCGGAACAGCTCATGCTGAAGGCGGTGCGGGAATGCCGGGACCGCCTCACCGCCGAAGGCGTCGACCTGAGCGCCTACAACACCACCGAGAACGCCGCCGACTTCGCCGACCTCCGTCGGGCGCTGGGCATCCCCCGCTGGAACGTCTACGGGTACTCCTACGGCAGCGACCTGGCCCTCACCTACCTGCGCCTGCACCCCGAGGGAATCCGCGCCGTCGCGATCGACTCGGTCACGCCCCCTCGGGACGCGGCCCTGCCGTGGGGATGGAGCAGCGCCGCCGAGGGGATCGACAACATCTTCGCGGCGTGTGCCGCGCAGCCCGCCTGCAAGAACCGGTACCCGGACCTGCCGCGCCTGCTGACGGAGCAGGTCCGCGAACTGGAGGCGCATCCCCTGACCCTGAACGTCCCGCCGCCGGGCGGAGGAAAGCCCGTCGAGGTCGTCCTCGACGGAGGCGCCTTGCTGAACCTGATCGTCGCGTCCACCCCCCGGCCCAAGGACGTCCCGGCGGCGCTCGACGAACTCAGCCGCGGCGACCCGCAGCGCTTCGCGCAGGCGCGGGCGGCCGGCTCGATCCAGAACGTCGGCCTGTTCGCGCACGGCCTGACGGAGTCGGTGGCCTGCAGCGAGTGGGCTCCGGGGTACTCGGAGTCCGACGTGCTGAAGGCGGGGCGCAAGGCCTTCCCCGGGTGGCCGGACACGGTCCTGGCCCAGGTCCCGCAACTTCCCTTCCAGTACCCGGCCTGCCGGATCTGGGACGTTCCGGACCGCGCGGCCGTCCAGCGGGTGGCCACCGTCAGCTCGGTCCCGGCGCTCGTCGTCTCCGGCACGTTCGACGCGAAGACCGGGGCGAGTTGGGCAAAGGACGTGGCCCGCGACCTGTCCCGCTCGACCGCCGTGCGGATCCCCGGAATCGGCCACTGGGTGGTCCCGCAGTCGCCCTGCGCGCAACGCGTCCTGGCGTCGTTCCTCGCGAACCCCACCGCGCCCGACACCGCCTGCGTGGACGGCCTCGAACCCGAACCGTTCACGATCATCCCGAAATGACCAGGAGGGCACATGGCACTCCACCCCGCGCCCCGTCGGCGCCGCACCGCACGACGACTCCTGGCCCCATCGGCCGGCCTGGTGAGCGGTCTCCTCGTCACCGGCCTGCTCGCGGCCCCCGCCCAGGCACAGTCCCGGACCGACACGGGCCCCACCCCCGACGCGCCGATCGGCACGGTCGCCCGGACGGTGGGCGACGCCCACTTCCGACCGGGCCCCTGCCCGAAGACACCGGAACCGATCGAGGCGCTCGACACGGCCCGCTGCGGAACGCTCACCGTTCCCGAGAACCGAGCCGAACCGAGCGGTCGGACGATAGAACTCGGCGTCGCGATCGTGCCCGCCGCGACCGACGAACCGAAAGCCGACCCCATCGTGTGGCTCGCGGGCGGCCCCGGCGACGACGCCGTCGGAGAGGCGAAGATGGCGATCGACGGAGGCCTCAACCGCGACCGTGACGTGATCTTCATGTCCCAACGCGGAACGTACTCGGCCGAGCCGAACCTCCTGTGCCCCAACATCGACGAGTTCAACGCACGATCCGTCGGCCTCGTCTACGACGCCCCGTCCACCGAACGCCTGCACGTCGAGGCCACGAAGGCCTGCCGCGACCAGCTGGCGGCCCGCGGGATCGACCTCGGCACCTACAACGACACCGAGAGCGCCGCCGACTACGAGGACCTGCGCAAGGCCCTCGGCATCGAGAAGTGGAACCTGTTCGGGATCTCCTACGGCACCCACCTGGCGCTGGTCTACATGCGCCTGCACCCCGAGGGCCTCCGCTCGGTGGGCATCGACGGCATCCTCCCGCCCTCCACGTCCGGGTCGGCGGCGACCTGGAGCAGCGCCCGGCAGGGCTTCGACGGCCTGTTCAAGGCCTGCGCCGAACAGCCCGCCTGCAACAAGCGGTATCCGAACCTGTCGGCCACCTTCGACCGACTCGTCCGCGAACTCGAAGCCCACCCGGTCACCACCACCGTCACCCTCCCCGGCAGCGACAAGCCGGTGAAGGTCGTCCTGGACGGCGGAGCCCTGGTGAACTGGATGACCTCGGCCACCCACGTGGCGCCCCAGGTACCCGCCGCGCTCGACGAACTGGCGCACGGCAAACCGCAGCGGATCGCCCAGCAGTGGGCGGGCGGCAAGCTCAGCCCCCAGGCCATGGGAAGGGTCGCGCACGGTCTCGTCTACGGCGTCTTCTGCAGCGAGTGGACTCCGTACGAGACCCAGCAGGAGGCGCTCCGGGGCGGGCAGCAGGCCTTCCCGTCGTACCCCCGCTCCGTACAGGCCCAGGCTCCACAGCTCACCTTCCTCCGGCCGGACTGCGAGGCCTGGAACGTCCCTGCGGCGGCGCCCTCCATCCGGGACGTCACCCGCGGTGACATCCCGACCCTCGCCCTGTCGGGCGGGTTCGACTCCCAGACCGGGGCCGACAACGGACCGTACGTCGCGAGCACACTGGGCAAGGCCAAGGTCGTCACGGTCCCGTACGAGCCGCACGTCGTCTTCGCCACCTCCCAGTGCGCCCAGGAGATCACCGTCTCCTTCTTCGACGACCCGGCCGCACCGAAGACCGCATGCCTGAACAGCCTGAAGGCACCCGAGTTCGAGATCGGTTCCTGAGAGCCTGGAGCGGTGATGCGCGGACACCGTCCCGAGGAGCCCGACAACGTTCAGGAACTTCTGGTCGCCCTCGGGCAACTCGTGGACCAGGCCCTGGACCGGATCGAGTACCAACGGGCCAGGGTCGAACTGGCCGAGGCGCTGCAACGCCACATGCTCCCGCCCGAGCTGCCCGAACTGCCCGGGCTGCGGCTGGCCGCCCGGTACGCGCCCTCACGGGGCGGTCTGGAGGTGGGCGGCGACTGGTACGACGCCTTCGTCATGCACGACGGGTCACTGGGGCTCACGGTCGGCGACGTACAGGGGCACGATGTGGAGGCCATCGCCTTCATGGGGCAGGTGCGCACCAGTCTGCGCGCCCTGGCACAGACGACGAGCGACACCCGAGAGGTACTGGGCCGCGCCAACGAGCTGCTGATCGCCATGGGGCGAGGTCTCTTCGCGACGTGCTGCTTCCTTCGGCTCGACCCGGTCAGCCGCGAACTCGCGGTCTCCAGGGCCGGCCATGTCCCGATGGTCTGGGCCACGGCCGGAGGCCGGTACGGCATCGCACTCGACCGTGGCGGCCCACCGCTGGGCATCGTGCCGGGTGAGCGGTACCCGGTGACCCACCGGCGGCTGACCGAGGCAGGGGTCCTCGTCCTGCTCACCGACGGCGTGGTGGAGGGCCCGCACTACCCGATGGAGTCCGGTCTGGCCGAGGTGGAGAAGCTGGTGCGCGCGGGGTTCGACGCCGATCCGGACGTGCTGGCCGCCGCCGTCGTCAAGGTCGCCGACCTGACGGGACACCGCGACGACGCCGCCGTCCTCGTCGTCCGCTACGACGGCCCGCCGGAGCCGGGCTGAACCACCATGGCCGCCCGGCGGCGGTAGCCGCGCACGGTCCGGTCGACACGCCGCTGCGGTCGCCGGCGCCGGGATCCGAGCGCAGACTGCTGTCGTGGGCAGCGCGGAGATGGGTCGGCTCGGGTCCGCCGCGCTGCGCGTCCTCGCCGTCGCCGCCGTCTACTACGGGGCCGCCCAGATCGGCCTGCTCCAGCAGCTGGTACGCGACCAGGTCACCCCCCTGTGGCCGCCGACGGGCGTCGCCCTCGCCGCGCTGCTCCTGATGGGGTTGCGCGTCTGGCCGGGCATCGCCCTCGGCGCGTTCCTGGTCAACGTGTCCCTCGGGCCGACGTTGATCTCCGTACTGGTCATCACCGCGGGCAACACCCTGGCGCCGGTCCTCGCCTGTCTGATGCTGCGCAGAGCCGGCTTCAGGAACGATCTGGACCGGCTGCGGGACGTACTGGGCCTGGTCTTCCTCGGCGCGCTCGCCGGAATGTCGATCAGCTCGACCATCGGCAGCGGTGTACTGGTCCTCTCCGGAGCACTGGAGGCGGGCGACTTCTGGCCGACGTGGTCGGTCTGGTGGACCGGTGACGCGATGGGAATCCTCGTCGTCACGCCCTTCCTGCTGGTGCTGCGCAAGGCGCGGTGGCCGGTGCGGGCCGGACTCGGCCGCTGGGTCGAGGCCGTGGCGCTGGCGATCGGTACCGTCGGCGTCACGCTCCTGGCGACGCGCACGCGCGACTCGAGCCTGCTCTTCCTCATTTCGCCGTTCTTGATCTGGGCGGCCTTCCGCTTCCGACTGGCCGGGGCGGCGCCGTGCGCGCTCGCCGTGGTGACGCTGGCGATCCTGGCCGCCGACGGGGACAGAGGCCCGTTCGTCGGCGAGGACGTCGTCGCCGGCATGGTCACGCTCCAGGCCTTCAACGGCACGACCGCGCTGACGGCTCTCCTGATCGCGGCCGTCATCACCGAACGCGACAGAACACATGAGGAGATCAAGCAGCTCTGCGCGCGACTCGGGGAACTGGTGTCCCGGATGGAACCGCGGCCCGACTCCTACCGCCATCCGCCCGAGGATCGGCCGCCGCCCTGACACCCCGGTGGGGCACCCGGGCCCCGGAAACCCGTCTCCCGGTCGAACCCGCTTCGGCACGGGAAGGGCCGGCGCGGTGCACCCGCGCCGGCCCTTCCTGCCGAGAGGTAGGCGATCAGCAGTCGCCCCAGTCGTCATCGTCGTCGTAGTAGCCGTGGCCGTGGCCGCCGTAACCGTGGTGGCCGCCGTACCCGTGGTCGTCGTCGTCCCAGCCGCCGCCGCTGACGTACGTGACCGAGTGCGTGGGGGCCGCTGCCGAGGCCGTACCTGCGGCTCCGAGGGCGGCGCCGCCTGCCATCAGGACACCGATGGCGGACACGGCGAAGAGCCGCTTCACTCTCAGTGCTTGCATGATTCCGAACCCTTCTTGTCGTTGACGTGCCACACACTTCGGGACGCGATCAAGAACGCCCTCCCGCGCTGTGGGATGGAGCGCGGGTGCGTGGACGACCGCATGGCTGCCACGCGCGATTCCCCTGTCAACGCCGCCTGTTGGGGCCGCGGACCTTCGGGCCGACGCGCGCATCCTCAAGCGTGACGCTTGGGCGCACTCCTGCGGGCTGAGTGTTCCCCGCAGTTGCGGTTCTCACTTAGTGACGCTAGTCCCATATCCGCCGCTCGGCATCTCGGGACGAGGCCGGCCGACCGCGGCCGCAGGGGGGAGGGCTGATGCGGCGCGGCCGGGCCCTCTCCCGAATCCTGCATTCGGGGCAAGCCGGGAGGGGCCGCAGCGCGCGGAACGCGCTGCCCGCTCAGGTTAGAACCGCATCGATGCGCCATGCACGGGAATGGGCTCGGTCAGCCCATCGGGTGACATCCGAAACGAAGGGATGACGACGCCGACCACCCCCACAGGGACGGCAGTCGTGTTCGGGGCTCAGAGGGTCAGGGGAAGGGCGGTCAGGCCGCGGGTGAGGCGGGTCCGGCGCCAGGTCAGGGATTCCTCGGGGACGGCCAGGCGGGTGTCCGGGAAGCGGGTCACCAGGCTGCGCAGCGCGATCTCCGCCTCCGCGCGGGCCAGAGGGGCACCCGGGCAGCGGTGGATGCCGTGGCCGAAGGAGAGGTGGCCTCCGGCGTCGCGGTCGAGGTCGAGGCGGTGCGGGTCGGGGAACACCGCGGGGTCACGGTTCGCCGCTCCGGGAGCGATGAGCACCGGGAAGCCCGCCGGGATGTCGACCCCGCCGACGCGCAGGTCCTCCGTGCTGTGGCGGAAGGTGGCCACGCTCACCGGGGAATCGAAGCGGAGCAGCTCGTCCAGCGCGCCGGGGATCAGGTCCGGATCCCGGCGCAGGCGGTCGAAGGCCTCCGGATGCCGGAGCAGGGCGAGGACGGCGTTGCCGATGAAGTGGCTGGTGGTCTCGTGCCCGGCGACCAGGAGGAGGGCGGCCAGGGAGACGCTCTCGTCGCGGTCCAGGCCCCCCGCGTCGCAGTCGCGCAGGAGGGAGTGGAGCGGGCCGTCGCCGGGGTTCGCGAGGGCCGCGTCCACGAGCGCGGTGAGGTAGTCGCCGATGCGGTGCGAGGCGGCGTCGACACGGTCGGTGTCGGTGGCGTCGAAGAGGTCGTGGGACCAGCCGGCGAGCGCGTCGCGGTCGGCTTCCGGTACGCCCAGCAGTTCGCAGACGACGGTGACCGGCAGGGGTACCGCCAGGTCCGCCACCAGGTCGACCTCCGCCCCCGGTCGCCACCCGGCCACGAGGTCGTCGACGACCCGGGTGATGTACGGGCGCAGCTCCCGGACGCGTCCGGGCCTGAACAGAGGCGTCGCCACCCGCCGGTGGCGGGTGTGCCCGGGTGGGTCGCTCGCCAGCATGTTGCGGGAGATCGCCGGGTGCAGGTCGCGGTTCGAGGGCCGGTCGGCGAAGAAGCGGGCCGTGTCCTTGGACAGACGGGGGTCGGTGAACGCCTCGCGGGCCTCGCCGTGGCCGGTGATCAGGTACGCGTGGTGGCCGCCCGAACCGGTGGGGATCCGCCGCACCGGGCAACCTTCGCGCAGCCGGTCGTAGGTCGGATAGGGGTCGGTGAAGAAGCGCGGATCGCGCAGGGGGTCCTGCCGCGGGGCGGTCATGAGGCCGCCCCCGCGGGCTCGGCCGCCGGGCGGCGTGCGAAGGCCTCCGCCACGAGCAGCAACCACGCGGTCTCCGCCTGGAGGTCGCCCTTGCGTGAGCGGGTGCCGGCGGCGGGCGGGGCCTCGTGGCCGCCGAGCGGGAGCCCGGAGCGCTTCGCGTGGACGGCCGCGGCGATGACCGCCGCCTCCACCTCGGCGTCGCCCTCGGGGGTGTCGGCCGCGCCCCGGCGGGCGACTTCGGCCAGCGCCAGGTCCCGTACCGCTGTCCGGCGGTAGCGGCGCAGGGCCAGCACACAGTCGTTGATTTCGATGACCCGGCGGTGGAGGTGGAAGTCGAGGTCGTGGCTGTCGGCCTCGGCCTCGGTGCGGCCCGGGTCGAGCACGACCTCGGGGACCGCGGCGGTGACCTCCCGCCACAGGGGTTCCAGCGCGGTGAAGGAGTTCCGTTCCCAGCGGCGGCGGCGCAGTTGGCTGACCGGCCACAGCAGGGCGGGGAGGGTGAGTCCGACGGTGATGAGCAGCACGGCGACGGCGGGCGCGGTCACGCTGAACGTGCAGCGGATGGGGGTCAGCGGCGTCGAGCAGCGGGCGTGGTCGGGTACCAGTCCCAGGCCGAGGCCGATGGAGACCAGGGCGAAGAGCTTGTACGCGGCGTAGGCGAGCGCGAAACCACAGCCGACCGAGGTGGTACGCAGGCCCCAGCGCTGACTGCGGCGGGTCGAGCGCTTGGACTGGGCCCAGGTCTGGAGCAGGAAGTCCTTGGCCGTGTACCCCAGGTAGGAGATGTAGACGAGTACGTAGCACGCGTACAACAGCGGGTTGCGGCCGCTGAGTTGTTCGGCGAGGAAGAAGGCCGTCATGCCGGCGACGCAGATCGCGAGGGCGATGACGCGCAGTCGGATCTGCCGGTGGGCCCGCTCGCGCTCCAGGTTGAGCTGGAAGAGGAAGGCGAGGACCGAGGTGGCCGCCGTCAGGGTGAAGGTGTTGCTGAGGAGCCGCGCGACGTGGGGGACCACCGATTCGACCGCGCGCTCCACGGCGGGGGCGTAGGAGGCGAAGGCGAGGGCGAACGAGGTCAGCAGCGCCGCCATCGCCCAGGTGCCCGTGGGGCGGTGGCCGCCGCGCCCGCGCACCCAGTAGGCGGCGAAGCACAGCAGCACGACGGCCGTGCCGGTGAAGAGGATGTTGATCATTTCGGGTGGCGCTTCTTCTTCCTGTGCGGCTCGGCGAACAACGCGTCCCAGCTCTCGGCGCCGCTGGCGGGCCGACTCGACGGGACTTCGCGTCCCCGGTACATGAGTTGTCGGATCACGCTGGCCATCACCTCGGCCTCGCGCTCGTCCTCGCCCGCGTAGCTGGTCCGACCGGACATGCGCTGCACGAGGGTGGGGTCGAACCCGATCGCGCGCAGGGTGTCCGGGTCCAGCTCCAGGCTGCCGGGGTGGTCGCAGATGATGTGGCTGATCTCGTGGGCGAGGATGTGGTTCTGGTGGAGGGGGGAGGTGGCCTCCTCGTAGAACAACAGGTCGGCGTCCTGGGTCTCCAGACGGATGCCGCACGGAGCGTCCATGGCGCCCAGGGTGCTCAGGGGGCGCAGGATGATCGGGCGTCCGCGTTGCTCGGCCACGGCGTCGCGGAGGTCGCGGGTGCTGAAACGGTGCGGGAGTCCAAGGGCTTCGACGCGCGCCTCACATCTGGCGCGCAGCTGCTCAAGGTCCATGTCCTCACTCTGACGACGCCGGGCGGCCGGGGCGCACCTCTCCCTGGAAGCCGGTGCGCGCGCCCCCATGTTGACATGTCCGCGACCTCGCTTCGAGGGCGGGGTTCAGTCGTCCAGGTTCAGGTCCGGCGCGTCGTCGTCGGTGGTGAGCCCTTCGAGCTTCCGGGCCTGTTCGATCACGGTGGACAGCATCTTCAGGCTGTCCACGCTCAGGCCGTTGGCGCGCAGGGCCACCTTGCGGACGTCCCGGTCGCGCATGGCCGCGAGGAGGCCGATCTCCGCCTTGGTGCGTTCGGCCGCCGCGCTGTCGACGAAGTAGCCCGCGGGCACACCGAAAAAATCGGCCAGGGCCTTGATGGTGTGCCGCGTCGGGTTCCGCTTGGCGCCGGTGCGCAGTTGCTGGATGGCGCTCGCCGTCACCCCGCGTCCCTCGCCGGTCGCGGCCTTACGGATCCCCTCGGCGACCTCGGCATAGGTGTAGGGCCCCCGGGAGGGCGGGTGCACCTCGCGGAACAGGTGGTCCAGGAGCTGGGCGAAGGTGGGCGACCGGTCATCCTCCACGTACACGACCTCCTTGGTGCGATGCCGGGTCCAAATCCACCACAGTGTTCGTCGGAGCCCGTCAGTTCGATTCCGGCCACACTGTGGTTGACGCCGAACAGTTACTCTGGTGTACGTTACCAATGCTTCCGCGCCACTGAAGTGTCGAGGGGCGGCGGCGCCGGCCGAAACGTGGCCGAGCTTCACGGGGGTGGGCTCGGTCGACACGCGGGACTCGCGGACGGATCGGCGCCGGCAGCGGCAGAGCCCCGGATCGCGGATCCGGGGCTCTGCCACTGCTAGGGCGTGATCCGGAAGAGACGGCCTGGGGGCCAGGGGTCGGTCAGCCCACCCGGAGACCGACCGCCAGCGTCAGTTCGAGAACCCGGTGCGGCGACCCGAGATCCGGGAACAGCTCCCGCAGCTGCGACATCCGGTACCGGACGGTCTGGGGATGGACGAACAGCGCCGCCGCCACCTCGTCCCGCCTGCCCTGGTGCAGCAGCCACGCCCGCAACGTCTCCTCGAGCCGCCGCGCGGTCGCGGCCCGCAAGGTCCGCAACGGTGCGAGGGCTCGGGCACGCAGGTCGGCGAACGCGTCCGCGTCGGCGCTCAGTACCAGCTCGGGCAGGTGGTCCTCGGTGTCGCGGATGTCGGCGGAGAGGGACCGCGCGCGTACGGCTCGCGCGTACGAGGCGGACGCACGCGTCCACGGCCGGGCCGGGCCGACCACGGCGGTGCGGTCGGGCAGCCGCCTCAGGAGGTGCGCCCGGTCGGCATCGGGGACGAGCAGCACGCCGGAGGCGTCCGGCAGATCGTCGAGGACAAGGGTGTTCGGGTCGAGCGTGCGGTAGGCCGGCCGGGCCTGGGCGGCGGGCAGCAGGACGGCGGTCAGCGAAACCGGCGGCTGCCACCCGGCCCGCCCGGCAGCGGCGAGGAGCACGTCCGGGCTCGCCCCGGAGAGCAGGTCGCGGGCCAGTTGTTCCAGGTGGCGCTCGTGGGCCCGACCACGCGCCGCCAGCTCGTCGGCGTGGCCCGCGGCGCTCGCGGCGGAGAGCTCGTCGATGTAGGCGAAGGTCAGCTCGGCGAACTTGGCGACCTGGGCGGCGGGCAGGCCTGCGGGTACGGCACCCGCGGCCAGGCCTCGCCAGGCCACGCGGGCGCCGACCCGGTAGGCGCTGAGCAGGGCGTCCATGGAACGGCCGTCGCGGACCTCGCCACGGCCCAGCTCGTAGGCCGCGGCGCCGGCGTCGCCGCCGGTGGCGTTCCCGCTCGCGAGGTCGAGGTAGAGGCCCAGGGCGGTGCGGACGGCTCGGCGGATGGTGGCGCCCATACGGCCCGAAAGGGCGTTGGCGTAGGGCGGGACCTCGTCGATGATCGCCTGGACGACCTCGTCGGCGGTGGTCCTCAGCGCGGCCCGAAGCGCGGTGACCGTCGTCTCATCCAGGACCAGCTCGCTGGCCCTCCGGACTGCATGGCTCACTTTTTGTTCCCTGCGAACAACTCAACCGATCAGATTCACGTCCTACGGACAGGACTTTACCCTCCGAAGCGCATCAAGCTGGGCTCATGACGAGTGCAGCCCTCCGCAGTAGGGCGTGGAAACTGCTGGAGATGGTCACGACGCCGGTGCTGCCGTCGGACTACCTCGACCTGGTCAGCCCGCTGCGTGCGGGGGGAGATCTGCGGGGGCGCATCGAGGCCGTGCACCCCGAGACGGGTGACGCCGCGACGATCGTGATCAGGCCGGGACGGGGCTGGCGCGGCCACACGGCCGGTCAGTACGTACGGATCGGGGTCGACGTCGACGGGGTACGCCTGTGGCGTGCCTACTCGGTCACCTCGCCGACACACCGCGGGGACGGCCGGATCACGATCACCGTGAAGGCGATCCCGGACGGCAAGGTCAGCAACCACCTGGTCCGCAAGGCGGAACCGGGCACGCTGATCCAGCTCGACCAGGCGACCGGTGACTTCGTGCTGCCGGAGGTCAAGCCCGCCAAGGTGCTCTACCTGACGGCCGGCAGCGGCATCACGCCAGTGATGGGCATGCTGCGCGACAGCGAGTTCGACGACGTCGTCATGGTCCACTCCGCACCTCAGCCGCACGACGTGATCTTCCGCAACGAGCTGCACGACCTGGTCGCGGACAAGAAGCTGCGTCTCACCGAGCTGCACACCGACACGGACGGCATGCTCGACATCGCCCGTCTCGGCGAACTCGTCCCCGACTGGGCCGAGCGCGAGACCTGGGCGTGCGGGCCCACGGGCCTGCTCGACGCCGCCGAGAAGCACTGGACCGAGCACGGCGTCCCGGAGCGCCTGCACACCGAACGCTTCCGCCCCGGCGTCGTCGTCACCGGCGACGGTGGCCAGGTCACGTTCAGCACCACCGGCAAGACCGTCGACGCGGACGGCGCCACGCCGTTGCTGGACGTCGGCGAGGAGGCCGGCGTACTCATGCCGTCCGGGTGTCGCATGGGCATCTGCTTCGGCTGCGTCACACCGCTCACGGCGGGCGCCGTCCGCGACCTGCGCACCGGCGAGATCACCGAGGCCGAGCCCGGCGTCCTCATCCAGACCTGCGTGTCCGCCGCGGCGGGCCCCTGCGACATCGAACGGTAGGAGCACCTTGACCGCCATCGACCCCACCGCCCACCTGACCGCGGAGCAGATCGAGGAGCTCGGCCGCGAGCTGGACGCGATCCGCGACGAGGTGATCGCCAGCCGGGGTGAGAAGGACGCCGCCTACATCCGCAAGGTCATCTCGGCGCAGCGCAAGCTCGAACTGGTCAGCAGGGGCGTCCTGCTGTTCTCGTTCTTCCCGCCCGCGTGGCTGATCGGCACCGCCGGGCTGTCCGTGGCGAAGATCATGGACAACATGGAGATCGGCCACAACATCCTGCACGGCCAGTGGGACTGGATGCGGGACCCGAAGATCCACTCCACCACCTGGGAGTGGGATCACGTCTCACCGGCCGACCAGTGGAAGCACTCGCACAACGAGCTGCACCACACATACACCAACGTGATCGGCAAGGACAACGACCTCGGTTACGGCATCATGCGAGTCGACGAGGACCAGCGGTGGCACCCCTTCCACCTCGGCCAGCCGCTGTGGAACTTCATCAACGCCTGCTTCTTCGAGTACGGCATCGCCGCCTACGACCTGGAACTCGGCAAGAACCTGCACAAGCGCCGCCGCAACAACCCGGAGTTCCGCGCGCGGGCCAGGGCCGTGGGCCGCAAGATCCGCAAGCAGGTGCTCAAGGACTACGTGATCCACCCGCTCCTTTCGGGCCCGTCGTTCCTCACCACGCTCGCCGCCACGTTCACCGCGAACCTGGTCCGCAACATCTGGTCCCACTCGGTGATCATGTGCGGGCACTTCCCCGAGGGTGTGCAGGTCTTCGAGCGCCGGTCGATCAAGGGCGAGACGCGCGGCCAGTGGTACCTGCGCCAGATGATGGGCTCGGCGAACATCAGCGGCAGCAAGGCCATGCACTTCATGACCGGCAACCTGTCGCACCAGATCGAGCACCACCTGTTCCCGGACCTGCCGAGCAACCGGTACGCCGAGGTCGCGGTGAAGGTGCGCGCCTTGTTCGAGAAGTACGAGCTGGAGTACGTCACCGGGCCCCTGCCCAAGCAGGTGTACTCCGCGTGGCGCAAGGTCGTCCGGCTCTCGCTGCCGAACAGGAAGCCCAAGGTCACGACGCCGGACCGCGAGCCGGAGCTCGCCGCGGCCTGACTCCCGGTACCGCTTCGGCCCCTCCGGCGGGCGCTCCCGGCGTGATGCCGGCTTCGAGCGGGTCGAGCCGAAGGCGCCTGCCGGACAACACCCAGGTCAGGCGCCTTCCTGCGGCCCTAGAAGAAGCCGAGACGCTTCGGCGAGTAGGACACCAGGAGGTTCTTCGTCTGCTGGTAGTGCTCCAGCATCATTTTGTGGGTCTCCCGGCCGATGCCCGACTGCTTGTAGCCGCCGAAAGCGGCGTGCGCCGGGTACGCGTGGTAGCAGTTCGTCCAGACCCGGCCCGCCTGGATCGCACGGCCCGCGCGGTAGGCCGTGTTGATGTCCCTGGTCCAGACGCCCGCGCCCAGGCCGTACGCTGTGTCGTTCGCGATCCGGACGGCGTCCTCGAAGTCATGGAACGAGGTCACCGACACCACCGGACCGAAGATCTCCTCCTGGAAGATCCGCATGCGGTTGTCGCCCTCGAACACGGTCGGCTCGACGTAGAAGCCGCCCGCGAGGTCGCCCTCCAGCTGTCGGCGCTCGCCGCCCGTGAGGATCTTCGCCCCCTCCCGCCGGCCGATCTCCACGTACGACAGGACCTTCTTCAGCTGCTCCTCGGAGGCCTGTGCCCCGATCATCGTGTCCGTGTCCAACGGGTGCCCCGGCACGATCAGTTCGGTACGGGCGACGGCAGCGTCGAGGAAGTCCCCGTACCGGCCCCGCTCGACCAGGGCGCGCGACGGGCTCGTGCACACCTCGCCCTGGTTCAGGGCGAACATGGTGAAGCCCTCCAGGGCCTTGTCGCGCAGGTCGTCGTCCGTGGACCAGATGTCGTCGAAGAAGAGGTTCGGGCTCTTGCCGCCGAGCTCCAGGGTGACCGGCTTCAGGTGCTCGGCCGCGTACTGCATGATCAGCCGGCCGGTGGCCGTCTCCCCGGTGAAGGCGATCTTCGCCACCCGAGGGCTGGACGCGAGGGGCTTGCCCGCCTCCTCCCCGAAACCGTTGACGATGTTGACCACGCCCGGCGGCAGCAGGTCCGCCACCAGGCTCAGCCAGTAGTGGACGGAGGCCGGGGTCTGCTCGGCCGGCTTGAGGACCACGGTGTTGCCCGCCGCCAGCGCCGGGGCCAGCTTCCACACCGCCATCAGGATCGGGAAGTTCCACGGGATGATCTGACCGACCACGCCCAGCGGTTCGTGGAAGTGGTAGGCGACGGTGTCGTCGTCGAGCTGGCTCAGCGCGCCCTCCTGCGCCCGCAGGGCTCCCGCGAAATACCGGAACTGGTCGACGGCCAGGGGCAGGTCGGCCGCCAGGGTCTCGCGCACCGGCTTGCCGTTCTCCCAGGTCTCCGCGACCGCGAGGGCCTCCAGGTGCTGTTCCGTCCGGTCGGCGATGCGCAGCAGGATCGACGCCCGCTCGGTCGCCGAAGTACGCCCCCACCCGGGCGCCGCCGCGTGGGCCGCGTCCAGGGCCCGCTCCACGTCCTCGGCGGTGCCCCGGGCGACCTCCGTGAAGACCTGGCCGTTGACGGGGGAGGGGTTCTCGAAGTACCGGCCACGGGCGGGCGGAGCGTACGCGCCGCCGATGAAGTGGTCGTAGCGGGGCGCGTACGTCATGAGCGCCCCCTCGGTTCCGGGCGCAGCGTAGCGGGCCATGGTGTCCTCCCCTTGCCGGGCGCCGGCCGCCGTCGGACAGCGCTCGGACGGAGGCTAGGAGCGGGCAGGTTGCGGATACGTTGCACGCGTCCCGGCGCGAGGGTCCGGACGTGTGCCGAGCTCCCGGTCCAGGGCCTGTACGCGGGCCAGCGCGGCCGGTCGGCGCTCCGGCGGCAGCGCCGCCGCCAGCGCCCGCCACGCCTCCGGATCGTCCGCGCCCCACGGGCCGCACACCCAGTCGGTCAGCAGCCCGGCATCGGCCCGCGCGATCACCGCAGCCCGCGCCTGGTCCTCGATCCGACGCCGCAGCCGGACGATGCCCGGCGCCGTGGACGCGGGCAACAGCGGCCCGGGGTAGTGGTGGAGGGCCGCGGACACCGCCCCGGCGGCCAACTGCCGGGTCAGGGCGGTGAAATCCGCCTCCAACGGCGCGGCGGTCCGGTACGGGCGCGAGAGCGGCGCCGACGGTCCGAGCAGGGCGCGTAACCGGGATATCTCGGCGCGCAGTGTCACCGGTGACACCGACTCGTCCTCGTACAGGGCGATCGTCAACTCCTCGCCCGAGAGGCCTTCGCGGTGGTGCGCCAGCAGCGCCATGATTTCGCTGTGCCGCCGTCCCAGTCGGAGCGTGCGACCGGCGGTCACCAGCAGCGCCTCGTCCTGACCCAGTGCGGTCAGGGTGTCCGGGGCGGCCGGCGGTTCCGGTGCGAGCAGGGTCAACTGGGCTTCCGCCGCCCGGGCCACCGCTCGAACGAAGCCGAGGGAGTGCGGGTGGGCCAGGCCGTCGCCCCCGGTGATGTCCACCGCGCCCAGCAGCCTGCCCGTCCGGGGATCCCGCACCGGGGCCGCCGCGCACGTCCACGGATGCGCCCGACGGCTGAAGTGCTCGGCCCCGAAGACCTGCACCGGCTCGCCGGTCGCGACCGCCGTCCCGGGGGCGTTGGTCCCCATCGCCGACTCCGCCCAGCGCGCGCCCGGGACGAACCCGAGGCCCTCGGCGCGCCGCAGGGTGCCCGGTTCGCCCTCCACCCACAACAGGCTGCCCCGGGCGTCGCACACCGCCAGCAGGTGCGCCCCCTGCGCGGCGAACGCCCCGACGAGATCTCGGAACAGCGGCATCACCGGGGCCAGCGGGTGCTCCTCCCGGTACGACCGCAGCTCCGCCTCCGCGAGTTCCACCCGCGGCGCGCATTCCGGGCTGAGCCGGGCCCGCGCGCACCGCCGCCAGGACCGCGCGATGACCGCCCGCACCGGGGCGTCGACCCGCCCGTCGCGTGTGAACGCGGCATGGGCGCGCCGTAGTTCGCGGGTGCGCGCCGCCGGATCGGCCCCGCCCGGCAGCGCCACCGACGGATCGCCCATGTCACCCTCCCGAGGTGCCGCGCGGTGCGGGCTACGGACGTACGGAGCCGCGGAGTGGTCGAGCGGCCGCTCCGCCGAGTTGCGGCTCCGCCGAGTTGCCGAGCCGTCGAGTCGTCGAGTCGTCGAGCGTCTCCATCGTCGTCCGGGGATCGGGTCCCGGCAAGCAGTACGTCGGCCAGGGCGGCGGCGGTACGCGGCTCGCGCGGGCCGAAACCTCACCGGGCGGGATCGGCCTCCGACGCCGAGCCGGGGTCCGGCGCGGAAGGGCCCGACGGGATCCACCGCCCCTCCTCGCGGTGGTACGGCCACCAGCGTCCCTCCCGCCCCAGCCGGAGCTGGCGGTCGGAGCCCGCCCGCGTCCAGCGGGCGCGGACCCGGCGGAGCACCGGAGCCTCCCCGTCCGCCCAGGCCGTGGCCAGGGCCGCCCGGGCGCGGGCCAGTGTGCTCCGGTCCGGCGTCCAGTCGTCCTCCAGCGCCGCGAGGGCCGGGGCCGCGCCGAAGCCCCAGGCGCGTACGGCCAGTTCCATCTCGGCCCGGCTGCGTCCGGTAGCCGCCGCCAGGCGGGAGCGGACCCGGACGTCATCGGCCTCGGCAGTGAGGCGTACGGCGTCCTCGGTGAAGGTGAGCGGGGCCGCCGGCGCGCGATCGGCGTGGCCCGGAGCCAGGGCCTCCGCGAGCCGCCGGTAGGCCTCGGTCACGGCCGCCTGGGCCAGGAACTCCACCGCGTCCACATCGAGCGGCGGTTCCGGTTCCGCCTCGGTGTCCAGCGTCGGCGGCTGGCCCGGCGCCTCGGGCAGCTCCGGGAGCGGGGGCAGCGCGGGGCGTGGATCGTCGGCCGCGAAGACCTTCGCCGCCGGGACCCCCTCGTCGACAGGCCCGTCCGGGGCCTCCGCTTCCGCCTTCGCCCTGCTCCGGTCCGCCAGATCCTCCACCAGCTCCCGCTCGCCCCGGCCCCGCAGGAGCAGCAGGACGAACGGGTCCTGGTCCAGCAGCCGGGCCACCTGGTAGCAGAGTGCGGCCGTATGCGGGCAGTGGTCCCATTCGCCGCAGTCGCAGCGCGGATCGAGGTCTCCGAGGCCGGGCAGCGGATCCACCCCGGCGGCGGCCGCGTCCTCGGCGAGTTCCGGCGGCACCTCCCGGTCGAGCAGAGCCGCGATGTGCCCGGCCTCCGCGGCCGCCAGATCCAACAGCCGGTTCCATTCCGCTTCCGTGAACTCCTGTACCAGCACGTCCGTCCGGTGCGCGGTCCCGTCCGGGTCGCGCACCACCGCGGTGATCCCGCCCGGACGTACCGACACCGCGCCGACCGCACCCGACCGCGCGTACCGGCGGCCCTGCTTGACCTGCGTCCCGTCGAGCGCGCTGTCCTCCAGGGCGCGCAGCCAGGCATGACCCCACCAGGTGTGGGCGAAGCCGCGGCCGCGGGTGGGCGGCACGGCCGGGAAGGTCTTCTCGTCCGGCTCGCGGTCGCGGTCGCGGTCCGGGTCGCGGTCGCGGTCCGGGTCCCGGTCGCGGTCCGGGTCCCGGTCTCGGTCGCTGTCTCGGTCTCGGTCTCGGTCGCTGTTTCGGTCCCGGCCTCGGATGTTCATCACTCACTCCCCGCGCGTGGTCGGGCGCAGCGCCACGAGTTCGGCCAGTTCGGCATCGGTCAGTTCGGTCAGCGCGCCCTCGCCGCCCGCGAGGACGGCGTCGGCGAGGGCCCGTTTGCGTGTGAGGAGCTGTGCGATCCGGTCCTCGACGGTGCCTTCGGCGATGATGCGGTGGACCTGGACGGGCTGGGTCTGGCCGATGCGGTAGGCGCGGTCGGTGGCCTGTTCCTCGACGGCCGGGTTCCACCAGCGGTCGAAGTGGATGACGTGCCCGGCCCGGGTGAGGTTCAGCCCGGTGCCCGCCGCCTTCAGGGACAGCAGGAAGACCGGGACCTCGCCCGCCTGGAACCGGTCGACGAGCTCCTCACGGCGCGGCACCGGCGTCCCCCCGTGCAGCAACTGCGAGCCGATCCCACGGGCCTGCAGATGCCGCTCGATCAGGCGGGCCATGGCCACGTACTGGGTGAAGACCAGCACCGAGCCGCCCTCCGCCAGGATCGTGTCCAGCAACTCGTCGAGGAGTTCCAGCTTCCCGGAGCGAGCGGCGGCGCTGCCACCGGAATCCTTGGCACCGCGGACCGTGGGGTCGTGTTCGCGCAGGTAGTGGGCAGGGTGGTTGCAGATCTGCTTGAGGGAGGTCAGCAGCTTCACCACCAGACCGCGCCGTTCCATCCCGTCCGACTCCGAGATCGCGGCGAGGGTCTCGCGTACGACCGCTTCGTAGAGCGAGGTCTGCTCGGGGCTGAGGGTGACGGTGTGGTCGGTCTCGGTCTTGGGCGGCAGCTCGGGCGCGATGCCGGGGTCGGACTTCTTGCGACGCAGCAGGAACGGCCGCACGAGCGCCCCGAGCCGGGCGGCGGCCTGCGGGTCACGGCCGCTTTCGACGGGGTCGGCGTAGCGGGAGCGGAAGGTACCGAGGCGGCCCAGGATCCC
This sequence comes from Streptomyces sp. NPDC048331, assembly GCF_043201215.1. NCBI lineage: Bacteria > Bacillati > Actinomycetota > Actinomycetes > Kitasatosporales > Streptomycetaceae > Streptomyces > Streptomyces sp. NPDC048331. Next base: position 349,641 of record NZ_JBICYT010000003.1, on the reverse strand, counting down.
GGGGGTGGTCCAGTCGAGGACGGCCCACAGCTCGGAGAGGTCGTTCTCGACGGGGGTGCCGGTCAGGGCCACGCGGGCCGGGGCCGCAATGGTGCGCAGGGCCTTGGCGGTGGACGCACGCGGGTTCTTGACGTGCTGGGCCTCGTCGGCCACCACCATGCCCCAGCGGACGGCGGCGAGTTCGGGCGCGTCCAGGCGCATGGTGCCGTAGGTGGTGAGGACGAAGCCCCTGCGGAGGTCGGTGGGGTCGGTGAGGTCGGTGGCATCGGTGGCATCGGTGGGGTCAGGAAGGCCGGTGAGTCCGGTGAGGCTGCGGCCCGGGCCGTGGAAGCGGCGTACGGGGGTGCCGGGGGCGAACTTCTCGATCTCCCGCTGCCAGTTGCCCAGCAGAGAGGCTGGGCACACCACCAGGGTGGGTCCGGCGGTGGTGAGGTCCGTGGGCCGGTTGCGGTGCAGGTGGAGCGCGATGAGGGTGACGGTCTTGCCGAGGCCCATGTCGTCGGCGAGGCAGGCGCCGAGGCCGAGCGAGGTCATCCGGGCCAACCAGCGCAGGCCGCGCAGCTGGTAGTCGCGCAGGGTGGCGCGCAGCTCCGGCGGCGCTCCGACGGCGGCGGGGTCCTCCTGCGGGTCGGCGGTCAGCCGCGCACGCAGTCCTTCCAACGGGCCGGTGGCCGCTACGTCGACCCACTTGCCGTCGATCTCCGCCGACCCGGTGAGTACGGCGGCCAGCGCCTCCGCGGCCGCGATCTTACGGTCCTGGCGGGCGCGGGCCCGGCGGGCCTCGGCGGGATCCACCAGGACCCACCGGTCGCGCAGCCGGACCAGGGGGCGCTTCGACTCGGCCAGGTGGTCGAGCTCGGCCCGGGTCAGATCGCCCTGGTCGCCCAGGGCGTGGCGCCAGCTGAAGGAGAGCAGGGCGCCCGGGGAGAGCAGACCGGAGGGGCGGGTGCTCGCGGCGGTGTCGTCGGCCGAGCCGAGGACGGCCCGGGCGCTGAGATCGCGCAGGAGACCGCGCGGCCAATGCACCTGGACCCCGTCGGCGCCCAGGGCGGCGCCGGCTTCGCCGAGCAGCTCCGTGACCTCCTCGTCGGCGAGTTCGACCCTGTCCGGGACGGCCGCGCCCAGCAGCGGGTCGAGCGAGGGCCACAACCGGGCGGCGCGGCGCAGGGCGCGCAGCGCGTCCATCCGGGCCCCGGGCGGGAAGGCGGCCGCGGTGGCTCCGGATCCGGCCCAGACGTCGGCGGCGTCGGCGACGAGGGCGGCGTCGGCCAGGCTGTGCAGCTGCAGGACGGCGCGGAAGACGGGGGCGGATTCGGGCGGATGTACCGCGCCCGGATCGGGGACGCGGTCGAGTTCGACCCGCAGGGAGATCCGCACCCCGGCGTCGTGCGCGGCGGCGACCTCGGCGACCCATCCGCGCAGTTCGGGGTGGAGCCGCGGCGGGCGGTCGGCGTAGGAAGGCCCCCCGGCGGCCGCGCGGGCGGCGGGGGAGCGGGGGAGGGTGTCGGCGACGGCATCGAGGAAGGCCCGCAGCAGCGGCTCCGGTGCGGGCAGCCGGGGCGGCCCGTCGACGTTCAGCGGCACGCAGTGGGCGGCGGGCGGCATGGCCGCGGCCAGCCCGCGGATCTCTTCGAGGTCGGCGGCGTCCAGCGGCCCGATCCGCCAGGCGTCGTGGCCGGCGGTACTCAAGCCGGGCAGGAGCCGGCCGCGCGCGGCGAAGCGCAGGGCGAGCAGCGCGGCGGCGCCCCAGAACGCCGCGGCGTCGGCCCCGGTCGCTAGGGCGTCGGCCTCGGCCGCCGAGGTGTCGGTCCCGGTCGCCGCGGTGTCGGCCTCCGCCGCGACGGACCGGGCGCGGGTGAGCAGGGGTAGGGCTTCATCCATGGACAGGACGAGCGCGGCCACGGTGGCCCGACGCAGGTCGGGAGTGATGACCGTGAGCGCCTCCCGGCTGCCCTCGACGTCGGCGACGGGGGGCCGGCCGTCGGTCCGCATGAGGGCGATCCGGCCGCCGCGGGCCGGGTCCGCGGGAAGGAACACGGCGGAGTGGTGGATGAGGCCGGAGATCTCGGAGCGCACGCATTCCTCAAACTTGACTACTGGGTACGGGGTGGCCGAGGGTACCCCACCGCGGGCGCCCGGCGACGGGGGCGCGGCCGTGACCCGGGTCACTTCGAAGGCCGTTCGGGTGTCGGGGAACGCGCGGTCGTGACGGTGCGTTGAGCGGGTGGTAGTGGTCGACGGCAGAAGGAGGTGTCCGCAGATGTCCACGAGCGGAAAGATCGCGGTTGCCGGAGTCGTGGCAGCCATCGCGCTGTTCTGGACCGTGGGGTTCTGGGCGGGGTTGCTGGTCCTGATCGGAGTGCCGCTCGCCGCCTATCTCCTGTTGGACCCCTCCCAGCGGCGTCGGTTGCGAGGCGTGTCCAGGAAGCAGATAGGCCGCTGAGGGCAGCCGCCGCGCGGTCCCCCTTCCGGGCGGCCGGGCTCCGGCTTCGGCGCGGAGCCCGGCAGGACCGCGGGGCGGGGGTCCGCCTGGGTGCGTATCCGCTCCCTCGCGGTCACGCTCGAGCGGTGCGGCCTGCCCGAGCGGTGCGGCCCGCCCGGGCGACGGCAGGGTCGGGCGGCGCCGCTGACGACGACCGGGTCAGGGTCTGGGTCAGGGTCGGGCGGCGCCGCGCGCGACGACCGTCGGGTCAGGCGGCGCTACTCGCGGCGACCGGGACGAGATCGAGGTCGAGGTCCGCTTCGAGCAGCATCTGGGACGCGTGGTCCACGAGGTGCCGGAGTACCGGCACGTAGGTCTCGTCGCCGCCCAGTTCGTCCAGGATGCGGTGCCCCTCGGCGCGGAACGCGTCGATCTCCGCCCGGTACCGGTCCAGGGCGGTGGGCGTTCGTAGCAGCCCCTCCAGTTCCGTCCTGGCCTGATGTGAGCGCCCGGCGGTGGCGCACAGGCCCAGGATGTGCTCCCGGTGGTCGGGTGAGGCGTCCTCGACGACGGAGGCGAGGAGATAGGTGACGGTGCCGTTGAGCAGGTCTTCGTTACGACCGGACAGGATGTCTTCCTGGTCGTTGAATATTTGCCAAAGGATGCCGAAGACGTAGCCGAATTCCCGCCACAGCTCCACCCGCTCGGCCGTCGTTCCCGAGAATATGGCGGCCATTGCCGTGATCATTCCGAAGGGGGCGCCGGACTTGCCGCGGTACGTCTCGACCACCGATTTCCGCGAGGCGCCGCAGATGTCCCCGCGCATGTCGTCGATCTGCCCGTCGACGCCGATGATCCAGCCGTTGAGGATCTCGGTTATCAGCGCACCGCGCGCCGACTCCGGGAGATCTTGCGACATGAGGATCTGAATGGGCAGGGAGTTTCCCGTGATGACGGAGGCGAGCAGTGCTTCGTTCTCGGTGAGCTCGCCGGAGATGGAGGCGCCGTCGGCGTCCGCCAGGTCGTCGAGATAGCAGGCCGAGGTCCACCACAGCAGATGCACGGCGGACAGCGGAATGGCTGGTTTCGGATTGCCGGTCTCTATGCCGTGCGTGAGGAGCGGCAGCACCGACAGGGGATGTCTCAGTTTGCGGTGCTCCAAGAGCTTGGCCACCGAGTTCCTTGTCGTGCCGGCCAGAAGGCCGAGGCGCGCCAGCGCGGTGTCGATCTCCGCGTCGATGTCCTGCGAAACTTCCCGGTGCAGGTCCAGGTAGGACATGGAATTCAAGAATGGCCTCCGTCGTGGAATGGGCCGCGGGTGCGAGGTGCACACCTTTGCGCCGCGTGACTGGCCGATTCGATCATTCCGGAGGAAGGGGATCCAGAGCGATTTCCGGCCTCATCGGCCGGATCTTTTCGATGAAGAGGGGTCGGTGCGGCCCGTGCCTGGGATCGGGCGTCGACGAACCGATCGGTATGGGTCGCACATCCCGCCCGCTGTCGCCGTCACCGCCGACGCCGCCCGCTCCGGCCCCGGCTCATGACGGGCGGACCGCGATCCGGTCCAGCTCCGTCAGTAGGTCCGCCAGGTCGGGCAGGTCCGGCAGGTCGTTCCCCTCGCGGGGGACGGTGAGCACCTCGCTCGGTTCCTCGTCCAGCAGGACGAAGGCCGCCTCACCGGTACGCGCCACCAGCGACCAGCCGGGCCCGTCCACCCGAAGCGTCCGCGCCCCCTCGCCGGCGAAGGAGGACCGCACCCGGCCGAGCGGCGGCGGGGTCTTCGTGTACGCCAGGGCCTCTTCCAGTGCCCGCGAGAGCCCCGGATGCGCGGCGGCGGCCGCCCCGCCGTCCGTGGCCTCGCGCTCCCGCCAGTCCGCCCATTCCCGCGCGATCTGGTCCGCACCCATCCGCCGCTGCACCGGACCCCATGCGTCCGCCGAGGGTGGGGCGAGCGGGACCCGCCCGGTACCGTCGGCTCCCTGCGCGGGATCGTGCGGCTCCGGGATCCCCGACGCGGCCACCGACAACTCCAGCGGCCAGCCCGCCAACGAGACCACGATCGACCGCTCGTCGGGGGACAGGTCGTACTCCATCCCGCAGTCCCAGGAGGCGATGGCCGTCGCGACGAGCGAGACGTCGTCCACGACGACCGTCCAGCGCGCGCCCTCCTCGTCCTGGCCGAGCACCAGCCCGTACCCCTCCCCGCCCGGCGCCACGCCCAGCAGGGCGCAGGCCTCGGGGAAGTCGTCGCCCAAGATGCTGGGGAACTGCGCCGGGGTCAGCAGCACAGCGGTCAGCACGTACAGCGAGCCGCCACCCTCGTCGTCGGACACCTGGCCTCCTGGTAGCTCTCTCGTCGGCGCACCTTAACCAGCGGGTAACCCGCCCGTCGAGAGCCGGCGGGACACGATTTCCAAGGCTGCTACCTGCACGTAGAGTTGGGGACCCGCCACAGAAAGGGACACCAGGTGCAGCGTTACGATCGGCTGAGGGAGATCCTCCGTCTCGATCCCGACAAGGATTTCCTCGCCATCTACCGGCTCACCGCCACCTACGAGTTCCCCTGGGACTTCGCCCGCGCCCTGGAACTCGCACTGTTCCGGACCTACGCGGTCCCCAGCATCGGTGGCCTGCTGGCCGAGACGGCCGAGTTCACCGACCGCACCCAGAAGCGGTATGACGACACCGCGCTGCTCCTGGACGCGGTCGTCGAGCACGGCTTCGAGAGCGACACCGCGCGCACCGCCATCCGCCGCGTCAACCAGATGCACCGCAGCTACGACATCTCGAACGAGGACATGCGGTACGTCCTGTGCACCTTCGTGGTGATTCCGGCGCGTTGGCTGGACGCGTACGGCTGGCGTCCGCTGACCCACCACGAGCGTCGGGCCTGCGCGAACTACTACGCCGCCCTCGGCCGTCATCTGGGCATCACGGACATCCCGGGCTCCTTTGAGGAGTTCGAAGCCACCCTCGCGGCCTACGAGGAGGCCCACTTCGGCTGGGACGAAGGCGCCCGTGAGGTCGCCGACGCCACCCTCGACCTCATGGCTTCCTGGTACCCGGCGCCGGTCGCCCCCGCCGTGCGGCGCGCGAGTCTCGCCCTCCTCGACGAGTCGCTCCTGGACGCCTTCCGGTACGCGGCCCCGCCCGCCCCGGTTCGGCGCCTCGTCCAGGGCGCCCTGTGGCTGCGCGGCCGGGCGGTACGGCTGCTGCCGCCGCGTCGGGCCCCGCACTACGCTCGCCAGAACCCGGAGATCAAGGGCTACCCGGACGGCTACGACGTGGGTGAGCTCGGCACGTTCCCCGTGCCCGGCTCGGGCGGCTGCCCCGTGCCGCATCCCCGCCGGCCCGCCGGAGCCGAGGCCCAGCCTCCGGCCTGATCCCGGGCACCTCCGCGGACCCCGGGCGAGGTGTCGACGTACCGGCGTATGTCACGGGTGACGCACGGCCAGCACCAGAAAGCGGTCGTCGTCGTCCGCGTACGAGGTCATGTCCCAGCCCGAACCGCTCATCAGCGGGCCGAGGTTGTGCTCGGCCCGCATGTCGTCCGGGGTCAGCTCGCGGCCGTGGCGCGCGGCGAGGGCCGCTCGCCCGATCGGGTGGAACAGCGCGAGCCCGCCACCGGGGCGGACCACCCGGGCGAGCTCGCGCAGATTCGCCCCCGGGTCCGGCAGGTGGGCGATGAGACCGGCGGCGAACACCGCGTCGAGCACCTCGTCGCGCACGGGCAGCCGGGCCACGTCGGCGAGCAGCAGGGCGCCGTCGGCGTCCCGCCCCGCCCGCCGTGCGGCGGCCAACATCTGCGGGGTGAGGTCCACGCCGAGCACGGTCCCGCCCGGTCCGACGGCGGTCCGCAGCGCGGCCATGGCCCGCCCGGTGCCGCAGCCCGCGTCGAGCACGCGGTCTCCGGGCCGCAGTCCGAAGTCGGTCACGGCGGTGGTGAACGCGGGCCCGTCCCCGGGGAACTTGCGGTCCCAGTCGGCCGCGCGGGCCCCGAAGAACTCCTGCACGTGTGTCCGGTCTTCGCTCATGGGCCCATGATCCCCCACGGCGGTCCGCCCGCGTCTCAGTGGACCGTGTGCAAGCTGGCACGTGGTGCGATCGGAGATGAACGTAGCTCTGTCATATTCCAGCAGTTCCAGCTGCTTTCGAAATGCGCCCCCTGTTCGCGCCCTCACCCGGACTAGCGTCCCGTGGCCATGGGACACCTGGGACATCTGGACCACGCCGCCTATGGGTGGCTGACACCCGTGCTGTCATATGTGATGGCATCGATCGGCGCCGCCCTCGGGCTGCGCTGCACCGTCCGTGCGCTCGCCACCACCGGAGCCTCTCGCCGCAACTGGCTCCTCACGGCCGCCTCCGCCATCGGCACCGGCATCTGGACCATGCACTTCGTCGCGATGCTCGGCTTCGAGGTCACGGGCACCGAGATCCGCTACGACGTGCCGCTCACGATCCTCAGTCTGCTCGTCGCCGTGCTGGTCGTCGGTGCCGGCGTCTTCGCCGTCGGCTACGGCAAGGAACGCGGGCGGTCCATGGTGCTGGGCGGCCTCACCACCGGACTCGGCGTCGCCAGCATGCACTACCTGGGCATGGCGGCCCTGCGACTGCACGGAGACGTCTCCTACGACCCGCTCACCGTCGGGCTCTCGGTCGCCATCGCCGTGATCGCCGCGACCGCCGCCCTGTGGGCCGCGCTCAACATCAAGTCACCGGTGGCGGTCGCCGTCGCCTCGCTCGTCATGGGTGCCGCCGTCAGCAGCATGCACTACACGGGGATGATGGCCGTCGCGGTCGGCGTCAGTCCTTCGGACGCGGTCCTGCCCGGCGCCACGGCCATGCAGTTCATCTTCCCGCTCGCGGTCGGTCTGGGCTCCTACCTGTTCATCACCGCCGCCTTCGTCGCGCTCTCCCCGACGGTCGACGAGCGCGCCGCCTCCGCTTCGGCCCGGCACGTGGGGGAGCGGACCATGACAGCCCACTGACCGACAACCGGCGACGGGTACCGGTCCCGCGCACCGACCGCGTGCACCGGCCGGGCGCACCGCCGGTGCACCGGCGGCGTCCACCGGCCGGTGCACCGGCGGTCCCCGACCCCGGCCCCTCGGCCGCGCACGGGCCGTCCGTCGACCGCCCGGATCCCGCGCCACCGCACCGCACCACCGCGCACCGGCCGCCACCCCCTGGCCCCCCTGGCCCACCGCCCCATCTGCCCCCGCCCCACCGCACCCGTAGGCACCGCCCGGAACGAGGAGCCCATGCGAACACCCCGCAGAAAACCGGAAGCAGCGGCGCCGAGGCTGCCCGCGCCCCCGGCACGCGGCCGCCGGGCCCACGCCGGGCCGCCGGCCGAGGAACCCGCGGAACTGCGGGACCACCCGAGCTACCCGCCCGCCGCGCGCGCGAGCGGACCCCGGCCCCGACTGCGGCTGCGTCCCGCCACGGTCCGCGCGAAGATCGTTTCGCTGCTGATGGTCCCGGTCGTCTCGCTCCTCGCCCTCTGGGCCTTCGCCACCGTCAACACCGCCCAGGACATGGCCCGGCTCGGCCGCGTCCACCAGGTCGACACCGAGATACGCACGCCCGTAGCGGCCGCCGTCACCGAGCTCCAGGCCGAGCGCCGCGCCGCCGTTCGGCTCCTCGCCGACCCCGCCTCCGACCAAGGCGCCCTGGACCAGCAGGGCCGCCGGACCGATGCCGCCGTGCAGCGGCTGCGCCTCGGAGACCGGCACACCGTCGCGGACTCGGGCGACTACCGCTCCGACATCGTGGTCCGGCTGGAGGCGTTCGTCGCCGCCGCCGAAGGCCTGGGCTCCTCGCGCAAGGACATCGTCGACCGCCGCGCCACCCCCGAGGCGGCCTACACGATCTACACCCGCGTGGTCGACTCCGCCTTCGCCGTCGGCGGCGCGCTGACCGGTGGGGAGAAGGCCGAACTCGGCCCCGACGCCCGGGTCCTGCTCGAGTTCTCCCGGGCCGCCGAACTGCTGTCCCGCGAGGACGCGCTGCTCGCCGCCTCCGGCCCGCGCACCGCCGAAACGCTTCGGCAGCTGACCGGCGCCGTCGAGTCCCGCCGCGCGCTCACCGAATCCGCCGCACGCGACCTCCCCGCCGACCAGCAGGCCGTCTGGGAGTCCGCCGCGAAGAGCGCGGCCTACGCCGACCTCACCGGCGCCGAGGACCGGGCGCTGGCCGCCGGTACCGCCAAGGAGAGCCGTGGGGTGCCCGCCGGATGGGAGGCCGCGTACCTGGCCGTCGCCTCCTCGATGCGGGAGGTCGAGGCGGGGGCGCAGGTCGCGGCCGCCGACCGGGCCGACCCGTTCACCGAAGGGGCGCTCACCCCGGCCGGGGCCGCCGTGCTCCTGGGCCTGGTGGCGGTCGCCGCCTCCCTCGTCATCTCGGTCCGGATCGGCCGGGCCCTGGTCGTCGAACTCGTCTCGCTGCGCAACACCGCCCTGGAGATCGCCCACCGCAAACTCCCGCAGGCGATGGAACGGCTGCGCGCCGGCCAGGAGATCGACGTCGCCTCCGAGACCCCGCCCGGGCCGCCGGCCGAGGACGAGATCACCCAGGTCGGCGAGGCGCTCGGCACCGTCCACCGGGCCGCGCTCAGCGCCGCCGTCGAGCGGGCGGAACTCGCCGGCGGGATCTCCGGCGTCTTCGTCAACCTCGCCCGCCGCAGCCAGGTCCTCGTACACAAGCAGCTCACCCTGCTCGACTCGATGGAGCGGCGTGCCGACGACCCGAACGAACTCGGCGACCTCTTCCGCCTCGACCACCTGACCACCCGGATGCGCCGGCACGCGGAGAGCCTGATCATCCTGTCGGGTGCCACCCCGGGCCGGGCCTGGCGGATGCCGGTCCCGCTCACGAACGTGGTGCGGGCCGCCGTCTCCGAGGTCGAGGACTACCCGCGCATCGAGGTGCGGCAGTTGGCGGAAGCCGCCGTGGTCGGGGGCGCCGTCGCCGACCTCACCCACCTGCTCGCCGAACTCATCGAGAACGCCGCCCAGTTCTCCCCGCCGCACACCAAGGTCAGGGTCAGCGGCGAACCCGTCGGGGCCGGTTACGTCCTGGAGGTCGAGGACCGCGGACTCGGCATGGGCACCGAAACCCTCGGCGACGCCAACCGTCGCATCGAGCAGTCCGAGTCGCTGGACCTCTTCGACAGCGACCGGCTCGGGCTCTTCGTGGTCAGTCGGCTCTCGGCGCGCCACGGAGTGAAGGTGCACCTGCGCACGTCGCCCTACGGTGGCACCACCGCGGTGGTGCTCCTGCCCAACTCCATGCTCCAGAGCGCGATCACGGCGGGAGCCCCTGCCGGAGCCCCCGCCGGAGCCCCCGCCGGAGTCCCGGCCGCCGGAGCTTCCGCCGCCGCTGCCGCCCACGGTTCGGCTTCGGGCTCCGCCGCGGCCCGGGAGACCGACCCGGCCGCGCGACCGGAGCCGGCGGCGCCCGCTCCGGGCCGTGCCCCGTCCCCGGCCCCGGCCCGTGCCTCGTCCCCGGCCCCGGCCCGTGCCTCGTCCTCGTCCTCTTCCGTGTCCTCCTCCCCGGCTCCGAAGGCGGTCGCGCAGGCCGAACAGCCGCCCGCCATCACCGTCGTACGGGAGGACGCGCAGCCCGAGGCTCCCGCCCACGCCCAGGCCCCGGCCCCGAAACCCGTGGGCGAGGAGCCCCGCCCGGCCCCGGTGGCCTCGCTCCGGCCGCGCGCCGCCGGTGGCGCGGGCGCCCGTACCCGGACGGCCGCCGCGGCGCCCCCGGCCTCTGTGACGGAACTGCCGCGCCGGGTGCGCCAGGCCAGCCTCGTTCCGCAGCTCCGGGAAGCACCCACCCCCCAGGCCCCGGCCGCGTCCCGGCCACCCGAGGAGCCGCCGGGCCGCAGCCCGGAGCAGGCCCGGGACCGGATGGCGGCCTACCGGGCCGGCTGGGTCCGTGGCGCCCAGGAGAACTCCCCTCACTCAGGTAGCGAAGGAGAAGTGTGATGATCGAACACCAACGGATCGACCTCGACGGCGGCCGCAGGTCCGGCGAACTGGACTGGCTGCTCGACGACCTGGTGCTCCGGGTCCGCGAGGTCCGGCACGCCGTGGTCCTCTCCAACGACGGCCTGGCGGTCGGCGCCTCCAGCGCGCTCAGCCGGGAGGACGCCGAGCACCTGGCCGCCGTGGCGTCCGGATTCCACAGCCTGGCCAAGGGCGCGGGCCGGCACTTCCATGCCGGGGGCGTGCGCCAGACGATGGTCGAGATGGACGACGGCTTCCTGTTCGTCGCGGCCGCCGGCGACGGTTCCTGCCTGGCCGTGCTCAGCGCCGCCAGTGCCGACATCGGCCTGATCGCCTACGAGATGGCCCGACTGGTGAAGCGGGTCGGCGAGCACCTCTACACCCCGCCCCGGTTCGCGGCGCGCCCGCCGGCCGCAGGCTGAGGGCGGCGGTCGGGCACATGAACGGCCAGTGGTACGACGCCGAGGCGGGGCCGCTCGTCCGTCCGTACGCCATGACCGGCGGGCGTACGAAGCCGGGACCCCACGGGGTCCGCTTCGACCTGATCGCGCTGGTCGTGGTCGATCCGGACGGGACGGACGAGGTGGCCGAGTCCCTGCTGGGCCCCGAGCACCGGGCGCTGCTCGGACTGTGCCGGTCCGAGACCCAGTCGGTGGCCGAACTCGCCGCCGACGCCGACCTGCCGGTGGGGGTGGTGCGGGTGCTGCTCGGGGACCTGCTGGAGGGCGGGCACGTCAAGGTCAGCCGGCCCGTACCGCCCGCACAACTGCCGGACGAGCGGATTTTGCGTGAAGTCATCGAGGGATTGCGAGCGCTTTGATGGGACAGCATGACGACCGATCTGCCGGACCGGCCCCGGGCGTGGACCCCGGTCCGGGCGAGGACCCCGAACTGGCCGCGCTCGCGCTGAAGATCCTGGTCGCGGGCGGCTTCGGGGTGGGCAAGACCACGCTGGTGGGAGCGGTCAGCGAGATCCGGCCGCTGCGGACGGAGGAAGCGCTGAGCGAGGCCGGTGAACTGGTCGACGACACGGGTGGTGTGGCCCAGAAGACGACCACGACCGTGGCCATGGACTTCGGGCGGATCACCATCCGATCCGGGCTGTCCCTGTACCTGTTCGGCACGCCGGGGCAGGACCGGTTCTGGTTCCTGTGGGACGAGCTGTCGCAGGGCGCGCTGGGCGCGGTGGTCCTCGCCGACACGCGGCGGCTGGAGGACTGCTTCCCGGCGGTGGACTACTTCGAGCACCGGCGCATCCCCTTCGTGGTGGCCGTGAACTGCTTCACGGACGCCCGGCGGTTCGGGGCGCACGACGTGTCGCGGGCGCTGGACCTGGAGCAGGGGACCCCGGTGGTGCTGTGTGACGCGCGGGACCGGGACTCGGGGAAGGAAGTCCTGATCAGGCTGGTCGAGTACGCCGGGCGGGTGCACACCGCCCGGCTGCTGGACTCGGTGGAGCCGCAGGCCGATTCCGTGTGAACCGGCCGGTCGGCGGGGGCGGATGTCAGTCGGCGATGCCGGCGAGGGCGATCACCTTGGCGATGGGCACCCGGACGAGGAGCTCGGTCGGGACGGCGTTGCGGCGACCGAAGGCCTCCCCGTGCTCCTCGCCCATGTACCGGGCGCCGATCCGGGTGGCCCAGGTGAGCAGTTCGTCGGGGCCGTCGCCGTGCTCGGTGATCTCGGCACGCCCCTCCAGGATCACGAACGAGAAAGGCGGCCGGTCGTCGTCCACGCAGAGCGCGACCCGGCCGTCGCGGGCGAGGTTGCGCCCTTTGACGGTGTCCTTCCCGGTGTTGAAGACGAAGGAATCGCCGTCGAGCACGAACCAGATGGGAGCGATGTGCGGACTTCCGTCCGCGCGCACGGTGGAGAGCTTTCCGGTGCGGCTGGAGTGCGAGACGAATGCCCGCCATTCCTCTTGAGTCATCTTCTTCGCCATGGGGACATCCTCCTTGCCCGAAAGGCGCTGGTGGGGAAGGCTTGCGGCACGAGTACGCGGGGTGGGGCGCGGCCGAGTGGCCGACGTCGACGGGGAGGGGCTGGGAATGGCACTGGACAAGCAACTGGACTGGCTGCTGGACGACCTGACGCGCAGGGTCCAGCAGGTGCGGCACGCGGTGGTGTTGTCCAACGACGGCCTGGTCACGGGGGCGAGCGCGGGGCTGGCGCGGGAGGACGCGGAACACCTGGCCGCCGTCGCGGCCGGCCTGCAGAGCCTTGCCAAGGGATCCGGTCGCCACTTCCGGGCCGGCGAGGTACGGCAGACGATGATCGAGTACGACGAGGGAGCCCTCTTCGTCATGGCGGCGGGCGCGGGCAGCAGCCTGTGCGTGCTCAGCGCCGCCGAGTCGGACATCGGCCAGGTCGCGTACGAGATGACGCTGCTGGTCAACCGGGTGGGCGAGCACCTGGGTGTCGCGGAACGACGCATCACCGGCGGCTGAGTCGCATCGAGCGGAGCCGGGCCCGGTCGGGCCGGGGCGGGCAGGGGTGGGCGGGGCCGAGTGCGATGCCGCTCGGGGAGTTGTCCACAGGCCTCGCGGGGTGTCATTGCGTTGAGTTACGTTCTTCACACAGAGTAATCGCTGCTCGTGGGGGAGGACCGTGATGACGCAGATGGGGATCGCACTTCGGGACGACATGGCCGGCGGTGCCGCGGACGTGCTGCTGGGAGGCGCGCAGGCCGCCGATGAACTGGGGCTGAGCCGAGGCGAGTTCGCCAGGGCCGTCCAGCTGGGGATCGTCCGGGCCGGGCCGCGCGCCCTCGGCGGCGCCGCGCGCTACGCACGGGCAGAGCTGGACCGGATCAGGTCGGCGGCGGGCCCGCCGGGCGCGCTGCGCGAGCAGGTCGAGACGGTGGCCGGGGCGGAGGCCGCGGCCGAGGTGGTGGGGGTCGGTCCGAGCCGCTTCACACGGCTCGCGCGCTGCGGGCACGTGACCCCGGTCGGCTATCGGATCAACCGGTACCGGGCCGTGGTGTGGCTCTATCTGACCACGGAGCTACGAAGCTTCGCCGCGCGTGAGCCCGCACTGCTGCGCGGCATCGCGCCCTCGGCGGACCGGGAGCTGATGGCGGCCAAGTCGGATCTGCGCCCGCGCAAGTGGCGTGGGCGGCACATCGGGTTGCTGCTGGGACGAACCGCCGACCCGTGGGAGCGTGCCGCTGTGCTGGCCTCCGTGCTCCCCGAGGACGAGCTGCTGAAGGCCGTGCCCGACCCGGGGGAGCGGATCCTCCTGGCCGCCCTCGGCCCGCCCCCGCCGTACGGGCACCCGCAGGTTCCGGCGGCTGCCGAGGTGGCAGCGGGACTGCTGAAGGCCGGCCCGCCGGACGAGATCCACTGGTACCGCACCAGCCTGGACTTCGCCCTGGCGGGGGCGCGGGGTCAGTCGAAGTCGACGGGGGAGAGGGGGCCGACGTAGACCCAGGCTCCGCCCTCGCGGGAGAAGCCGCTGTGCTCGTGCAGCGAGCCGGTGTGCCGGCCCTCGCGGTAGTGGGCGCGGAACTCCACCGAGCCCTCCGTCTCGAACATCCCGCCGCGCTCGGCTGCGAGGATCTCCAGCCGCTCCCAGCGCTGTTCGGGATCCAGGTCGAGGCGGTCCGGACGGGTGTCGGGGTGCCAGGAGCGCAGCAGGTAGGCGGTGTCGCCCACGGCGAAGGCGCTGAACCGGGAGCGCATCAGCCGCTCGGCGGTGGGCGCCGAGCGAGCACCGGAGTGGAAGGGGCCGCAGCACTCCTGGTAGGGGGCGGGCAGCCCGCAGGGGCAGGGGACGGCAGGGGTGGGCATGGGTGTGCTCAGTTCTTCGGGGTGGGCTCGGACGTCCGGGTGGGCCGGGTCTGCGGGGTCGGCCGGGCCGGCTAGGACGGCTTGGCGGCGTACGGGCGGAAGAGGCCCTCCTGGACCACGGACACCAGCAGCCTTCCCTCCACGTCGTAGATGCGGCCCCGGGCCAGACCACGGCCGCCGTGGGCGATGGGCGACTCCTGGTCGTACAGGAACCACTCGTCCGCACGGAAGGGCCGGTGGAACCACATGGCGTGGTCCAGCGAAGCCATGTCGAAACCGCGCATGCCCCACAGGGGTTCCACCGGGATGCGCACGGCGTCGAGGAGGGTCATGTCACTCGCGTAGGTGAGGGCGCAGGTGTGGATGAGGGGGTCGTCGCCCAGCGGGCCGACCGCACGCATCCACACCGCGCTGCGGGGATCGGATCCCTTGAGCTCCTCGGGAGTCCAGCGGAGCCGGTTGACGTACCGGATGTCGAAGGGCTGGCGGCGGGCCATCCGCTCCAGCGCCTCCGGCAGCGCCCCGAGGTGCTCGCGGATCTCGTCCGCCAGCTTGGGGAGCGTGTCCGGATGAGGAACGTGGTGAGGAGGCAGCTGGTGTTCGATGCCACCCTCCTCCGGTTGATGGAAGGAGGCGGTGAGATTGAAGATCGTCTTGCCCTGTTGGACCGCGGTGACCCGGCGCGTGGTGAAGGACCGCCCGTCGCGCACCCGCTCCACCTGGTACACGATCGGCACCCCGGGGATGCCGGGGCGCAGGAAGTACGCGTGCAGCGAGTGCACCGGGCGGTCGCTCTCGACGGTGCGTCCCGCGGCCACCAGCGCCTGGCCGGCCACCTGCCCGCCGAAGACGCGCTGGAGCGACTCCTGCGGGCTGGCGCCGCGGAAGATGTTGACCTCGATCTGCTCCAGATCGAGCAGATCGACCAGTCTCTCGGCGGGGTTCGTCATCAGAGGATCTCCACGGTCGGGTCCGGCGGGTCCGGCAGGTCCGATGGGGCGGGCGGGTACGGCGGGGTGCGGTGGACGGTCAGAGCGCTCCGAGCTCGCCGACCGAGGTGACCCGGATGACGGCCCGGCCCTCCTCGTCGGAGGCGGCCAGGTCGACCTCGGCGCTGATGCCCCAGCCATGGTCGCCGTTGGGGTCCGCGAAGGTCTGGCGGACGCGCCACAGGCCGTGCGCCGGGTCCTCCTCGATCTGCAACAGCTTGGGGCCGCGGGCGTCGGGGCCGGTGCCCAGGTCGTCGTACTCGTCCCAGTACCCGTCCAGGGCCTCGCCCCAGGCATCCGCGTCCCAGCCGGACTCGGAGTCCAGCTCGCCCAGCACGTTGACGTGGTCGAGGGCGGCCAGCTCCACCCGACGGAACATGGCGTTGCGGACCAGGACACGGAAGGCGCGCGAGTTCGCGGTGACCGGCTTGACCTGGTCGGCCTTCTCCTGGGCCTGCTCCGCCGTCTCCACCTCCGGGTTCGCCAGCTGCTCCCACTCGTCCAGCAGGCTGGAGTCGACCTGGCGGACCAGCTCGCCGAGCCAGGCGATCAGGTCCTGGAGGTCCTCGGACTTGAGGTCGTCGGGGATCGTGTGGTCCAGCGCCTTGAACGCGCTCGCCAGGTAGCGCAGCACGATGCCCTCGGTACGGGCCAGCTCGTAGAAGGAGGTGAACTCGGTGAAGGTCATCGCGCGTTCGTACATGTCGCGGATGATCGACTTCGGCGAGACCGGGTGGTCGCGCACCCACGGGTGGCTCTTCGCGTACACGTCGTAGGCGTGCGAGAGGAGCTCTTCGAGCGGCTTGGGATAGGTGACGTCCTGGAGCCGTTCCATCCGCTCCTCGTACTCGATCCCGTCGGCCTTCATCTGGCCGACCTGGATGCCGCGCTCCTTGTTCTGCTGGGCGGCCAGGATCTGCCGCGGGTCGTCCAGCGTGGACTCCACCACGGAGACCATGTCCAGCGCGTAGGAGGGGGACTCCGGGTCCAGCAGGTCGAAGGAGGCCAGGGCGAAGGTGGACAGCGGCTGGTTGAGCGCGAAGTCCTGCTGGAGGTCGACGGTGAGCCGGATGGTGCGGCCCTCCGCGTCCGGGGTGTCGAGCTTCTCGACCACACCGCCGTCCAGCAGCGAGCGGTAGATCGCGATGGCCCGGCGGATGTGCCGCAGCTGGGCCTTGCGGGGCTCGTGGTTGTCCTCCAGCAGGTGGCGCATCGCCTGGAAGGCGTCGCCCGGCCGGGCGATCACCGACAGCAGCATGATGTTGGTGACCTTGAAGCGCGAGGTGAGCGCCTCCGGGTCGGCGGCGATGAGCTTCTCGAAGGTGGTGTCCGACCAGGCGACGAAGCCCTCGGGAGCCTTCTTGCGCACCACCTTGCGGCGCTTCTTCGGGTCGTCGCCGGCCTTCGCGAGCGCCTTCTCGTTCTCGATGACGTGCTCGGGGGCCTGGGCGACCACATAGCCCGCGGTGTCGAAGCCGGCCCGGCCGGCGCGCCCCGCGATCTGGTGGAACTCCCGGGCGCGCAGCGTGCGGACCCGATTGCCGTCGTACTTGGTCAGGGCGGTGAACAGCACCGTACGGATCGGGACGTTGACGCCGACCCCGAGGGTGTCCGTACCGCAGATGACCTTCAGCAGACCGGCCTGGGCGAGCTTCTCGACGAGGCGGCGGTACTTGGGCAGCATGCCCGCGTGGTGCACGCCGATGCCGTGCCGGACGTAGCGGGAGAGGTTCTGGCCGAACTTGGTGGTGAAGCGGAAGTTGCCGATCAGATCGGCGATCTTGTCCTTCTCCTCGCGCGTGCACATGTTGATGCTCATGAGCGACTGCGCCCGCTCGACCGCCTGGGCCTGCGTGAAGTGCACGATGTAGACGGGGGCCTGCCGGGTCTCCAGCAGCTCGGTGATCGTGTCGGTGATCGGGGTGGTGACGTACTCGTAGGAGAGCGGGACGGGCCGGGTCGCGGAGCGGACCACCGAGGTGGGCCGGCCGGTGCGCCGGGTCAGGTCCTCCTCGAACCGCTTCATGTCGCCGAGGGTCGCCGACATCAGGACGAACTGCGCCTGCGGCAGCTCCAGCAGCGGGATCTGCCAGGCCCAGCCGCGGTCCGGCTCGGCATAGAAGTGGAACTCGTCCATCACGACCTGGCCGATGTCGGCGTGCTTGCCGTCGCGCAGGGCGATGGAGGCCAGCACCTCGGCGGTGCAGCAGATCACCGGGGCGTCCGCGTTCACGGAGGCGTCGCCGGTCAGCATGCCGACGTTCTCGGTGCCGAAGAGCTTGCACAGGTCGAAGAACTTCTCCGACACCAGCGCCTTGATGGGGGCCGTGTAGAAGGTGACCTTGTCCTGCGCCAGGGCGGTGAAGTGCGCGCCGGCCGCCACCAGGCTCTTGCCGGAGCCGGTGGGGGTGGACAGGATGACGTTCGCCCCGGAGACGACCTCGATCAGCGCCTCCTCCTGAGCCGGGTACAGGGTGATGCCCTGGTCCTCGGCCCACGAGGAGAAAGCCTCGAAGAGGGCGTCGGGGTCGGCGTTCGGCGGGAGCTGATCAATGAGGGTCACACCCCCCATCTTGCCTGGCTTACCCCCGGATCAGGGAACCGGCGGACGGAACGAAGATCACCGCCGGTACGCTGTGCCGTCGATGCGGCCCCCACGAACCAGTCGACCGGGCCCGAACACACACCAGCGGGGCGGGAAACGACCATGATGGGTCCGGCGCACTCACTGTCCGGTGCAGCGGCCTGGCTGGGGGTGGGAGCGGCCACCGCGGCCGCCGGCCATCCCATGCCCTGGCCGGTCCTCGTCGTCGGCGCGCTGATCTGCGCCGGGGCGGCCCTCGCCCCCGACCTCGACCACAAGTCGGCGACGATCTCGCGCGCCTTCGGACCGCTCTCCAAAGGCGTGTGCGAGGTGGTCGACAAGATCTCCTACGCCGTCTACAAGGGCACCCGTTCCAAGAAGGACGCCCGCCGCACCGGCGGCCACCGCACCCTGACACACACCTGGCTGTGGGCCGTGCTGATCGGCGGAGGGTCCTCCCTGCTCGCCGTCAGCGCCGACCGCTGGGGCGTGCTCGCCCTGCTCTTCGTGCACCTGGTGCTGGCGGTCGAGGGGCTGCTGTGGCGGGCGGCCCGGATGTCCAGCGACGTCCTGGTCTGGCTGCTCGGCGCGACCAGCGCCTGGATCCTGGCCGGGGTGCTCGACCAGCCCGGCAACGGTGCGAACTGGCTGTTCACCGGTACGGGCCAGGAGTACCTCTGGCTCGGCCTGCCGATCGTCCTCGGGGCCCTGGTCCACGACATCGGCGACGCGCTCACCGTCTCCGGCTGCCCGGTCCTGTGGCCGCTGCCGATCGCCGGCAAGCGCTGGTACCCGATCGGCCCGCCGAAGGCGATGCGCTTCCGTGCCGGCAGCTGGGTGGAGCTGAAGGTCCTCATGCCGGTGTTCATCCTGCTGGGCGGCTTCGGCGGAGCCTCGGCCCTCGGCTTCATCTGACAGGAGACCGGGCGGCGGAGGGACCGGTCACCTCCGCCGCCCGGTGTTTCGGTGGCCCGGCTCAGCCGTGCCAGGAGCGCCACAGGGCCGCGTACGCCCCGTCGGCCGCGACCAGCTCGTCGTGCGAGCCGAGTTCGCTGATCCGGCCGCCCTCCACCACCGCGATCACATCCGCGTCGTGCGCGGTGTGCAGCCGGTGGGCGATGGCGATGACCGTACGGCCGTCCAGCACCCGGGCCAGCGAGCGCTCCAAGTGCCGGGCCGCGCGCGGGTCCAGCAGCGAGGTGGCCTCGTCCAGCACCAGCGTGTGCGGATCGGCCAGCACCAGCCGGGCCAGTGCGATCTGCTGCGCCTGCGCCGGGGTCAGCACCGTGCCGCCGGAACCGACCTCGGTGTCCAGACCGGCCTCCATGGCCCGGGCCCAACCGTCGGCGTCCACCGCGGCCAGCGACGCCCACAGCTCGGTGTCCCCGGCGTCCGTCCGCGCCAGGCGGAGGTTGTCCCGCAGCGTGCCCACGAACACGTGGTGCTCCTGGTTGACCAGGGCCACGTGCTCCCGCACCCGTTCCGCGGGCATCCGCGACAGCCGTGCCCCACCGAGGGTGACCTCGCCGGTCCGGGGCGCGTAGATGCCCGCGAGCAGCCGTCCCAGGGTGGACTTGCCCGCCCCCGAGGGGCCGACCAGCGCCATCCGGGTACCCGGCGGCACGTCCATCGACACCTGGTGCAGGACGTCCACGCCCTCCCGGTAACCGAAGTGGACCTCCTGGGCCCGCACGTCCCGACCCTCGGGCGCCACCTTCGCGTCCCCGGCGTCCGGTTCGATCTCCCGCACGCCCACCAGGCGGCCGAGCGAGACCTGGGCGACCTGCAGCTCGTCGTACCAGCGAAGGATCAGACCGATCGGATCGACCAGCATCTGCGCGAGGAGCGCGCCCGTGGTCAGCTGTCCGACCGACATCCAGCCCCGCATCACGCAGAACCCGCCGATCATCAGCACCGAGCCGAGGATCGTCACGAAGGTGACGTTGATGACCGGGAAGAGGACCGTCCGCAGGAAGAGTGTGTACCGCTCCCACGCCACCCACTGCGAGATCCGCCGTTCCGACAGCGCGATCCGCTCCGGCCCGAGGCGGTGCGCCTCGACCGTGCGGCCCGCGTCCACCGTCTCGGTGAGCACGGCCGAGACCGCCGCGTAGCCGGCCGCCTCCGAGCGGTACGCCGACGGCGCCCGCCGGAAGTACCAGCGACAGCCGATCACCAGCACCGGCAGCGCCACCAGCGCGGCGAGCGCCAGCGGTGGCGCGGTCACCGCGAGCGCCCCGAACAGCAGACCCGCCCACACCACGCCGATGGTCAGTTGCGGCACGGCCTCGCGCATGGCGTTCGCCAGCCGGTCGATGTCGGTGGTGATCCGCGACAGCAGGTCACCGGTACCGGCCCGCTCCAGCACGCCCGGCGGCAGACCCACCGACCGCACCAGGAAGTCCTCGCGCAGATCGGCCAGCATTTCCTCGCCGAGCATCGCCCCGCGCAGCCGGACCAGCCGGACGAAGAACGTCTGGACCGCCAGTGCCAGCGTGAACAGCAGCGCGACACGCCCCAGATGCAGCTCGCGCGCCCCGGCCGAGAGGTCGTCCACGACCTGGCCCAGCAGGTACGGGCCGGCCATGGAGGCGATCACCGCGGCCGCGTTGACGCTCACCAGCACCACGAAGGCTCTCCGGTGGCGCCGGAACAGGCCGCGCACATAGCCCCGTACGGTCGCCGACGTGCCCACGGGCAGGGTCGCGGCCGACTCCGGGGCGGCCGGATCGTACTCCGGCGGCGCCACGCCGATCATGCGGATTCCTCGATCTCTGTGAGTACTTCTTCCAGTTCCGTCAGTTCCGGTCGGCCGAGCCGCTGCTCCTCGTCGGTCTCGCGCGTGACGACCGCCCGGTAGCGCGGCTCGCGCCGCAGCAGCTCGCGGTGGGTACCGACGGCCGCCACCGTTCCCCCGTCGATGAGCACGACCCGGTCGGCGCGGTCCAGCAGCAGCGGCGAGGACGCCAGTACCACCGTGGTCCGTCCGGCGCGCAGGGCGCCGATGCCGTCCGCGATCCGCGCCTCGGTGTGCGAGTCGACCGCGGAGGTCGGCTCGTCGAGCACGAGGACCTCCGGGTCCGTGACCAGGGACCGTGCCAGCGCGAGGCGCTGGCGCTGGCCGCCCGACAGGGACCGGCCACGTTCGGTGATCCGAGCGTCCATCGGGTCCTCGACCCCGTCCGGCGCCGACTGCAGCAGCGCGTCCAGGACGTCCGCGCACTGGGCCGCGCCCAACGCCGCGGCGGACTCGACCGCTCCGGAGGCAGGTACGTCGAACAGCTCCCGCAGGGTCCCGGACAGCAGCACCGGATCCTTGTCCTGTACGAGGACCAGGGTGCGCGCGGTGTCCAGCTCCAGCTCGTCCAGCGCGACCCCGCCGAGGAGCACGGACGGCGCACCGGCCGTGCCGGTCGCGGCTTCCGCCGTGGCCTCGGCCGAGACATCCGCCCCGGCGTCCGAAGCGGCGGCCTCGTCCATCGCGTGGCCGCCCAGGCGTTCGGCGAGCCGCCCCGCCAGGTCCGGGTCCCCGCACACGACGGCGGTGAACCGTCCCGCGGGAGCCAACAGCCCGGTCCGCGGGTCGTACAGGTCCCCGCCGGGGGCCGGTGCCCGCACCGGCTCGGTGCGCGCGGGGTGCTCGGCGGCGACGGCGTCCGTCCGGTTCAGCGACAGCACCCGGGCGGCGCGCTTGGCGGACGGACGGGAGAAGGAGTACGCCATGGCGATCTCCTGGAAATGCCGCAGCGGGTAGAGCAGGGTCGCCACCGCGCTGAACACGGCGACGAGTTCGCCCACCGCGATGCGCCCGTCCGAGACGAGCGTGGCGCCGTACCAGACCACCGTGATCATCAGGGCGCCCGGGAGGACCACCTGGATCGCCGAGATCAGCGCCCACATCCGCGCGCTGCGCACGGCCGCCTCGCGGACCTGCTGCGAGGCCTCGCGGTAACGGCCGAGGAAGAGTTCCTCACCGCCGATGCCGCGCAGCACGCGCAGGCCGGCGACGGTGTCGGAGGCCAGCTCCGTGGCCTTGCCCGCCTTCTCCCGCTGGACGTCCGCGCGTCGGGTGGCGCGCGGCAGCAGGGGCAGCGGTGACAGGGCGATCAGCGGGACGCCGACGGCGACGACCACACCCAGCTCGGGGGCCAGGAACAACAGGCCCACGCAGACGAGGACGACGGAGAAGAGAGCCGCGAGGAAGCGCGAGACCGCCTCGACGAACCATCCGATCTTCTCCACGTCGCCCGTGGACACGGCGACCACCTCACCCGCGGCGACCCGTCGGGTGAGGGCGGAGCCCAGCTCGGCCGTCTTGCGCGCGAGGAGCTGCTGCACCCGGGCGGCGGCGGTGATCCAGTTGGTGACGGCGGTGCGGTGGAGCATCGAGTCGCCGACCGAGATGGCGACACCGATGACCAGGAGCAGCGCGCCGGCGAGCAGCAGCCGGTTCGGTTCGTGGTCGACCACGGCGTCGACACCGAGGCCCACGGCGTACGGCAGGGCGGCGACACCGGTGAAGTGCAGCATGCCCCAGCACAGGCTCTTGGCCTGTCCGCCGAGTTGACCGCGCCCCAGCCACAGCAGGAACCGGGGGCCGGACCGAGCGTCGGGTACCCCTGGATCCGGATACGGAAGATCGCTGATCTGCATGACGCCCCATGACTGGTCGAGTGGTCCAAACCGTGCAAGGTTCGCCTTCCGGGCCGGTGCCGGGCAATCGATTTTCCGCGGGGTGCCCGCCGCGGCCAGCAGGTTTACGGCGGCGGTCGGCGACGTGGCACCTGGTCACGGGGGTCGCACGCCCCGGCGCTCAGGGACGGGTGGCGCGCTCCAGTTCGAGTAACGCCGAGTGGTAGGTCCGTCCCGTCGCCCGGTCCATGCCCACCTCGCACATCCGGTTCGCCGACAGATGGGCGTCGAAGGCCCGCGCGGTCACCTCCCTCGCCTCGCGCGCCGTCGCCGACGCCGTCAGCTCGGGATGCAGCATGCCCCGGTCGCCCGCGAAGGCGCAGCAACCCGCGTCGTCGGGGACCACCACCTCCTCGGCGCAGGCCTCGGCGACCGCCCGCAGCCGGTCCTCGTCGCCCAGGTGCCGCATCGAACAGGTGGGGTGGAGCACGGCGGAGCCCACCGTGCGTCGGATCTCCAGACGGGGCAGCAACTCCTCGGCGGCCCACACGATCGAGTCGAGGACCCGCAACTCCGCGTGGAGGGCCCGGTTCCGCGGAGTCAGGTACGGGACCACCTCGCGCGCGATGCCCAGCGTGCAGGAGGACGCGTCGACGACCAGCGGCAGCAGCCCGCCCGCCGTCCAGCCCCAGGCCGCCTCGACGATCCGGTTGGCCATCACCCGGGTACCGGCCTCGTAGCCTTTGGAATGCCAGATCGTCGCGCAGCAGGTGCCGCCGACGTCACCGGGGATCCAGACGGGCCGGCCGGCCCGTTCCGACACGGCCACCACGGCCTGGGGCAACGAGGGACCGGACCGGCCCTGCGGGCCGCCGAAGATCCGGTTGACGCAGGCCGGGTAGTACACGGCCGACGCGCCCACCCGCCGGGTCGCGGGCAGTCGCCGCGCCGCGGCGCCCGGGAGCTCCGCGAGCCACCGCGGGACCAGGTCCGGACGTACGGCCTTGCGCGCGGCCCCGGTGACCGCCGCCAGCAGGGGGTCCCCGACCCGGGACGGGATCCGGTCGGCGGCCGCGACCGCCAGCCGGGCGGCGGACTCGGCGGCCCCGAACCGCCGGGCGGCCAGCGCGCCGGCGGCCTCCTCGCGCGGGCCGTGCCGGCGGCGGCGGAAGTCCTTCATCAACGCCCCGGTGTCGATGCCGACCGGGCAGGCGAGCTTGCAGGTGGAGTCGCCCGCGCAGGTGTCCACCGCGTCGTAGCCGTAGGCGGCGAGCAGTCCGTCCAGCACGGGGGAGCCGGGCTGCTGGCGCGTCATCTCACGGCGCAGCACGATCCGCTGGCGTGGGGTGGTCGTCAGGTCCTGGCTGGGGCAGACCGGTTCGCAGAAGCCGCACTCGATGCACGGGTCGGCCACCGCCTCCACCTGCGGAATGGTCTTCAGGCCGCGCAGATGGGCGCGCGGGTCGCGGTCGAGGAGGACGCGTGGCGCGAGGACGCCGTCCGGGTCGACCAGCCGCTTCGTGCGCCACATCAGGGCGGCGGCCGCGGGGCCCCATTCCAGCTCCAGGAAGGGGGCCATGTTGCGGCCCGTGGAGTGCTCCGCCTTCAGGGAGCCGTCGAACCGCTCCACGGTGAGCCGGCAGAAGGCGTCCATGAAGGCCCCGTACCGCTCGACGTCGGCCGGGTCGGCGGCGTCGAAGGCGAGCAGGAAGTGCAGGTTGCCGTGGGCCGCGTGACCGGCGACGGCCGCGTCGAAGCCGTGCTCCGCCTGGAGGGCGAGGAGTGCTTCACAGGCCTCGGCCAGCCGGCCCGGAGGCACCGCGAAATCCTCGGTGATCAAGGTGGTGCCCCGGGCGCGGGCTCCGCCGACGGCGGTGACGAAGGCCTTGCGGGCCTGCCAGTAGCCGCCCACGGTCTTCGGGTCGGCGGTGAAGGTGTTGGTGATCGAGGCCACCGGGGCGACCAGGTCGATCCCGTGGAGGAGCCGGGCGGCCCGTTCCGCGCAGGCGTCCCGGCCGGCCCGGTCCGGAGCCCGGAACTCCACGAGCAGGGCCGTGGTCTCCCGGGGCAGGTCGGCCCAATCGGCGGGCACCCCCGCGACGCTGACGGAGGCGCGCAGGGTGTTGCCGTCCATCAGTTCGACGGCGACGGCGCCCGCCGCGTTGAAGAGGGGCACCGCCGCGGCCGCCGCGGGCAGCGAGGGGAAGAACAGCAGGGCCGAGCAGACCTCGCGCTCCAGCGGGAGGGTGTCGAAGACGACCTCGGAGATGAAGCCGAGGGTGCCTTCCGAGCCGACCATGAGCCCGCGCAGGATCTCGACGGGGGTGGTGCCGTCCAGGTAGGCGTCGAGGCGGTAGCCGGTGGTGTTCTTGATCTCGTACTTGGCGCGGATCCGGGCGACCAGCGCGGGATCGGCCTCGATCTCCCGCTTGATCTCCAGCAGCCCGCGGCACAGGGCCGGTTCGGCGCGTGCCAGTTCCTCGTCGGCCAGTGGGTCGGCGGTGTCCACGACGGTGCCGCCGGGCAGGACGAAGGTGAGGGAGGAGAGGGTGCGGTAGGAGTTGCGGGTGGTGCCCGCGGTCATGCCGGACGCGTTGTTGGCGACGACCCCGCCCAGGGTGCAGGCGGCGGCGCTGGCCGGGTCGGGGCCGAGGATCCGGCCGTACCGGGCGAGGGCCGCGTTCGCCCGGGCCACGGTGGTGCCGGGCCGGATCCGGGCCCGCCTGCCCTCCTCCAGCACCTCGATCCCGGCCCAGTGGCGGCGTACGTCGACCAGGATGTCCTCGCCCTGGGCCTGGCCGTTGAGCGAGGTGCCGGCGGCCCGGAAGACGACGTCGCGCTGCCGGCCGTGGGCGTACGAGAGCACCGCGGAGACGTCGTCGATGTCCTCGGCGATCACCACGACCTGGGGGACGAAGCGGTACGGGGAGGCGTCGGAGGCATAGCGGACCAGGTCGGAGACCTTCCACAGCACCTTCTCGGGGCCGAGCAGCTCGGTCAGCTCGGTGCGCAGCGGCTCGGGCGTGCCGCCGGCCCGGTGCCCGGGGAGCCGGTCAGGGGCGGGGCCGCCGATGCCCCGGGGGCGCAGCGCCCCCGGCTTCGGTTCCAGCAACGGCATCTGCGGCCCCCTCGCGTCGTCGAGGCCCTCGGGTGGCCTACTCAGCAGGTGCGCTCCGCCGGGGCGTCCGACAGGGCGTTCAGCAGCCCGCCGAGCACTTCGCGCTGGTCGGCGGTCAACGGAGCCAGGATCTCCTCCGCCGCGTCGGTTCGCGCGTTGCGCAGCTGCCGCAGCGTGGCGCGACCGGTGTCGGTGAGCTCGATCCGGATGACGCGGCGGTTCGCGGGGTCGGGCGCGCGCCGTACGCACTCGGCCGCCTCCAGGCCGTCCACGAGGGTGGTCACCGCGCGCGGGACGACTTCCAGACGGGCGGCGAGATCCGCCATACGGGGTGCCTGCTCGCCCTCGTAGTGCGAGACGAGGCGCAGCAAACGACTCTGGGCGGGAGTGATCCCGAGCGGCACCATGTGGCGTTTCTGGATCCGGTGCAGCCTGCGCGTCAGGCGCAGGAGCTGTTCGGCGAGGAGGCGATCGCTGTCGGAGGCGGAGCTCATGCGGGAACGATATCAGGATGCCGTTCATTGTGAACATAGGTAACAATAACCTATGCTCCCATGGTCGCGACCTCACCGAAGGGGACCTTCGCGCAGACCGACCGCCCCGACCGCCGGATCCGACGGTCGAACCCGACCACCGACCTCCGACCCCCGAGAGGGTGCCCATGCCGCACGACGAACCGAAGTGGATCCCATCGAAAGACCCCATCGACCCCGCCCGTCCCGCCCCGGCGGAGCAGCCGCGTGAGCTGCGCCGCATCGTGGGGCTGTTCCGGCCCTACCGCGGCCGGCTCGCCGTCGTCGGCCTGCTGGTCGGCGCCTCCTCGCTGGTCGGCGTCGCCTCGCCGTTCATGCTCCGCGAGATACTCGACGTCGCGATCCCGCAGGGGCGCACGGGGCTGCTCAGCCTGCTCGCGCTCGGCATGATCCTGACCGCCGTCGTCACCAGCGTCTTCGGCGTGCTCCAGACCTTCATCTCCACCACCGTCGGCCAGCGCGTCATGCACGACCTGCGCACCGCCGTCTACGCGCAGCTCCAGCGGATGCCGTTGGCCTTCTTCACGCGGACCCGCACAGGAGAGGTCCAGTCCCGCATCGCCAACGACATCGGTGGCATGCAGGCCACCGTCACCTCCACCGCGACCTCGCTCGTCTCGAACCTGACGGCCGTCATCGCCACGGTGGTCGCCATGCTCGCGCTCGACTGGCGGCTCACCGTGGTCTCGCTGCTCCTGCTGCCCGTCTTCGTGTGGATCAGCCGGCGGGTCGGACATGAGCGCAAGCGGATCACGACGAAGCGGCAGAAGCAGATGGCCGCCATGGCCGCGACGGTCACCGAGTCGCTCTCGGTGAGCGGCATCCTGCTCGGCCGCACCATGGGCCGCTCCGAGTCCCTCACCGAGGCCTTCTCCGCGGAGTCGGAGAAGCTCGTCGACCTCGAGGTGCGCTCCAGCATGGCCGGGCGTTGGCGGATGTCCACCATCGGCATCGTCATGGCCGCGATGCCCGCGCTCATCTACTGGGCGGCCGGCATAGCCCTCCAGACGGGCGCACCCTCGCTCTCCGTCGGTACCCTCGTCGCCTTCGTCACGCTCCAGCAGGGCCTGTTCCGGCCCGCCGTGAGCCTGCTGTCGACCGGTGTGCAGATACAGACCTCCCTCGCGCTGTTCGCCCGCATCTTCGAGTACCTCGACCTCCCGGTCGACATCACCGAGCGCGCGGACGCGGTGCGCCTGGACCGGGCCAAGGGCGAGGTCACCCTGGAGGACGTGCACTTCGCGTACGACGCCGAGAACGGCCCGACCCTCTCGGGGATCGACATCACCGTCCCGGCCGGCGGCTCCCTCGCCGTCGTCGGCCCGACCGGCTCCGGCAAGAGCACGCTCAGCTACCTGGTGCCACGGCTCTACGACGTCACCGGCGGACGGGTCGCCCTCGACGGGGTGGACGTGCGTGACCTCGACTTCGACTCGTTGGCCCGCTCGATCGGCGTGGTCTCCCAGGAGACGTACCTCTTCCACGCCTCCGTCGCCGACAACCTGCGCTTCGCCAAGCCGGACGCCACCGACGAGGAGATCACCGAGGCGGCCCGCGCGGCTCAGATCCACGACCACATCGCCTCCCTGCCCGCCGGGTACGACACCCTGGTCGGCGAGCGCGGCTACCGGTTCTCCGGAGGCGAGAAGCAGCGCCTGGCCATCGCCCGCACCATCCTGCGGGATCCGCCGGTGCTGATCCTCGACGAGGCCACCAGCGCCCTCGACACCCGTACCGAGCACGCCGTCCAGCGGGCCATCGACAACCTCTCCGCGGGACGTACCACCATCACCATCGCCCACCGCCTCTCCACCGTCCGCGACGCCGACCAGATCGTGGTCCTCGACGCCGGGCGCATCGCCGAACGCGGCACCCACGAGGAGCTGCTGAAGGTCGACGGTCGGTACGCGGCGCTGGTCCGCCGGGACCGGGACGCCCAGCCGGCGCCCGAGCCGCCGGAGGGCGTCCAGCTGGCTCCGGTGAATGTGTGACGGTATGACCGACGCACGGGTCAGGTGCCGGAAATGTGACGAATCGCGGGTTAGCGTTCCCGCATGCGTCATGAGTACCGGCCGCCGCAGCGCCGTTCCCGGCTGACCCGCCGGGGCCGGCTGGCGCTCTTCCTCGGCACGCTGATCGCCCTGGGCGCGGCGGTCCTGATACCGATGCTGCGCGGTGGCGACGTGCCGGAGACGCCGCGTCGGCTGACGATTCCGGAGGGCTGGCGGGCCCCCCAGGTGTACGCCGCGATCGACCACGAGCTGAAGCTTCCGCCGGGATCCACGAAGACGGCGGTGGCCACCGCCGGGCTGGCACTGCCCGCGGAGGCCAGGGGCAATCCGGAGGGCTTTCTCTTCCCGGCGACGTACCCCGTGACCTCGAAGTCCACCCCGGCCACCCTGCTCGCGCACATGGTGCGGACGGCGAACCGGAAGCTCGCCACCCGGGCGGTCGCCGACGGCGGCAAGGCCCACGGGATGACCCCGTACCAGACGGCCACCCTCGCGAGCATCATCGAGGCGGAGGTCGACGGCCGTGCCGATATGGGCAAGGTCGCACGCGTGGTGCACAACCGGCTGGCGAAGTCGATGCCGCTCCAGATGGACTCCACCATCAACTACGCGCTGAACCGCAGCACCTTGGACACCAAGCTGAGCGACACCCGGATCGACAGCCCCTTCAACAGCTACGAACGCCAGGGACTGCCACCCACGCCGATCGACAGCCCCGGACTGGAGGCGATGGCGGCAGCGGTCGCCCCGACGCACGGCGACTGGTTGTTCTTCGTCACCGTCAAGCCGGGCGACACCCGCTTCTCGGCGACCTACGAGGAACACAAGAAGCACGTCGCGGAGTTCAACCGGATCCACGCGAGCAAGGGCTCCCGCACAGGTCAGGCCGGGCCCCCCGGGAAATGAGGGGCGCCGGCCCCGGCGGCGGCCCTACGATCGGCGACCTGCCGGACGCGTCGACCGAGGGGGCCTGAGCCGTGAACTGGCCATGGAAGGCGAAGCCGCCGCGAGGCGGGCCGGGTGCCCGCGCCGAGCAGCCCGCCCGCGCAGAGCAGGCCGAGCGGGCCGAAACGGCCCGGCGGCATGCGATCGAAGAACGCTGGGGAGGTCGGACGGCGGCCTGGGCGGACTGGCTGGCCCGGTCCCCGGCCGGTGTGGACCTGTACCTGTGGTGGCACAAGCAGAACGACCTCGTTCCGCTCGTCGGCGAGGAGCGATACCGCGAACGCCTCGCCGAACTGCTCTCCCGGGCGGCCCCGCGCGATCTCGCGGCCATGGGGCTCGGCTGTTCCCGGCGTGTCGACCGGGCCTGCCGAACCCCCGAGATCTGCGGGCAGGACCCCGAGCCGCGGTCGGACGACCGCCCCTACCGCCGCAGCGGACCCGTCCCGGGGGCGTGCAGCTCCTTCATCGATTGCTACAGCTCGCACGAGATCCGGGTCCGCTTCAGCGACGACGACCGCCACAGCGCGGTGATGCTGCTCCTGGGCGGCCCCGACCGGGCACGACTGTGGGTGGACGGTGTTCCCGTCCTGGAGGGGGAGTGGCTGGACAACGGCGGCCACTGGCTGGACGGGCGGTTCTACGTCATCCGGATCGGCGGCCCGGACGATCATCCCGAGCAGGGGTACACCTCCATCGGCCAATGGCTCTACGACATCGTGTCGCTCCTGGTCTACGACGCCGAGTCGAGGATCCCGCACGTCCTGGTCCCCGGACCCACCGAGAACTGGCGGGACCCGGTCGTCGACGTGCGGGACGGGACGGTCCGCGTCTACGTGGACGAGGGGGCGCAGGCCGCCTCCACCCCGGACCGGGAGTTCCCCGTCCTGGCCATGTGAGGGGCGAGCGGGGCCACGCCGGTCGGTCCGCCGGTCCGCCGGTCCGCCCGCAGGTCCGCCGGTCCGCCGGTCGGTCCGTCGTGTCCCGCGGCCTCGATCAGGTCTTCGGGCCGCCGAAATCGGGCAGGGTGAGCGAGCCGTCGGCGGCGAGGGGGAAACCGGGGTTGTGCGCGACTTCCCAGCAATGGCCGTCCGGGTCCGTGAAAGCGCTGGAGTAGAACCCGATCGCGTTGAGGGCCGCGGGCTTCGTGACGGTGCCGCCCGCCCGCCGTACCGAGGCCAGCACCTCGTCCACCTCGGCCTCGGAGCGGACGTTGTGGGCGAGCGCGATCCCGCCGAACCCGCCGACCGGTCGGGGCTCGACCCCGCAGTCGCGTGCCAGCTCGTCCCGGTCCCACAGCACCAGTGCGAGCCCGCCGGCCTGGAAGAAGACCGTCTTCTCGACCTCTTGCCCCCGCCAGCCCAGGGCCCCGTAGAAACCTTTCGCGCGGGCGAGATCGGAAACCCCGAGGGTGACCAGGGTGATGCGCTGTTCCATGCGAGCACAGTAGAACGCCGGCGGCCGATCAGTCGCCGAAGTAGGCCTCGGCCACCGCGTAGGTGTCCTCGTAGAGGTGATAGCGGGTGATCCGACCGTCCCGGACCGTGGCGTGCAGCGCGAACGCGGTGTCGATGTCCCGGCCGGTCTTCCGGACCTCGGACACCATGCGGCCGAGGAGCACGACGTCGTCGCCCTCGGCGATCACCTGGCGGAGATCGAACTCCTTGGTCCGCACATGGGTCCGCAGCAGGTCGAAGAACGTTCGCATGCCGTCGGGGGAGTCGACCTCGGGAACCCAGGGGATGCCCGGCGGATGCGGGATCGAGAACGACACCGGGTCGGCGAACAGAGCCGCGGCTTCCGCGCTCCTCCCTTCGGCCAGCAGCGGGAACAGGCGTTGTACGGTCTGCGCCGGTGAGGGGGTGGTCATGCCCGTCGACCCTACGCGGGCAGGCGAGCGGATCGGCCGACCGGCGCTCCCGCCGTTTCGTGTCTCAGGAGCCGGCGGATCTCGCGGACCGCGGCGCGGCCCGCGCGGTTGGCTCCGACGGTCGATGCCGACGGGCCGTAGCCCACCAGGTGGATCCGCCCGTCGCGCACGGCGCGGGTCCCCTCGACCCGGATGCCGCCGCCCGGCTCGCGCAGGCGCAGCGGGGCCAGGTGGTCGACGGCCGCCCGGAAACCGGTGGCCCACAGGATGACGTCCGCGTCCACGTGGCTCCCGTCCGCCCAGGCGACGCCGGTGGGGGTGATCCGGTCGAAGACGGGCCGCCGGTCGAGCACGCCCGAGGCCAGACCGGCCCGGACGGCGTCGTTCAGCGGGAGTCCCGTCACGCTGACCACGCTCTGCGGAGGCAGTCCCCGGCGCACCCGCTCGTCCACCAGGGCCACCGCGGCCCGGCCCTCGGCCTCCCCGAAGCTTCCGTCGCGGAAGACCGGGGGCCGCCGGGCCACCCAGGTGGTTCCCGCCGCCACCTCGGCGATCTCCAACAGGTGCTGCACCGCCGAGGTGCCACCGCCGACGACGATCACTCGCGCCCCGGCGAACTCCCGCGGCCCCGGATAGTTCGCGGTGTGCAGTTGACGGCCGCGGAAGGTCTCCTGGCCCGGGTAGCGCGGCCAGAACGGCCGGTCCCAGGTTCCGGTGGCGTTGATCAGGGCCCGGGCCGACCAGATGCCGGCCGAGGTCTCCACGCGCAGCCGCCCCGCCTCCCCCTCGCGTACGGCGGACACGTCCACGGGGCGGCGTACACGCAGGTCGAAGCGGTCCTCGTAGGCGGCGAAGTACTCCCCGACGACCTGCGAGGACGGCCGGAGCGGGTCGGCGCCCGTCAGCTCCATGCCGGGCAAGGCGTGCATGCCGTGGACCTTGCCGTAGGTGAGCGAGGGCCAGCGGAACTGCCAGGCGCCGCCCGGGCGCGGCGCCTGGTCGAGGACCACGTGCTCGATCCCCGCACGGCCGAGGTGGTAGGCGCTGGACAGGCCCGCCTGCCCGGCACCGACGACCACCACGTCCACGTCCACGTCGGCGTTCCACGTCATGTTGTTCACGGTTCTACCAACTTGCGGCGGGCCCCGGATCTTCCCGGGCCACGGCGCCGGCGGGGCGCAGGGTCGCCAGGACCGGATCGGTCGGCTGCAAGGTGAGCCCGGGGAAGACCCCGGCCCGTGTGCTCCCGCTGTCCAGGTGGAACCGCTGCGCCAGTACCGCCAGTACGAGCGCGGCCTCCACCAGCGCGAACCGCGCGCCCAGGCAGGCGCGCGGTCCGCCGCCGAAGGGGAACCAGGCGTGCTCGGGCACCGGCTGCGGGGCGTCCGCGTCCCACCGCTCGGGGCGGAAGGCCTCCGGGTCCGGGAACCAGCGGGCGTCGCGGTGCATCGACCAGGGGCTGGTCCACACCGAGGTTCCGACCGGTATCGGGCGCCCGTCGAGGGTCGCCCCCTCCGTGGCCACCGCCGAGATCAGCCAGATCGGCGGATAGATCCGCAGGGCCTCCTTGACCACCTGCTGGGTCCAGGGCAACCGCGCGTAGTCGTCGTAGGTCGGCAGTCGCCCGCCCAGCACCCGATCGAGCTCATCCGTCAGCCGGTCCCGTGCCGAGGGCGCTCCTGACAGCAGCTGCCAGGCCCAGGTCAGGGTGGTCGAGGTGGTCTCGTGGCCGCCGATGTAGAGGGTGAGGGACTCGTCCCGCAGCTCCTTGCGGGAGAGCGGGCCGCCGGTCTCGTCGCGGGCCGCGAGCAGTCGGCTCAGCAGGTCGTCCCGTTCCGCGCCGGCCGCCGACGCCGCCTCGTGCTCCCGGATGACGTGCTCGATCTCCCGGTCGAGCACCTCCACGGCCTCCCGCATCCGGCGGCGCCCGGGAGTACGTACCCAGGGTGGCAGGAACAGCGTCAGCCCACGGAACTCCGCGCCCAGTTCCCGCTGCGCCGTGGCCATGGCCGCGCTGATGGACCTCTCCCGACCGGCGGCGTCGCTCCCGAACAACGTGCGGACCGCGATCCGCTGGGTGAGTCCGGCCATCTCCCGGTGCACGTCTATCCGTTGCCCCGCGCGCCAGCCGCTCGCCAGGGCGTCCGCGCACTCGACCATGGTGGCGGCGTACGCGCGCACCTGGCGCGGCCGTACGGCCGGCTGGACCAGCGCGCGCTTGCGCCGCCAGTCGTCCCCGGTCGCGACGACCACCCCGTTGCCCAGCAACTGACGGAAGGCCCAGCCCAGTTCCGTCGGACGGAAGGTGGATTCGACGGCCCCGAGCAGCTCGCCCGCGTGCTCGGGTCGGGAGACCAGGATGTTGCGCCGGCGGCCGAGTGCCCAGGGCACCCAGTCCCCGTAGTCGTCGCGCAGGGACTCGAAGAAGGCCAAGGGGTCGCGGGCGAATGCGGGCAGGTTGCCGAGCAACGGCCAGCGGCGCGGTCCGCCGCTCCGGGTGCCCGGGTTCGAGGTCGCGGTCGCGGTCACGCAGGCATGGTGCCGGCCGCCCCCGCGGGCCGCCAGGGATCGGACAGGGTCTGCTCGACGGGATCGGGCTCGGCGTCGTCGACTGATAGTCTGCGCGTAGATAATCTTCGCGTAGATGATCCGGTCGGGGAGGCCACCCATGTGGGAGTACGAGCACAGCATCGAGACCGACGCCACCGCCGAGGCGATCTGGCGGCTCTGGGCGGACGTGGCGAACTGGGGCGCCTGGAACGCCGAGATCCAGAAGATCGAGATCGACGGCCCCTTCGCGACCGGTACGCGGATCACGATGACGCCGCCGGGGGCGGACCCGATCCCGCTGCGCCTCACCGAAGTGATCGAAGGTGAGCTGTTCGTCGACGAGGCGCGCTTCGACGGCCTGCTGCTGCGGACCGTCCACCGGATCGACCCGATCGGCCAGGACCGGATCCGTGTCGTCTACCGGATGGAGATCACCGGCGAGGGTGCCGACGTGATCGGCCCGCAGATCGGTCCGGGCATCACCGCCGACTGGCCCGACACGATGGCCGCACTGGCCGAGTCGGCGCTCCGCTGATGGCGCTCGGCCCCGGCGAGAGCCCCGGGTTCCTGCTGTGGCACGCCACCCTGCGCTGGCAGCGCGACATCACCGCGGCCCTGGCCCCGCTCGACCTGACCCACGTGCAGTTCGTGCTGCTCGCCTGCACCTGGTGGCTCAACGGTCAGGGTGAGCATCCCCATCAGCTGGCCGTCGCCCGCCAGGCCGGCACCGACGTGAAGATGACCTCCCAGGTCCTGCGCGCCCTGGAACAGAAGGGGCTCGTGGCGCGGGAGGTCGACCCGGCCGACGCCCGCGCCAAACGGCTGCGCGTGACCGACGCCGGAGCCGAACTGGCCCCGCGGGCGATCGCCGCCGTCGAGCAGGCCGACGCGGAGTTCTTCCGGCCGGTGCCCCTCGGCGACGCGCTGGCCCTGCTCGGCCGCCTGGCCCGTCCGGAGGACTGAACTCCGGCGCGCGGTCGCCGAGGAGGGGCGCCGGATACCGCCCGACCTACGCGGTCCGGCGCGCCGACAACCACGCGTACGCCGCGTCCGCGCTGAACTGCGGCTGC
This sequence comes from Streptomyces sp. NPDC048331, assembly GCF_043201215.1. NCBI lineage: Bacteria > Bacillati > Actinomycetota > Actinomycetes > Kitasatosporales > Streptomycetaceae > Streptomyces > Streptomyces sp. NPDC048331. Next base: position 315,122 of record NZ_JBICYT010000003.1, on the reverse strand, counting down.
CCGCCCGGGAAGAGGAGTCCGGCCGAGGCGAAGGCCGGGTCCCGCGCCATGTCCGGGGTGTACGGGACCGCCACGCAGGCCATGCCCGCGGCGCGCGCGGCCCGCGCCCCGGGCGCCGCGTCCTCGACGACCACGCAGTCGGCGGGATCGGCGCCCAGCCGGCGGGCCGCCTCCAGGAACACGTCCGGAGCGGGCTTGCCCCGCGCCACCTCCTCGGCGGAGACCGTCGTCCTCAACAGCCTGTCCAGCCCGGTGCCCGACAGCACCGCGTCGATCGCCTCCAGCGAGGAGCCCGACGCCACCGCCATCGCGACGCCCTCGCCGTGCAGCCGCTCGACGAACGCCCGCATCTGCGGGAAGACCTCGATCCGGGTACGGGCCAGCTCCAGGTAGGCGGCGTTCTGCTCGGCGAGCAGCTGATCGACCGGGGCCTGGATCCCGTACCGGTCCCGCAGGATCTCCAGGGTCTCCCGCGTGCCGATGCCGATGAAGCGGGAGTGCTGCTCCCACGTGAAATCGGGGACCCCGTGCCGCTCCAGGGTGCGGCGGCCGGACTCGTAGTAGTGGGGCTCGCTGTCCACGAGGGTGCCGTCGAGATCGAATATGACAGAAATCATCCGATACGCCCGTCCTACAGGTCGCGTCCTGTTCCGGTCATCCTGTCAGGTTTTGCCTGCATTTCTGCCCACGGATTCGACCAGCGGCAACAAGCGGTGCGGCACCCGCTCGCGCAGCGCCACCTCCGTTCGGGTGCGGACCACGCCCGGGAGCTGGATCAGTCGCTGGATCACGTCCTCCAGATGCCCGTTGTCGCGGGCCGCCACCCGGGTCAGCAGGTCCCCGCCCCCGGTGATCGAGAAGGCCTCGATGATCTCGGGCACGGCGGCCAGCGCGTCCCCCACCTCGTCCAGATGGCCCTGGGTGACCTCGATGTGCACGAACGCCAGCACCGGATGGCCCAGCGCGGCGGGGGAGAGCACCGGCCCGGTGCCGGTGATCACGCCGGTGCGCTCCAGCCGGTCCAGCCGTGCCTGGAGGGTGCCGCGCGCGACGCCGAGGATCCGGGCGTACTCGCGGACACTGGTACGCGGCTGCTCGATCAGCAGGCGCAGAATTCTGGTGTCGAGCTCGTCCACCGCCACGCCCCGACTGTACCAATGGCCCCGTTCACCCCGATGGTTCCTGGCCAGGTGCCCGGTCGGTGTGCAGCGCCGGCTGGTTCCGGTAGAGCAGGCCCACGACCAGCACGATGGCGGCGGCCGGCAGCAGCAGCCATCCCACCGACCGACCGGCCCGCAGCAGCAGCGCCCCGAGGAACCCGCCGGCGAACATCGCCAGGACGGAGAGACCGCGCAGCCGCCAGCCGGCCGTCCGGTACCCGTACAGGTTCTCCCGACCCATGGCCGAAGCCCCGATGAAGGCGGTCATGGACCGGGTGACCAGCGTCGTCGGTACGCCGGGCACGTTCGCCCGCATGATCGTGGTGTTGCGCAGCCCCATCGCCAGGGCCAGCACCACCATCGCCGCCAGATGCCGCACCGTCGGGGCCCCGTACCGGGGAGGCAACCCCCAGCCGATGCCCGCCGCGATCAGGATCAGCCCCGCCTCGGCGAGGAGGCCGATGACGAACCAACGCCTCCCACGGACCTCGGTCACCGACTCCAGGTGCGACCCGCACACCACCCCGACCACGAACGCGACCAAGGAGACCCCGGGCGCCAGCGTCTCCAGTCTTCCCGCCCCGGCCGCCCCGAAGGCCACGAACAGCACATTGCCCGTCTGCATCGCCGTGAAGGCCGGCCCGAGCGCCAGCAGACTCACCGCCTCCACGAGCCCCGTCACCCCGGTCAGTACGACCATCAGCGCGGGCATGTGCGGGGGGAGCAGCGGCGAACCGGCCCTCCGCCCGGCCTCCCGGTTCTCGTCCATGACGCCCGACAGTGACACGCCCGCCCAGGTGCTCCGGCGTCGACATGCCGGAAGGCATAGGGTCCGAAGGATGAGCGACCTGCTGCTGGTGAGGCACGGCGAGACCGCCTGGAGCGCGAACGGGCGACACACGGGGCGCACCGACCTGCCGTTGACCGCGCGCGGCATCGAGGAAGCCATCTCGCTGGCCCCCTTCTTCCGGGACCAGCGGCCCGCCCTGGTGCTGACCAGCCCCCTGCGCCGAGCCGTCGCCACCGCCGAACTCGCCGGGCTCACCGGCGGCCAGGCCGACCCCGACCTGTACGAATGGGACTACGGCGGCTACGAGGGGATCACCACCGCGCAGATCCGGGAGACGACGCCCGACTGGTCCCTGTGGACCCACGGCGTCCCGCCCGGCGACGCCGAGCACCCGGGCGAGAGCGCCGCCCAGGTGGGCGCCCGCGCCGACCGCGCCCTGGCCCGCGTCGCCCCCGTGCTCCGCGCCGGTGGCGGCGACGTGGTCCTCGTCGCCCACGGCCATTTCCTGCGCGTCCTCACCGCCCGCTACCTGCGCCTGGAGCCCGAACACGGCCGCCTGTTCCTGCTGCGCACCGGGACGGTCAGCGTGCTGTCCACCGAGCACGACCTCCCGGTGATCGCGGGCTGGAACACCCGCCCCTGACAGGGCGCCGGACGCGGTCGCCTCGCCTCGCGCGGCGCAGGCGTGTGCGTGACCATTCGTACATGGGTCACGACGCGTACACGGACGAAGGCAGTGCGGGTGCCGGACCGGAGGGCTTGGACGAGAGGCTCAAGGCCAACGCGATCGGGTTCCTCGACGCACTCGTCATCGGCCTGAACTCCACCTCGCCCGCCTACTCCCTGGCCGCCGTCCTCGGCCCGATCGTGGCGCTGGCCGGCATCTACGCGCCCGGCGTGATGCTGGCCTCCTTCGTTCCGATGCTCCTCATCGCCGCCGCCTTCTACTACCTCAACAAGGTCGACCAGGACTGTGGGACGACCTTCTCCTGGGTCACCCGTGCCATGGGCCCCTGGGCCGGGTGGCTCGGCGGCTGGGCCATCGCCATGACGGGCGTCCTCGTCATCGGCTCACTCGCGGACGTGGCCGTGAACTTCGGACTGCTCGCCGTCGGACTCGACAGCTGGGCCGCCAACGCCTGGATCCGCCAAGGCCTCACCGTCGCGGTGATCCTCGCCATGACCGGCATCTGCGTCATCGGCACCGAGCTCTCGGCCCACCTCCAGGACGTTCTCATCCTCGCCCAGGTCTTCTTCCTGCTGGCCTTCGCCGTGGTCGCCATCTACCGCGTCTACGCCGACACCAGCACCCTGGACTCGATCGAGCCGTCCCTCAGCTGGCTCAACCCCTTCGGCGCGGGCGGCGCCGCGCTCACCGGCGGGCTGCTGCTCGGCGTGTTCATCTACTGGGGTTGGGAATCGGCGGTCAACCTCACCGAGGAGGTCGAGAACTCCGCCACCGCGCCCGGCAAAGCGGGCATCTGGTCGACCGTGATCCTCCTGGTCACCTACCTGTCCGTGGGCTTCGCGGTCGTCGCCTACGCGGGCACCGCCTACCTCGCCGAGAACGCGGGCGAGGAGGAGGCCATCTTCGCGGTCCTCGCCCACGAGGTCATGGGCGGTTGGGACTGGGTGGTGCTCCTCGCCGTCTGCACCTCGGCCCTCGCCTCCACCCAGACCACGATCATCCCCGCCTCCCGCACCGCCCTGTCCATGGCCCGCCGACACGCCCTGCCGCACCGGCTCGCGCACATCCACCCGAGGTTCCGCACCCCTGACGTCAGCACGTGGTGGGTGGCCGGCATCGCCATCGGCTGGTACCTCGTCGTCAACCAGATCAGCGAGAACGCGCTCCTGGACTCGCTCACCGCGCTCTCCCTGCTCATCGCGTTCTACTACGCGCTCACCGGCCTGGCCTGCGCCGTCTACTACCGCCGACACCTCCTCGAGAACGCGCACAACTTCCTCCTGATCGGACTCGGCCCGGTGATCGGCGCCGGCCTGCTGGCCTGGCTGCTGGTGGAGTCGATCGGCGACATGTCCGACCCGGAGAACTCCGCCGGCGGAGTCTCCTGGTTCGGGCTCGGCCCGCCGCTGGTCATCGGGATCGGCATCGCGCTCGTGGGCGTGGCCGTCATGTGCTTCTGGCGGGTCCGGGACGGCAGGTTCTGGCAGGAGCGACGCGGCGTCGTCGACCCGGAACTCGTCCACGCCGGGAAGCCCCGGAAACCCTCCTAGGAGCCCCCGATGTCCGTGGTCCTCGGATACGACGAATCACCGGGCGCCGAACGGGCCCTGCAGGTGGCGCTGGAGGTGGCCACCGCCTTCGGCGAGCCCCTCGTCCTCGTCTACGGCGCGGCCGCCCCGGGCCCCACCGGCGAGGAGTCCCGCGCCCACCGCGAAGCCGTCCGCCAGGCGGGCCGCAGCGCGCTCGCGCACGCCGTCGAGGAAGCCGATGCCGCGGGGGTGCCCTCCACGGTCGAGGTGGCCGACGAAAAGCCCGCGCAGGCCCTGCTGGACGCCGCCGAGCGCCACCGGGCCCGCGTCATCATCGTCGGCAGTTGGGGCGACAGCCCGATGCGCGGAGCGCTGCTCGGCTCCACCCCGCACAAGCTGCTGCACCTGTCGCCGATCCCGGTGCTGTGCGTACCGACCGGGCCGGAGGACGCCTGACAGTCGTGGTGCGGCCGGCGCGGCCGGACACCCTCCGGTCCCGGTCCGCCCGTCAAGGCCCGGAGAGGGCGCCTTCGGGCTCGGCCTGCACCGGGGCCCGGCGGCTCACCTCCTCCCCGGCGCGCAGCCGGGTCAGGGCCGGGCTGGTGATCGCCGTCGTCACCAGGGCCATCAGCACCAGCATGGTGAACAGCTGCGGCCCGATGACGCCGAGTTCCAGACCGACGTTGAGCACCACCAGCTCGGTCAGCCCCCGGCAGTTCATCAGGGCACCGATCGACAGGGCCTCCCGCCACGGTCTTCCGCAGGCGCGCGCCGCGCCCGCCGCGCCGCCCCACTTGCCGAGGAAGGCGACCAGGAGGATCGCGGCCGTCCAGAGCCACAGCTCGGGCGCGGCCGTCAGACCACCGATGTCCGTACGCAGCCCCGTGTGCACGAAGAACAGCGGCAGCAGTACGGGCACCGTGAACGCGCGCAGCCGGGCCGCCGAGGCCTCGACGCGCCGGCCGGTGCGCGGGGTGACCACCCCGAACAGGAACGCCCCGAACAGCGCGTGCACCCCGATCAGGTCGGTGGCCAGCGCGGACAGGCTCAGCCCGCTGAACAGCCCCACCAGGACCGCCGCGTCGCCGGCCCGGTCGGCGCGGGCCGACCACCGGGCCAGCAAGGGGCGTACCGCGTACGACATCACCAGGGTGAACGCCACGGCGAGGGAGGCCGTGGTGGCCGCCTCCATCGGGGACCCCGCGGTGGCCAGTGCCACCACCAGGGCCAGCAGGCACCAGGCGACGACGTCGTCCACGGCCGCGCAGGCCATGGCGAGCGCGCCGAGCGGAGTCCCGTACAGGCCCCGGTCGATGAGGATCCGGGCGAGGACCGGAAACGCGGTGATGCTCATGGCCACGGCCATGAAGAGCGTGAACGGCATCCGGCCCACCCCGTCGGGGGCGAACTCGCCGTACATCGCGACCGCGAGGAGCGCGCCCAGGGCCAGCGGCAGCAGCATGCCCGCCTGACTCACGGCCACCGCGACCCGGGTGTGACCGCGCAGGCTCTTCAGGTCCAGCTCCAGACCGACCAGGAACATGAAGGCGAGCAGCCCGAGCTGGCCGAGCACCGAGGTGTACGGCAGTACGGACGGTGGGAAGAGCGCGTGCTGCGCCTGCGGCCAGATCCACCCCAGCAGGGACGGGCCCAGCAGGATGCCGGTCGCGATCTCGCCCACCACCGGGGGCTGGCCGAACCGGCGGCAGACGGCGGCCCCCACCTGGCAGGCCAGGATCACCACCGGCACGGCGACCAGCAGGGCGGGCAGCGGGTCAACGGACGACACGGGTACCTCCCTCGGGCGCGGCCGGCCGCAGTGCGCCGGGCAGGTCGTGACGCGCGGCCGACTGCGCGGCCGGCGGCGGGGCCGTGGCCGCCGCGGACCACGGGGCGTACCGGCGCAGCCCGTAGAGCAGCGGTTCCCGGTCCTCCCGTACGGTCACCCGGCGGGCCTCGGCGAACACGGCCGTGTGGTCCCCGAAGCCGACGGTTCTCACCACGGCGCAGTCCGCGACGGCGTGCGCGTCCGCCGTCAGGTGCGGTCCGCCCGCCCCCAGCGGCAGCCGCCACTCGACGCGGTCGAAACGGTCGGGCGCCCCGGAGGCGAACAGGTCCGAGGTGCCGCGGGCCCCCTCGTGCAGCAGGTTGACGGCGAAGTGGCCCTGGGCGAGCAGCACCGCGAGGGTCGGGCTCGCCGCCCGTATGCACACCACGAGCGTCGCCGGTTCGAGCGCGACGCTCGCGAGGGAGGTGCAGGTCAGTCCGTGCGGCACGGAATCGGAGTCCAGTGTGGTGACGACGGACACCCCGGTGGGGAAGGCGGCCATGAAGGGACGGAGGTCCGTCGGCCGGCCCCCGGCCGACTCGTCCGGTGCGGCGGGGTGGGGCACGGAGCGATGGGGCATGTCTGACTCCTGAGGTGGCTGAAGCAACTGCGGCCCGGCAGCCGGCGGGAGAGCCGTACTGCCGGGCCGTGGGAGCGGTGGGCCTTACGCGCCGTGCAACTGGCGCAGGTAGTCGTAGGCGCTGGGCAGCGTCTCCAGCAGGTTCTGCTGTTGGCGCTTGACCGTGTCGAAGAGGGGTTCCGCACCGGCCACCGAGTCCGGCCGGTGAGCCAGGGAGGGCAGCGGGGCGTCCGGCTCCAGGCCGAGCCCCGCGAAGATGCAGTAGTAGCTGCCGTTGGTCCAGAAGTTACGGAACTCGGCCTCGAAGTTGCCGTAGTACGTCGACTCGTCGGTGATCGGCGAGTTGATGGGCAGACCGGCCTTGTAGGCGGAGATCTTCTGCTGGATGTTTTCGGGGAGGGTCAGCTTCTTGTTGGCCTGCCAGAACGGCGTGTCGTTGCGCGGCGCGTAGAAGAAGTGCGCCTGGATGAAGTCGCGGGTGTCGTCGAACATCACCTCGATCTCGTGGTTGAAGCTGTTGATCAGACCGTCGTTGAAGGTCTTGTCCGGGAAGTGCTTGGCCAGCTGGTAGATCGCGGCGGTGATGAAGTAGATGCCCGTCGACTCCAGCGGCTCCAGGAAGCAGGAGGACAGGCCGATGCTGACGACATTCTTCACCCACGCCCGACGGTTGCGGCCGACGCGGAAACGGATGTGGTTGAACTTCGTCACCTCCGGGTCCAGCCCCCACATGTCCGCGAACTCGCGGGTGGCGGTGTCCTGGTCGGTGAACTTGCTGGAGTACACGTAGCCCGTCCCGAAGCGCCCCAGCATGGGGATCTTCCACGCCCAGCCGGAGGACATGGCGATCGCCGACGTGTACGGCTCCACGCCGTTCGCCTCGTCGTCGTGCGGGACGGCCGTCGCCACCGCGCTGTCGCACAGCAGGTGGTCGCTCATGTCGATGAAGGGCTCCTCCATCGCCTGGTTGATCAGCAGGCCGCGGAAGCCCGAGCAGTCCACGAACAGGTCGGCGTCCAGAGCCAGTCCGCCCTTGGTGTGCAGGGTGGTCACGTAGCCGCGCTCGTCCTGCTCGACCCGCACCATCTCGTCCTGCACGTGGTTCACGCCCTGCTTCTCGGTGCTGAAGCGGCGCAGGAAGTCGGCCACCAGCTGGGCGTCGAAGTGCCAGGCGTAGCGGGTGGCCGGCCGGCCGTCGAGCCAGCGTGGCGCCTTCATCGCGTCCATCACGGGGGGCTCGCGGAAGCAGGCGTAGTCGAACGGCTCGGTGGTGCGGCCCTCGTACTTGCGCTTGAACCAGTAGTGCGACAGCGGGGTCTGGTCGTAATCGGGGAGCAGCCCGAACGGGTGGTAGAAGTGGTCCGGACCGCCGCCCGGCAGCTCACGGGCCGTCGACTCGCCCTGCCCGTCGGTCCGCCAGTTGACGAAGCGCACGGCCATCTTGAAGCTCGCGTTGCACTCCCGCATCCACTCGTCCTCGGCGATGCCCAGGTAGTCGAAGAACGAACGCTGCAGGTTGGGCACGGTGGCCTCGCCGACACCGATGCGCGGGATCGTCGGCGCTTCGAGCACGGTGATGTCGACCGTCCCCTGCAGCGCCTTTCCGAGGTACGCGGCCGTCATCCAGCCGGCCGTGCCGCCGCCCAGGATGACGACCTTCTGAAGCCGGGTGTCGCTGCTGGTCATGAAACAGCCCTCATTTCGGATTCGGCGGTTCGGGTGGTCGTGCTCATCAGTGTCGAAAAGCGCCCTATCACCGCTCTACACCGCTCGGATCCGGCCGTTGTAGGGCCCTTGTAGACCCCCCGGACACACTCCTCGCAGGCAGAGCGGCAGGCTGAAAACCACCGGGAGGACGCGATGACCACCGCAGCGACCGAAACAGCGGGGCCGGCGGTACGGGTCCGCTTCCTGGGCGACTTCGAGTTGACCGTCAACGGCACCCCCGTCCAGCGCTGGCGGGCCGGGAAGGCTCGTGGCCTGTTCCAGTACCTCGCGGTGCACCGCGGCCAGATGCTCACCCGCGACCGGCTCTACGCCTCCCTGTGGCCCGGTGCCGACTCCGCCGCGGGCAGCTCCCTGAAGGTCGCCGCCCACGCACTGCGCCGGGTGCTCGACGCCCACCCCGACCGCCCCGGCGACTCCGGGATCCAACTGGTCTACCGGGACTTCGGCTACGTCCTGCACATCACCGGCCTCTGGTGCGACCTGGACCGCTTCCAGGAACTGGTGCACACCGGCCTGCGCGCCGCCGCGGCCGGTGACGCCCCGCTCGCCCGCACCCGGCTACGGGCGGCGATCGGTCTCTACGGCGGCGAGTTCCTGCGGGGCGAGAGCGCCGACTGGGTCGTCGAACAGCGCGAGTACCTCAGGGCGCTCGCGTTGCGGGCCCTGGGAGCGCTGCGCGCCGACGCCGAGGCCCGCGAGGACTTCGTGGAGCTCATCGAGGTCTGCAAGCGCACCCTCGAGATCGACCGCCACCACGAGGAGACCTATCGCGCGCTGATGGCCGCGCACGGCCGGCGCGGTGAACTCGCGTGCGTCCGGCGCTGGTACGAGCTGTGCGCCCGCCGGATGCGCGACGAGCTGGCCGTGGCACCCGGCCACGAGACCCAGCGGCTGCTGGGCGCCCTGCTCCCGGCCGCCGCGCGCGCCGCTGCCGCCGCTTCCGTCTCCGCCGTCACCGGCGCCCCGCCCGCCAGCGTCCGCGCGCTACGACCGACGGCCCGCCGGGCCGGGACCCCCGCCTGGAGCCCGGAGGTCCGTACGACCGCCCTGGCCCGCCCCGTGCGGCGGGCCAGGCCCGACAACCGGGCCGCGGCCGCCCTGGCCCGTGCGGCCGACCAGGCCACCGCGTGACACCGCCCCAGCTGTTCAGCGAGCCCGTGATCCCGTGACCGAGTGAGGACCCCACCGTGACCGTGCTGACCGTGCCGACCGAGCCACAGGACTCCAGACCCGCCGGGGCCGAGCCCGCCGCGGCACCCCTGCCGCCCCGTTACACCGACCAGTGGATCGGCGGCGCCTGGGTCGCCTCCGACGCCGACGGCCGCCTGGTCGTCACCGACCCCGCCACCGAACGCGCCCTGGCCACGGTGCCCGCGGGCACCGTCCGCGACGCCGACCTCGCGGCGCGCGCCGCCGCGGCCGCCTTCCCGCGCTGGGCCGCCACCCCGCTGCGCGAACGCACCGCGCTGCTGCGCCGGGTCGTCGAGGCCATGGAGGTCCGGGCCGACCGCTTCGCCGAGACCATCACCGCCGAGGTCGGGGCGCCCGCCCGGATGGCCCGCCAGACCCATGTCGGACTCTCGCTCGGCATGGCGGCGCACTGCGTCGAGACCGCCGCCTCCTACACCTTCGAGGAGCGCGTCGGCCATTCGCTCGTCGTGCGCGAGGCCGCCGGAGTGGCCGCGTGCATCACCCCTTGGAACACCCCGCTGCTGCTCACCGTCCAGAAGATCCTGCCCGCGCTCGCGGCCGGCTGCACGGTCGTGCACAAGCCGAGCGAGATCACCCCGCTGCACGCCCGGCTGCTCGCCGAGGCCGTGGCCGAGGCCGATCTGCCGCCCGGCGTCTTCAACATGGTCGTCGGGACCGGCGCCGCCGTCGGCACCGCGCTCGTCACCCACCCGCTGATCGACGTGGCCTCCCTGACCGGTTCCACCCGCGCCGGCCGCGAGGTGTCCGCGCTCGGCGCCGACACCGTCAAGCGCGTCCACCTCGAACTCGGCGGGAAGAACGCGAGCCTCGTCCTCGACGACGCCGACCTGGCCGCGTCCGTGGCCGCCACCGTCGACCAGATGCTCTTCAACACCGGCCAGACCTGCCTGCAATGGAGCCGGCTGCTGGTCCCGAGGGACCGCCAGGACGAGGCCGTGCAGCTCGCCGGAGCGGCCATGGCCGGGTACGTGACCGGCGATCCGCGCGATCCCGCGACCGACCTCGGCCCGCTGGTGTCCGCGGCCGCGTACGCACGTGTCACCGACCACATCCGGCGGGGCATCGAGGAGGGCGCCGGGCGTCTGGTCCGCGGCGGCCCCGACCGGCCCGCCGGCCTGGACACCGGCTACTACGTCCGGCCGACGATCTTCGCCGACGTGGACCCGCTGAGCACGATCGGCCAGGAGGAGATCTTCGGGCCGGTGCTCTCGGTCATCCCCTACGACGACGAGGACCAGGCCGTCCGGATCGTCAACGGCACCCGCTACGGCCTGCACGGCGCCGTCTGGTCCGGCGACGACGCCCGCGCCGAACGGGTGGCCCGGCGTTTCCGCACCGGCCTGGTCGACGTGAACGGCGGTCAGTTCAACCCGGCCGCCCCGTTCGGCGGGTTCAAGCAGTCCGGGATCGGGCGCGAATGCGGCACCGCCGGACTGGAGGCCTTCCTGGAGACCAAGTCGATGCAGCTCCCGCAGGGCGCGGGAGGCCAGGTGGTCGGCCCGCGCCTGCGGGCCACCGCGGCCGCCCGCCCCGCGGACACCGAGAGGAACGACGGATGACCGACCGGCACGCCGAGTCCGCCGGGGCCACCGCCCCGGGCGCACCGGCCGACGACGCACCGCCCCGCGCGGCCCGGGCCGAACCGGGCCCCGCCGAGCCGGCCGCCGCCGCACTCCCGCCGCTGTTCGCCCGCCTGGAACGGTGGACCCGCGAACAGCCGAACGAGACCGCCGTCAAGGCCTTCGACGGCACCCTCACCTACGCGGCGCTCACCGCCCGCAGCGCCCGGTACGCCGCCGCGCTCGCCGGGGCCGGAGTCGGCCCGGAGACGTCCGTCGGGCTGCTGCTCGGCCGGTCCCGGGAGAGCGTGCCCGCCCTGCTCGCCGTCTGGAGCCTCGGCGCGACCGCCGTCCCGCTCGACCCCGCGCATCCCGTCGAGCGCCTCGGCCGCGTCCTGCGCGACGCCGGGGCCGCCGTCCTGGTCGCCACCGAGGTACCCACGGGCCTGGAGCCCGGTGGGACCACCCTGCTGGCCCCCACCGACATCCGCCGCAGCGCCCCAGGGCCGCTCGGGGTGTCCGTACCGGCCCCCGACAGCTGCTCGTACCTCATCTACACCTCCGGAACCACCGGCCGCCCCAAGGGAGTCGAAGTCACCTACCGGGGCCTGGACACCTTCGTGGAAGCCCTCGGCGGCCTCGGGCTGCCCCCCGGCGGGCTCGGCCTCAACGCCGTCTCGCCCGCCTTCGACGGCTGGCTCTGGTGCACCCTGCTCTACCTGACGCACGGCCAGGGGGTCGCCCTGACCGACCTCTCCCTGGACGGGCTGCGCCAGGCCGCCGCCGAGGGCCGCGAGCCGCTCCCCGCCGGCCTGCGCACCGTGTCCCTCACCCCCTCGCTGCTCGCCGCGCACGGGGCCGGGATCGACTCCGCCGAGGTGGTCGTGGTCGCCGGGGAGGCCTGCCCGGCCGCGCTCGCCGAGCGGTTCGCCCGCGGCCGCCGGCTGCTCAACGTGTACGGGCCGACGGAGGTGACCATCGCCGCGACCTGGGCCGACAGCCGACGAGGGGACGACGTGACCACCATCGGACTACCGCTGCCCGGCTACCGGGCCTATGTCCTGGACGAGGAGCTCCGCCCGGTCGCCGCCGGTACCGAGGGCGAGCTCTACCTCGGCGGCCCGGCCGTCGCCCGCGGCTACCGGGGCCGCCCCGGACTCACCGCGAGCCGTTTCCTGCCCGACCCCTTCCAGGGCGGCGGCACCCGCATGTACCGCACCGGCGACGTGGTGGTCCGCCGCCCCAGCGGCGAACTGGAGTACCGGGGACGCCGCGACGACCAGGTGAAGATCCGCGGCCACCGCATCGAACTGGGCGAGGTGGAGCGGATCGCCGCCGAACTCCCCGAGGTCGTCGCCGCCGCCTGCTGCCCGCTCGCCTCGGGGCAGACGCTCGGCCTCGCCGTGGTCGCGGCCCCCGGCGCCGACCCGGCGGGCCTCGCCGAACTGGTCGTGGAACGCTGCCGCAAGCAACTGCCGGCGGCCGCGGTGCCCGGCACCGTGCGGGTGCTCGACCGGATCCCGACCCTCAGCACCGGAAAGGCCGACCGCGAGGCGCTGGCCAAGGCCCTGGCGGCGCCGGAACGGACGCCCGACACCCCGGGGGTGGCCCCGGGCGGCGGACCGACGACGAGCGAGCGCATCGTGATGGCCGTCTGGGCCGACGTGCTCGCCACGGAGATCCCCGGCCCCGAGGCGGACTTCTTCGAGCTGGGCGGCCACTCCCTGGCCGCCGCCCGCGCGGTCGCCGAACTGCGCCGCGTCACCGGACTGCGCGTGGGTCTCGGCGCGTTGCTGGCCGAACCGACGGTCCGGCACTTCGCCGCCGAACTCGACCGGCTCTCCGCCGAGCGGGAGGCGTCCGCCGCCGACCCGGCCGACGACACCGCCGAAGGAGCCTGAACCATGGGCTCCTGGATCTCCACCTGGACCGACGACCCCGCCGACCGGGACCTGCCCGCCCTGCTGTGCCTGCCCCCCGCCGGGGCCGGCTGCCAGCAGTTCCGCCCCTGGCAGACCGCGCTGGCCGGCGCCGCCCAGGTGTACGGAGTACAGCTCCCGGGCCGGGAGAACCGCTGGCGGGAACCGATGCCGGACACCTTCGACGAGGCCGTCGAGGCCATCGCGACCGAACTGGTGTCCACCGTGGGCGACCGGCCGCTGATCGTGTTCGGCCACAGCTTCGGCGGCCTCCTCGGCTACGAGGTCGCCCGCCGCGTCGCCCCGCGGGCCCTGGTCGTCAGCGGCTGCCGGGCCCCCGGCCACTGGGACGGCGCCGGCCGCGGCATCGTCGACGACGGCGAGGAACTGGACAAGCTCTTCGACACGGCCGGTCTCGACCCCGAGCTGCTCGACGAGGACACCCGCGCCCTGATGGTCGCCATGCTCCGCAAGGACGCCCAGCTGTCCCTGAGCTACGTCCACCGGCCCGGCGTCCGCCTCGGCGTGCCCGTCCACGCCTGGGGGGCCGACGGCGACGAGACCGTCACCTCCGCCGACCTGGACGGCTGGGCCGCGATCACCACCGCCGCCTTCACCCGGCACACCACCACGGGCGGCCACCACGCCGTCCTGCGCCACCCGCGGCCCGTACTGGACCAACTGACCGCCCTGCTGCGGGCCGAGGGCGCCGAATCATCCGCCCCCGCACCCACCACGACCGGCGCCTGAGCGCCCGACCGTCCCCACCCGCCCGAGTCCGGAGGACACCGTGCCCACCACCCACCAGGTCCTCGTGAACCACGAGGGGCAGTACGCGCTGTACCCCGCCACACGTGAGACCCCCGACGGCTGGACGCCGGCCGGGTTCGACGGCACCGAGGACGAATGCGCCGGCTTCGTGGACGCCCACTGGCCCGACACCCGCCCGCTCAGCCTACGAGGAGCCTGAGATGGAGTTCGACCTGCTCGACCCGGGCCCCTTCGGCCGCAACGACTTCTGGCCCACCTTCACCTGGCTGCGCGCCCACTCGCCCGTCCACTGGCACCCCGAGCCCGGCAGCGAGGACGGCGGCTTCTGGGCGCTGAGCCGGCACCGCGACATCATGAAGGTCTACGCCGACAGCGACACCTTCAGCTCGGCGCGCGGCATGCGCCTCGGCAGCGACCCGGCCGCCGTCGCCGCCGTCGCCCAGCGCATGCTCATCGTCTCCGACGTCCCCCACCACACCCGCCTCAAGCGGGCCCTCCACCAGGCCTTCGGACCGCAGCAGATGCCGCGCCTGGAGGCCATGGTCGAGAAGGTGGTCGGCGAGCTGGTGACCGAGGCCGTCGAACGCGACGAACTGGACTTCATCGACCTCGCCAAGCAACTGCCCAACCGGGTCGTCTGCGCCATGATGGGCATCCCGCGCGCCGACTGGGCCTGGATCGGGGCCCTGACCACCGACGCCTTCGACTCCCCGGACGACGAGGTCCGCACCAACGCGCACTCGGAGATCTTCCTCTACTTCATCGAGCTGCTCGCCGAGCGCCGCTCCCGCCCCGGCGAAGACCTGGTCAGCCAGATCGCGCACGACACCCTCGTGGACGAGGGCGACGGGGTCGAGCGCCCGCTCAGCGACCACGAGATCGTCTTCAACCTCAACGGCGTCCTCTCCGGGGCCAACGAGACCACCCGCTACTCGGCGGCCGGCGCGGTCCACATGTTCGCCGAACACCCCGACCAGTGGCGGCTGCTGCGCGGCCTCGGCCAGGCCGGCATCGCCCCGGCGGTCGAGGAGATCCTGCGCTGGACCACCCCCGGGGTGCACGCCCTGCGCACCGCCGTCCGCGACACCGAGATCAACGGGATCCCGGTGGCGGCGGGCGCCCGGGTGACGCTGTGGAACGTCTCGGCCAACCGCGACGAGGAGGTCTTCGCCGACCCGCACGCCTTCCGGGTCGACCGCCGCCCCAACCGGCACGTCGCCTTCGGGCACGGCCGGCACCTGTGCCTCGGCGCACGCCTGGCCCGCTTCGAACTCGGCGCCCTGCTCACCGAGATGCTCGGCGCGCTGGACGGCTTCGAACTCGCCGGACCCGTCACCTTCAACTCCTCCAACTTCACCTGGGGGATCAACAGTCTCCCCGTGCGGCTGCTGCGCAGCCGAGCCTTCGCGAAGTAAGAAAGGGCCCGCACTGTGACCACCGCACTCGTCGACTTCAACCGTTCGGACGCCGCCTTCCCCACCACCGGGTATCCGCAGCTCCTCGCCGAACAGGCCGCCCGTACCCCCGGGGCCACCGCGCTCGCGCAGGGCGACCGAAGCTGGACCTACGCCGAACTGGAGGCCGCCAGCAACCGGCTGGCGCACGCGCTGATCGCCCGCGGCGCCGCCGCCGGGGCCCGGATCGGCCTGTGCTACCCCCGGAGCGCCGACTACGTCATCGGCTCCCTCGCCATCCTCAAGACCGGCGCCGCGATCGTCGCCCTGGACCCGGTCAACCCCGACGACCGGCTCGCGGCGATGATCACCGACGCCGCGCCGCTGCTCGTCCTCACCCCGGCCGACCTCGGCCGTCGCATACCCGAGGACGTCCCGCGGGCCGAGGTCGCCACCGCCGGAGCCGGCCTGCCCGACACCGCGCCCACGGTCGTCACCGGCCCCGACACCGTCAGCCACCTCATCTACACCTCCGGCTCCACCGGTACCCCCAAGGCGGTCCTGGAACGGCACGGGGCGCTCACCAACCTCGTGCACTGGACCACCCGCGCCTACGGGGTCCGGCCCGGCGACCGGGCCTCCTGGATGTCCACCCCCGGCTTCGCCGTCCAGATCATGGAGTGGCTCGCCTACCTGCCCGCGGGTGCGGCCATCCACATCCCCGAGGCGGGCCAGGCACAGACCCCCGAGCAGATCCGCGACTGGCTCGTCGGCGAGGGCATCACCCACACGATGCTGGTGGCCGCCCTGGCCGAGCCCGCCTGGGGCCTGGACTGGCCCGCGGACACCGCGCTGCGGATCCTGGTGACCACCGCCGAGCGCGTCCACAGCTGGCCGCCCGTCGACACCCCCTTCCGGGTCGTGATGACCTACGGCACCACCGAGACCACCAACGTCCTGTCCTGCCTCGACCTCGGGGCCGGCGTCGACTTCACCAGCCAGGCCACCTCCGACGAGGTCCGCGCCACCCGACAGGTCCCGGTCGGCGTGCCCATCGCCAACCTCCGCGTCCACCTCCTGGACGAGGACGGGAGCCCGGTGCCCGAGGGCGAGGTCGGCCGGCTGCACGTCTCCGGCGCGGGGGTCGCGGCCGGCTACCACGGCCGCCCCGAGCTCACCGCCGCGAAGTTCCACCCCAACTTCCTCGCCGACGACCCGCACCCGGTGCTCTACGACACCGGAGACCTCGCCCGCCGCCGCGAGGACGGCGCCGTCGAACTCCTCGGCCGCTCCGACTCCCAGGTCAAGATCCGCGGCTTCCGCGTCGAGCTCGGCGAGGTCGAGACGCACATCGCCCGCCTCGACGACATCGCCGAGGCCGTCGTCGTCACCCAGGAGCGCGGCCCCGGCGACAAGCGGCTCATCGCCTACGTGTCCCCGGCCGGCGGGGCCGCACCGGACTCCGCCGCCGTGCGCGCCGAGGTCGCCCGCACCCTGCCCTACTACATGGTCCCCGCCACCGTCGTCGTCCTGCCCTCCCTGCCCCGGCTGCCCAACGGCAAGGTCGACCGGCGCAGCCTGCCCGAGCCCCCGGAGGGCCGCGACGCGGTCGGCGCCGGCTACGAGGCACCCCGTAACGAGGTCGAGGACGGGCTCAGCAGGCTGTGGGCCGAGGCCTTCCGCACCGACGGCGTCGGCATCCACGACAACTTCTTCGAGCTGGGCGGACATTCACTGCTGGCCTTCCAGCTGATCGACGAGATCCGCCGCCGCTACAGCGTCGAGCTCAGCCTCTCCGACCTCTCCACCTGCCCCACCGTCGCCGAACTCGCCACCCTCGTCACCACCGAACGCACGGGCGGCCGCGGTTCCTTCGGCGGACTTCCGGCGATCGTCCCGGACCCCGCCGCGCGCTTCGAGCCCTTCCCGCTCACCGAAAGCCAGCAGGCACTGTGGATCGGCCGCGGCGGCCTCGTCGAGCTCGGCAACGTCGGCTGCCACGGCTACTTCGAGTGGGAGAGCGAGAAGCTCGACGTGCCCCGCTTCGAGGGCGCCTGGCGCCGGCTCGTCGAACGCCACGACGCCCTGCGCACCCGCGTCCTGCCCGACGGCACCCAGCAGGTCTTCGAGGAGATCCCGGCCTACGAGATCCCCGTCACCGACCTCGGTGACCTCGACGAGGAAGCCCGGCGGACCGAACTGGCCGCGCTGCGCGAGCGGCTGTCCCACCAGGTCCTCGACGGTGACGCCTGGCCGCTGTTCGACGTACGGATCAGCCTGCTCGGCGGCGGCCGGGCCCGCATCCACCTCTGCCTGGACTTCCTCGTCGCCGACGCCTGGAGCTACTTCCAGGTCCTCATCCCCGACCTGGTCACCTACTACGTGGAACCCGGCGCGGAACTCGATCCGCTGGAGCTGACCTTCCGCGACTACGTGCTCGCCGTCGGGAACTCGCTGCGCGACAGCGAGCTGTACCGCCGCTCCGAGTGGTACTGGCGCGACCGTCTCGCCACCCTCCCGCCCGCCCCCGAACTGCCCGAGCGCCCTGCCGACGCCCCCGAGCTGCCCGTCCGCTTCGAGCGCCGCAGCCACGTCGTCGCCCCCGAGCGGTGGAGCCGGATCCAGGAGCGCGCCCACGCCCGCGAGGTGACCCCGTCCGGAGTCCTGGCCGCCGCCTACGCCGAGATCCTCGGCCGGGCCGCCGGACAGGCCCGGTTCACCATCAACTTCCCGCTGTTCAACCGCCTTCCGCTGCACCCGCAGGTCAACTCGTTGCTCGCGGACACCACGACCACCCTGCTGCTGGCCGTCGAGCAGACGGACAACACCTTCGCCGGACGGGCCCAAGCCGTCCAGCGCCGGCTCTGGGCCGACCTGGAGCACCGGTACTTCAGTGGGGTGCAGGTGCTGCGCGAGCTGACCAAGCTGCGCGGCTCTCTCGCCCCGGCCATGCCCGTCGTGATGACCAGCCTGGCCGGCCACCCGCCGCAGTACGAGGAGACCGAACTGGGCGCGCCCGTCTACGGCATCTCCCAGACCCCGCAGGTCTCCCTCGACTTCCAGGTCTTCGAGAAGCCCGACGGCCTCACCTTCAACTGGGACTTCCTGCCCGCCGTCTACCCGGACGGGCTCATCGACGCGATGTTCGAGGAGTTCACCGCGCTGCTGGACGCCCTCGCCGAGGACGAGATCTGGGAGCGCCACTCCCCGCCGCCCGGCGAGGAGAGCGCCGCCCCCGTCACGACCGAGGAGCGCGACACCGGCGACGCCTGGGAGCGGTACTGGGCCGGCATCCGGCGCACCGGACGCGGCGGTGACGTCATCTGGGACGCCGACAGCGGCGAGGAGTTCCACTGGCTGCTCGACCAGGCGCGGCGCCACTTCCGCGACGGCCTGCCGGTCATCGACCTGGGCTGCGGCAACGGCCGCTACAGCCGCGAGCTCGCCCCGCACTACCCCTCGGTCATCGGCGTCGACGTCTCGGCCAGTGCCATCGACCACGCCAAGCGCGAGGCCGAGGGCGTGCCGAACGTCGACTACCTGGCGATCGACATGACCGACGCCGAGCAGGCCGCCGTTCTGGGGGAGGGGCCGTACAACATCTTCGTCCGCGGCGTCTTCCACGTCCTGGACGGTGAGGCCCGGGCCCGGCTCGCCGCCGTCGCCGACCGCCTGCTGGGGGACGAGGGCACCCTGATCGTCCACGAGCCCGACTACTCCAGCAACTCCTTCGGCTACCTCGGCTTCGTCGGCGGCAAGCGCGGCCGCGCCGAGGACCTGGTCGGCCCGTTGGAGGCGGCCGGTGTCCGGCACTCGCACCGCTTCACCCGGCCCGAACTGGCCGAGGCGTTCGGCGCGGACGGGTGGGAGGTCGTCGAGGACGAGGCGATAGAACTGCACGCGATCGACCCGCGGTCGGACTCCGACGCCCTGCGGCTGCCCGGCTACTACGCGGTGCTGCGCCGCAAGCGCTGACGACCGCACGCTCCGGTCCGGCTCTGTGCCGGGCGGCTCCCCGCCGCCCGGCACAGGGCCCGCGCGTGGTTCGGAGCACCGGAGCGGTCGTGCTGAACGGGCCGTCGGACGCGCGGCGGCCCGCGGTGAGAAGACGCGGCCACGGCCGCACGGCTGAAAGACTGGACACGTGGAACGACGTACGACGACCGACCGGCTGCTCAGGGCGCGCGCACAGGCGATCGGGGGCGAGGCCAGGGAGGAATCGGTGGCCGCCGTCCTCGACCGGGTGCTGGCCGTACAGGCGCAGGACCTGCCCGCCGCGGAGCTGGGCCTGCGGGTGCGGGCCCGCGGGCTGACCCAGGACGCCGTGCGCCGGGCCACCGACACCGAACGCACCGCCGTCCGCGGCTGGTTCATGCGCGGCACCCTCCAACTGGTGCCGGCCGCCGACGCTCGCTGGCTGCTGGCCCTCTTCGGCCCGGTCTACCTCGCGCTCGCCGCCCGGCGGCTGCGCGAGCTGGGCCTCGACGAGTCCCTGTGCACGCGCTCGGAACGGCTCATCACCGAAGCGATCGGCGCCGAGGGCCCGTTGACCCGCGCCGAGCTCACCGACCGGCTCACCACACTCGGGGTGGAACCGAAGGGCCAGTCCGCCTTCCACCTGATCCGCCGCGCCGCACTCGCCGGCCTCATCTGCCACGGACCGCAGCGGGAGGGCGAGGCCACCTTCGTCCTCCTCGACGACTGGCTGCCCGCGACCGGACCCCTGCCCTTCACCGGAGCCGCGGCCGAACGCGAACTCGCGCGCCGCTACCGCGTGGCCTACGGCCCCTCCGACGCCCTGGACTTCGTCCACTGGTCGGGGCTGAAGGCCACCACGGGCAAGAACGCGTGGGCCGCCGTGCGCGAGACCGGGCCCGAGCCGCTACCCACCCCGGGCGAGCCCGACGTACGCCTGCTGCCGGCGTACGACAACTACCTCGTCGGCTACCGCAGCCGGGACCTGTCCGTACCCGCCGCGCACGAACGCCGGGTGTGGCCCGGCGGCGGGCAGATCCGCGCCA
This sequence comes from Streptomyces sp. NPDC048331, assembly GCF_043201215.1. Taxonomy (NCBI): domain Bacteria; kingdom Bacillati; phylum Actinomycetota; class Actinomycetes; order Kitasatosporales; family Streptomycetaceae; genus Streptomyces; species Streptomyces sp. NPDC048331. The sequence continues at coordinate 294,943 of NZ_JBICYT010000003.1, read as the reverse complement.
CCGTGCTGGTCGACGGCCTGGCCGTCGGCACCTGGTCCGGAGGCCGCCGCGGGGCGCAGGTGACCGTCGAGCCCTTCTCCGGGGCCGAGCCCCACACCCCCGCCGTGGCGGCCGGCATCGCCCGCGAGAGCGCCGACATCCGACGCTTCTCCAGCTGATCTCATCGCCTCTCTACAAGCGCTCTACAGTCCCCGGATTCATAACCGGCCGCTAACTCGCGGTCCATAGCGTCAGTGCCGTCCGACAATTCCGTACCCAATCAGAAAAGGGCGTCGACATGGCACTCGGTCGGCATTCCGATTTCAATCGCCTGTGGTTCGGGCAGACCGTCAGCAACTTCGGCGACAAGATCTCCCTCCTGGCACTTCCCACTCTCGCGGTCGTGGTCCTGAACGGCGGAGCCCTGGAGGTCGGCGTGCTGGGCGCGCTGCGCTTCCTCCCCTTCCTGCTGCTCGCCCCGATCGCCGGGCTGGTGGCCGACCGGGTCTCGCGGCGCACGGTGATGATCGTGGCCGACCTGGGCCGATTCCTGGCCCTGGCCACGATTCCGCTGGCGTTCGCGCTCGATTCCGTCACCATGACCCATCTCTTCGTCGTGGCCGGCATCACCGGCTGCCTCACCACCTTCTTCGAGGTCTCGTACCAGTCCTGGCTGCCCCAGCTCATCGGTACCGAGAACCTCATCGAGGGCAACACCAAACTCCAGATCAGCCGCAGCGTCGCCGAGGCGGTCGGCGCGGGCGCCGGTGGCGCGCTCATCCAGTTGCTCGGCGCCGCACGCGCCATCACCGCCGACGCGTTCACCTTCCTCATCTCGCTCGTCGCCCTGCTGGTCATCCGCCACCGGGACGTGCGCGAGCGGACCGAGGAGCGCAAGGCCTCCGCGAAGGCGGAGATGAAGGAGGGAATGCGGACCCTCTTCGGCAACCCCGTCCTGCGCGGACTGTTCACCGCCAACGTCGTGGTCAACCTCGGTGCCGCCATGGGTGACGCCCTGCTGATCGTCTACGCGTACAAGGTGCTGGACCTCAGCCCCGGCCAGGTCGGTGCGGCCTTCGCCGTCATGTCGGTCTTCGTGATCGTGGGCGCGGTGCTCTCCGAGGTGGTCTCCAAGAGCCTCTCGGTGGGCCGCCTCCTGGTCATCACGGCGGTCGTGCTCGGCGCCGGCTACATCCTGGTCCCGACGGGCGGCTCGATCGGCGGCTTCGTCGGACTGATCGTGGTCCAGGCCGTCATCGGCTTCGTCTCCCCGATGTTCGACATCCACGTGCTCAGCCTCGTCCAGGGGGTCACCCCGAACGAGCAGATGGGCCGCGTCAGCGGCACCGCCCTCTCCGCCGTCTACGGCGCCCTGTCGCTGGGCTACTTCGCCGGCGGCGCGCTCGGCGAGGGCATCGGCCTGACGGCCGGCCTCGCGGTGGCCGGCGCGGTCACCATCGTCGGCGGCCTGACCCTGCTGACCGGGCCCGTGGCCAAGATCAAGGAAATGCCCGCCGGTGACAACGCCGAGGAGGGATCTCCGGCGGCGGACGAGGCCAGGATCACCGCCTGATCGACGCACCACGGGGGAGCGGGAGTGGGTGCCGGCCGAACGGCACCCACTCCGCACCGCGCCCCACCCCGTACGTCCGCACCCGCGTCCGTACCCCGCACACGCAGCGCCGCGCACCCCGCGGCGCCACCTCGCCGTATCCCTCTCCCGACTCCCGAAGACGCACGGAGGCTCAAGGTGAGCGAGTCCCTCGCCGAACGCATAGCCGCACTGCCGAAGTCCCGCCGGGCACTGTTCCAGGCCCTGACCGGCCGAGGTGCTGGGCGCGCCGCCGTACGGGAGGACCCTGAGCCGGCACCCCGCGACCCCGCCGAGGCGCCCGTGCTCTCCTTCGCGCAGCGCCGCCTGTGGTTCATCGACCAACTGCAGCCCGGCAGCCCCGCCTACAACGTGCCCGTCGCCACCCGCATCCGCGGCCCGCTCGACGTCCCCGCCCTGCACGCGGCGCTCCAGGACATCGTGGACCGCCACGAGGTGCTGCGGACCGTCTACACCTACCAGGAGGGCGCCACCGAGGCCGTCCCCCGCGTCGTGGACGGCTACCGGCTGCCCCTGCCGCTGACCGAACTGCCCGACGAGGCGGCGGCGCGCCCGTTCTACGACGCCGACGCGGGCGCCCCCTTCGACCTGGCCGGCGCCGTCCCGCTGCGGGCCCGGCTCGGCCGCATCGCCCCCGAGGACCACGTCCTGGTCCTCAACCTGCACCACATCGTCACCGACGGCTGGTCCATGCGCGTCCTCTACACCGAGCTGGAGCGCGCCTACGCCGCCCGCACCGGCGCCCCCGCCGAGGCGACCGCCCCGCTCGCCCTCCAGTACGCGGACTTCGCCACCTGGCAGCGCCGCCGCGTCAGCGGGGACCGGCTGGAGAGCCTCACCTCCTTCTGGCGCGAGGAACTGGGCGGCGCCACCCCCGTGGACCTGCCCACCGATCGGCCCAGACCGCCCGTCTTCGGCCACGCCGGCGCCTCCCGCTACATCGACCTCCCGCCCCGGCTCATCGCCCGGCTGCGGGAGTTCGGCAAGTCCGAGGGCGCCACCCTCTACATGACGATGCTGGCCGGCTTCGCCGCCACCCTGCGCCGCTGGACCGGCCAGGAGGACATCGTCGTCGGCACCTCCGTCTCCGGCCGTGACCACCCGGCCTTCGGCGAGCTCATCGGCTTCTTCGTCAACACCCTGCCGTTGCGCATCAGAACCGGCGGCGACCCCGGCTTCGCCGAGCTGGTCCGCGCCACCCGCCACACCACCCTCCAGGCGTACGCGCACCAGGAACTGCCCTTCGACCTGATCGTCGACGCCCTCGGACTGCCCCGCGACCCCAGCCGGCCGCCGCTCACCTCCGTGATGTTCCTCCTCGACGAAACACCGGACACCGCCCCGGGCCTCGCCGGCGTCGCCACCGAGCCCATCGACTTCTCCTCGCACGCCACCAAGTACGACCTGATGATCAGCGTCCACGACACCGGCACCGCCGTCCGCGCCCTCGTCGAGTACCCCACCGCCCTGTTCGACGCCGCGACCGTGGACCGGCTGCTCGGCCACTTCCTCACCACCCTCGAAGGGGCGCTCGACCGCCCCGACGCCCCGCTGTCCGCCCTGCCGCTGCTCACCGACGCCGAGCGCCGGACCGTCCTGGACGACTGGAACGCCACCCGCGCCCCCTTCCCCCAGGACGCCTGCCTGCACCAGCTGTTCGAGCAGCACGTCGACCGGCGGCCCGACGCGCCCGCCGTGGTCCTCGGCGGACTCGGCGGCTGGAACGTCACCTACCGGGAGCTGGAGGAACGCGCCAACCGGCTCGCGCACCGGCTGATCGAAGCCGGCGCCGGCCCCGACCGGACCGTGGCCCTGTGCCTGCGCCGCGGCCCCGGCCTGGTCACCGCGATCCTCGCCGTCCTCAAGGCCGGCGGCGCCTACGTCCCCCTCGACCCCGACTATCCGGCCGAGCGCCTGGCCCTGCTGCTGCGGGACTCCGCGCCGCCGATCGTCGTCTCCGACGCGGAGCTGATCGGCCGGCTGCCCGTCCCCGCCGGCACCGCCCAGGTACTGCTCGACGCCGACCGGGCCGCGCTCGCCGAGCTGCCGGCGACCCGGCCGTCCGTCCCCGTCACCTCCAGGGACCTGGCCTACGTCATCTTCACCTCGGGCTCCACCGGCACCCCCAAGGGCATCGCCCTGGAACACCGCGGCGTGGTCAACAACCTCCTCGACCTCAACCGCTCCTACGGCATCGGCCCCGCGGACTCCGTACTCGCCCTGTCCTCGCCCAGCTTCGACATGAGCGTCTACGAGACCCTCGGCATCCTCGCCGCCGGCGGCACGCTCGTCCTGCCCGACCCGGCCGCCGCCAAGGACCCGGCCCACTGGGCCGACCTCGTCGAGCGGCACGGCGTCACCGTCTGGAACTCCGCCCCCGCCCTCCTCGGGCTCCTCGCCGACCAGCTCGAACACGCCGGCGGGCCCCGACTGCCGAAGCTGCGGACCGCGTTCCTCGGCGGCGACTGGATCCCCGTCACCCAGCCCGACCGGATCCGCGCCTTCGCGCCGGACCTGTCCTTCGTGGCACTCGGCGGCGCGACCGAGGCGTCCATCCACTCGGTGGAGTACCCGGTCGGTCGGGTCGATCCGCAGTGGACGAAGCTCCCGTACGGCCGGCCCATGGCCAACCAGCTCACCTACATCCTCGACCCGCACGACCGCCTCGTCCCCGTCGGCGTACCCGGCGAACTCCACCTCGGTGGCGTCGGCCTCGCCCGCGGCTACCTGCACCGGCCCGAGCTCACCGAGGAGAAGTTCGTCCGCGTCGAACTGGAGCCCGGCCGTACCGAACGCCTCTACCGCACCGGCGACCTGGCCCGCTACGGCGCCGACGGCACCATCGAACTCCTCGGCCGCACCGACTTCCGGATCAAGCTGAACGGGCTGCGCATCGAGCCCGGCGAGGTGGAGAGCGCCCTACGCGAGCGCCCCGGCGTCCGCGAGGCCGTCGTGGCCGCCCGACGCACCGCCGGCTCCGACCGCCTCGTCGGCTACGTGGTGCCCGAGGAGGGCGCCGACCTCGACCCCGCGGCCCTGCGCACCGCCCTCGCCGCCGTCCTGCCCCCGCACTGCGTCCCCGCCGAACTGGTCCTGCTGGAGCGGCTCCCGCTCAGCCCCAACGGCAAGGTCGACCGCGGCGCCCTGCCCGACCCGCGCCCCGCCGCCGCCCCGGACCGGCCCACCGCCGTACCGGTGGACGGTGACCCCGTCGCCCTGCGGATCGCCGCCGTCTGGGCCGAGGTGCTCGGCGTCGCGGAGGTGGCACCGGACGACGACTTCTTCGCCCTCGGCGGGGACTCCTTCGCCGCCGTGCGCGCGGTCCGCGCCGTCGCCACCGCCCTGCCCGACGGCGGAGCCGCCGCCCTGCGCGTCGTCGACCTGTTCAGCAACCCGACACCGGCCGGCCTCGCCGCCCGCACCGCCGAACTCGCCGGACCGGACACCGCAGCGGGAGCGCGGCACCACCGACTGCTGCACCGGCTCACCCCCGAACGCCCGGCCGGCACCACCGAACTCACCCTCGTCTGCTTCCCGCACGGCGGCGGCGACGCCATCGCCTACCAGCCGCTCGCCGCCCAGCTCCCGCCGCACATCGAACTCCTGGCCGTCTCCCCGCCCGGACACGACCCGCTGCGCCCCGGCCCGATGCTGCCGGTCCCCGAGTTCGCGGAACTCGCCGCCGAGGAGATCGCCCGCACCGTACGGGGCCCGTACGCGGTCTACGGCCACTGCGCCGGAGTCGTCACCGCCCTGGAGACCACCCACGTACTGGAACGGCTGGGGCAGCGCCCGATCGCCCTCGACCTCGCCGCGGCCCTCCCCGAGGAGGACCCCGAGTACGCCCTGGAGATGGAACGCGTCTCCGGCGACGACGAACTCGTCGCCTACCTGACCACCATGGACGGCTTCGACGGCGTCCTCGACGACAGCGACCTCACCGCGGTCCTGCGCATGGTCCGCCACGACATGACCGAGGCCGCCCGCTTCTTCGCGCGCACCCCAGAAGGCTACGACCGCCCGCTGGCCACCCCGCTCACCTGCATCATCGGCGACGCCGACGACGCGACCGAGGGCTACGAGAACGGCTACCGCGCCTGGGACCGGTACGCGGCCGACGTACGCCTCGCCGTGATCCCCGGCGGCCGCCACTACTTCGCCAAGCACCTGCCCGAGGCCCTGGCAGCTCTCCTCGCCGACCTGCACCGCAACGGAGGAAACCATGTCTGATCTCGCCGAACGGCTCGGCCGTCTGCCCCAAGGACAGCGCTCCCGGCTGCTGGGCCGGATGCGCAACCAGATGACGGCCGGCGTGGGCCGCCGCGTCGAACTGAAGCGCGCCGACCACGGACCCCGCTCCCGCTCCTCCTTCCAGCAGGAGCAGATGTGGTTCGTCGACAAGCTCGGCGCCGGCAAGGCCCGCAACAACATAGCCCTGGCCATAGGCCTGGGCGGCCCCCTCGACCGGGCCGCCCTGCACGAGGCGCTCAACGCCGTCGTCGCCCGCCACCAGGTGCTGCACAGCAAACTCGTCGAGATCGACGGAGTCCCCTGGCAGGAACCCGTCCCCTCCTTCGTGCTCGGCGTCCAGAGCACCGACCTCTCGGGCAGCGAGGACGCGGACCGCGCACTCGCCGAGCTCACCGCGAGCTGCGCCGCCGCCCCCTTCGACCTGGCCGCCGGCCCGCCCGTCCGCGCCCACCTCGTGCGGCTCGCCCCCGAGCACCACGTCCTGCTCTGGGTCGTCCACCACGTCGCCTGGGACCCGGGCTCGACCCGGATCTTCACCGAGGAACTGACCGCCGGCTATGCCGCGGCCGCCGCGGGCCGGCGCCCCGAGTCCCCCCGGCTCACCGTCGAGTACGCCGACTTCGCGGCCTGGCAGCGGGCCAAGCTGGAAAAGGACGAGCACGGCCGGGCGCTGGCCACCAAATGGCGCCAGATCCTGGCCGGCGCCGTCGCCACCGAGGTGCTGCCCGACCACCCGCGCGGCCCCGAGACCCGAGGCGACGGCCGCGGGCTGAAACTGACCCTGGACCAGAAGCTGCTGGACCGCCTCACCGAGCTGGCCGACGCCCACAGCACCACCGTCTTCACCACCCTGCTCGCCGCCTTCAACGCGCTGCTGCGGCACTGGACCCGCACCGAGGACGTCGTCGTCGGCACGGCCAGTGCCTCCCGGCCGCACCCCGACCTGGAGCAGGTCATCGGCTGCTTCGTCCAGATGATCACCCTGCGGACCGAGGTCACCGACCAGCTCACCTTCCGCGAGCTGGTCACCCGCACCGCGTCCTCCGTCATGGACTCCTTCACCAACAGCGAGCTGCCCTTCGAGCAGGTGGTCGAGGCCGTCCGCCCGGTGCGCGACCCGCTGCGCCACCCGCTCTTCCAGATCGAGTTCACCTCGCTGGGCCGCTGGGGCACCCACCGGGCGCAGGCCGCGGACGTCGAGTTCACCATGGACCAACTGCACGACGGCGCGGCCAAGTTCGACATGAGCTTCCTGGTCGGCGAGAACGACGGCCTGGAACTCTCCCTCGAATACAACACCTCCCTCTACCGGCACGGCACCGCGAGCGCCCTGCTCGGCGCCTTCCGCCAGGTCCTGGAGCAGGTCGCCGAGAACCCCGACCTCCAGGTCGGCGACATCAGCCTGGTCGAAGAGCCGGCCGCCTCCCGGCACGCCCGCGAGCTGTCCCGCGGCGGCCCCGTCGACGAGGCCGCCTGGACCACCACCCTGGACCGCGCCTTCCGCGAGCGGGCCACGATCCACCCCGACGCCGTCGCCGTCCGACACGGCTCCACCCGGCTCGACTACGCGGCCCTCGACCGCTGGTCCGAGGCCATCGCCCACCGGCTGCGCGACCGCGGGGTCCGCCACGGCGATCCCGTCGCCGTGTGCGTCTCCCGGGGCCCGGCCGCCGTCGCCGGCGTCCTGGGCGTGCTCAAAGCCGGCGCCCACTACCTCCCGATCGACCCGACCGCCCCGGCCGAGCGGACCCGTGCGGTCCTCGCCGACGCCAAGGTCCGGCACGCGCTCGTCGACGAGGCCGCACAACTGCCCGTCCCGCTGGAGCTGGTGACCACCGGCACGGCCGCCCCTGTCCGGGAGGTCCCCTCCCTCGCGCCGACCGCCACCCCCGGCGACCTGGCCTATGTGCTCTACACCTCCGGCAGCAGCGGCACCCCCAAGGGGGTCATGATCGAGCACCGGTCGGTCACGCACTTCTCCCGGACCATCGCCAAGGCCTACGAGATCCGGGCCGAGGACCGCGTCCTGCAGTTCGCCCCGCTCACCTTCGACGTCTCCGTCTTCGAGATCTTCACCACCCTGCTGGCGGGCGGCTCCCTCGTCATCGCCACCGACGACGAACGCCGCGACCCGGCACTGCTCCAGAGCCGGATGCGCGAGGACGCGGTCACCGTCGCCGAACTCCCGCCCGCCCTGCTGCCGTTGCTCGACCAGGCCGGTCTGCCCGACCTGCGGCTGGTCTCGGTGGGCGGCGAGGCCTTCCCCGGCCGGCTCGTCGCCGAATGGACCGCGGGGGAGCGCAGGTTCGTCAACGGGTACGGACCCACCGAGGCGACCGTCGCCGTCACGCTCATGGACTGCACCGGCAGCTACGACCGCAACCCGCCGATCGGCCGCCCCATGCCCGGCCACCAGGCCTTCGTCCTCGACGAGCGGCTGCGGCCGGTCCCGCCCGGCGTCCCCGGCGAACTGTGCGTCGCAGGTCCCGGCGTGGCCCGCGGCTACCTGGGCCGCCCCGAGCTCACCGTCGACCGCTTCGCCGACAACCCCTACGCGGACGGCCCGGAGACCGAGCGCCTCTACCGCACCGGCGACCTGGTGCGCTGGCTGCCCGGCGGCAATCTGGACTTCCTCGGCCGCACCGACCGCCAGCTCAAGGTACGCGGCCACCGCATCGAGCCGGGCGAGGTCGAGTCCGTGCTCACCGGCCACCCCTCCGTGCAGCAGGCCGTTGTCGTCGCCCAGCCCGCCGCGGGCGGCGAGCGGATGTTGGCCGCCTACGTCACCGTCGAGCAGGTGGGCTCGTACGCCTCCGAGGTCGCCGACGCCGAGGGCCTGCGCGCCTACGCGGCCGGCCGACTGCCCGGCTACATGGTGCCGGTCGTCGTCGTCCTGGACGAATTGCCCCTCACCCCGCACGGCAAGGTCGACACCGCCGCGCTGCCGCAGCCCACCGAGCTGTCGGCCGAGGGTGGCACCGCACCCCGCGACGCCATCGAGGAGCAGATCTGCCGGGACATCCTCACCCCGCTGCTCGAATGGCAGAACCCGGACGTGGAGGGCGACTTCTTCGCTCTGGGCGGCAGCTCCCTGCAGGCGACCATCGTGGTCTCCCGGGTCCGCGCCCTCTTCGGCATCGACATCGCCCTCGCCGACTTCTTCGGCCGCCCGACCGTCTCCGGCCTCGCCGAACTGGTCCGCACCGCCAAGGCCGAGGCCGCCGGCGAACAGGACCGGCTGCTCGCGGTCTTCGAGCAGATCGAGAACATGAGCGACGACGAGGCCGCCGCCCTCCTCGGCTCCCTCCAGCACCCGGACGGTCCCTGATGGCCGACCCGGCCGGAGTGGAAGGAGCGCTCGCCGCGCTCCCCGAGGCGAAGCGTGAACTCGCCCGCCTGTTGCTGGCCGCCCGCCGGCCCGTACCCGCCCACCCCGCCCCGCGCTCCGGCGCGGGGCCGGTCCCCCCGACCGCCCTCCAGTCCCGCCTGTGGCGCCGTGAGCGCACCCACCCGGCCGTCGCCACCGGCTCGCACGCCCTGCGGCTGACCGGCCCGCTCGACCCCGATCGGCTCGTGGCGGCCCTCACCGGGGTGCTGCGCCGCCACGAGGCACTGCGTGCCCGGCTCACCGTCTCCACCACCGGCCAACCCCGGCTGCACGTGGACGAGGAACCGGTGCTGCGGCTCACCCGGGCCGACCTCTCCGGCTTCACCCCGCAGGCCGCCGCCGAACGCGTGGCCCTGCAGAGCACCGAGAGCGCCTCCACCGTCCTGGACCTGGCGAGCGGCCGCACCAGCGCCTTCCGGCTGCTGCGGCTCGCCCCCGACGAGCACGTCCTGATCCTCGCCTCCCACCTCGCGGTCTTCGACGGCTGGTCCTCCGGGGTCTTCCTCGCGGACCTGGCCGCCGGCTACCGCGCGGGCCCCGAGGGCCTCACCCCGCCCGAACTCCAGTTCCCCGACTACGCCGACTGGCAGCACCGCTGGCTCTCCGGCCCCGACGGCTCCGCCGAACTGGCCCGCCGCCGGGCGGCTTTCGCCGCCGACCCGCCCGCTCCCCGGGCCCCCGGCGGATTCGCACGCGGTCATCTGCCCGTACGGCTGGCCCGCGGGCCCGTCGACGCCGGGCTGGAGCTCGGCGCGGCCGAGGGGGCCACCCCGTTCATGACCCTGCTCGCCGCGCTGGCCGTCGTACTGGCCCGCAGGCAGGGCCGTACCTCCCAGGTGATCGGCACCCCCGCGGCCGGCCGCTTCGCCGGAGCCCTCGAAGGCGCGGTCGGGCAGTTCACCACCGTGGTGCCGATCCGGCTCGACCTCGCCGGCGGCCCCACCTTCCGGGAACTGCTGCACCGCACCCGAGCCGCGGTGGCCGAAGCGCTCGCCCACCAACGCCTGCCCGTGGACGTCCTGTTCGACGACGGCACACCCCCGCCGTACAACGTCCTGTTCGCCCTCCACAACTACCCGTCGGTCCCCCTGGACCTGCCGGGCATCGAGGTCGGCCAGCTGCCCGGGCCGCCCGCCCGGCACCTGGAGCTGTACAGCCCCGACCCGGCCGCCGCCCTCGCCTGCATCGGCCTCGTGGAACGGGACGGCGAGATCGGCGGCACCGCCGAGTACAACCGCCACGCGGCCACGCCCGAGGACGTGCGGGGGCTGCTCACCGGAATCGAGGACGTGCTGGACCGGGCCGTCGCCGCGCCCGCATCCCCGCTCACCACCTAGGGAGTTGCCCGTGCTCACCACCGAGTTCTACCGCGCGCCCGCGGACTGCGGGCTCGTACGGAGCGGGGCCGACGTGCCCCGCACCCCCATGCGGGCCCTGCGCGAGGACATCCACGACATCCTCGTCTCGGCCCCCGTGGCCGAGGCCCGGCGCACCCGCGATCCCCGGCCCATCCACCGGGCCCTGGGCGAACAGGGCCTCCTCGCGCCCCAGTGGCCCGAGGAGTACGGCGGCCGCGGCATCAGCCAGGTCGCGGCCGCCGTGCTGGTCGAGGAACTGGCCATGCACGACGTCCCCGACCTGCTGCACACCCTCACCGTGCAGATCGTCGGATCCACCCTGCTCAACGTCGCGAGCCCGGCCATGAAGGCCCGACACCTTCCCGGCTTCGCGGCCGGCACCGCCTTCGGCTGCGTGCTGTTCAGCGAACCCCAGGCCGGTTCCGACCTCAACATCCTGTCCACCCGGGCCGTTTCCGACGGCAAGGGCGGCTACAAGCTGTACGGCACCAAGGTCCACTCGCTCTTCGCCCGACTCGCCGACTACGGGTTGTGCCTGGCCCGCGGCGAGGACGACGCCTTCAGCCTGTTCCTCGTCCCGCTGGCCCAGCCCGGTGTCACCATCCGGCAGATCCCGGGCATGGGCGACGACGCCTTCCACGAGGTCACCCTCGACGGTGTGGCCGTGACCGCCGACGACGTGGTCGGCGAGACCGGCCAGGGCTGGGCCATCGTGGTCAAGACGCTCGCCTTCGAGCGCACCGGACTCGACTACTACGTCAAGGCGTTGCGCTGGTACCGGGCCGCCGTGGAACGGCTGGAGGTCCACACCGACCGGCTGGAGGCCGGCCAGCACGACCAGATCGGCCTGGCCAAACTCAACGCCCGGCTGCTGGCGGCGGGCACGCTGGTCCGGCGCGTCCTCACCCGCCTCGACCGGGGCGAGCTCAACGAGGACGAGGCCGCCGCCGCCAAGTGGTACACCACCGAGCTGGCCGCCGAGGTGGCCTGGTGGGCCGCGGAACTCGACGGTGACCGCAGCATGACCCTCGACGACCCCGAGGTCGACGGGGTGGCACACCCACTCGACGCGGCGTTGCGCGAAGCCCCCGGGATGCGGATATCGGGCGGCACCGCCGAAATGATGCTGGAGACGCTGGCCCGGCTGCGTCTCGACTCAGGGGCGGAGGTACGGCCGTGACATCACAGGCGGTAGGCGGGAACGGTACGGGCGGCCGGAGCCCGGCGGCGCCCGAGCGCTGGCGGGAGCGGGAGGACGAGGACTCCCTCTTCCGCCAGCTCCGGCTCACCGTGCGCCAGGGCCTGGAGGTCGACGGGGACACCCCCGCCGGCGCCTGGGAGGCGCTGACCCAGGTCGGCGCGTGGGAGTTCGCCCTGCCCATCGGTCACGACGGCCTCGACCTCGGACAGGCGGTCGTCGCCATGGTGTGCGAGGAGGCGGGCAACGCGACACAGCCCGTCCCGCTCACCGACACCCTCCTCGCCCTGGACCTGATCTCCGGCCTCGGCCCGCTCGCCCCCGAAGCCGCCGACCTCCTCCTGGACCAGGTCCGTACCGGGGAACTGGCACTCGCCGTGCCGGGCCGGCTGCCCGATCCGCGAGGCACCGTACCGCCGGGCGTCACCTGGAAACCGGACCCGGACACCGGCGGCGTCGTCCTCACCGGCACCGGCGGACCCTTCGCCGCCGGCGTCGACCCCGGCGCCCTGCTGGTCCTGGCCGCAGGGCCCGACGGTCCGTGCGTGGCCCTCGTGACCCTGCCCACCGACGGCGTCCGGGTACGCCCGCTGCGCGACCACGGCGGGGGAGCCGTAGCCGGTGCCGTCTTCGACGAGGTCCGGCTGCCCGCCGAGGCGGTGCTGCTGAGCGGCCTGGCCGCCGAACAGGCCCTCGCCCGCGTGGGCCTGCGCGCCGCCGTCCACCAGGCCTCGCTGCTGGCCGGGATCACGGCTGCCGCCCTGACCGCGGTCGTCTCCCGGATCCGCGGCCGGCAGCAGTTCGGCCAGGCCCTGGTCAAACACCAGGGCCCCCGGCTGCGCGTGGCAGGCCTGCTGGCCCGCCTCGACGCCGTGCGCTGGGCCGTCGGCGACGCGGCCCGGGACCTCGACGAGGACCGGCTCAGCGCGGGGGAGGCCGCCGGGCTGATCGCCCTCACGGCGGAGACCACCCTCGACGTGACGCGTGACGCGGTCCACCTGCACGGCGCCTCGGGCCTGGTCCGCGACGGCCTGGTGGCGGGCTGCTACCGGCGCGCGGCCTGGGAGGCCATGCGCTGCGGGCGTCCCGCCCACCTCTGGGACATCGCGGCACACACGCCCTGACCGGCGCCCGTACGAGGAAGGGGCCCCCGCGCCGCGGGAGCCCCTTCCTCGTACCGCGAGACCGTCAGACCAGGTCGCGGCGCATGACCCAGCGGTGGCGCTTGTCGCTCTTGGCCTCGGTGCGGTGGACCCGGCGGAAGCCCGCCCGCTCGAACATGTCCATCGTCCCGACATAGGCGAGGGTCGGATTCACCCGCCCGCCCTCCGGGTCCACCGGATATCCCTCGACGGCCGGCGCGCCGTGGGCGCGCGCGTGCTCGACGGCCCCCTCCAGCAGGCCCGAGGCGACCCCCTTGCCGCGGAAGTCCTTGCGCACGACGAAGCAGGTCACCGACCACACGGGCAGATCGTCCACCGGTGTGATCGTCTTCGAGGAGGTCAGCCGGTCCAGCTGCCGGCGCGGCGCCACGTTGCACCAGCCGGCCACCTCGCCGTCCAGGAACCCGAGGACCCCCGGCGGCGGATCGGCCTTCTCCATGAGGCCACGCAGGTGCTCGCCCCGCTCGTCCGCCGTGAGCCGCCCGTAGTCGCCGGTGGACAGCCGCCACGCCATGCACCAGCACGTGTGCGCGCTCTTCTTCGGCTGGAGCACCTGGCGGATGTCGTCCCACAGATCCGCCGTGGCGGGCCGTACTTCTAAACTCATGCTGCTACTTCGCTCTCTTCCGCTTCTTACGAGCGTCCCGCGGCCGCGGTGTCCCGCGACCCGGTGACGACATCGGTCATCACGGCGGCCAGCACCCCGAGGGCCCGCCGACACGCCTGCCGTCCTGCGTCCAGATGAGTGACCAGCCGGACCGTCTCCGGGCCGGGCGCGGTCACCAGTACTCCTTCCTTGGCGGCCCGTGCGACGACCTCGTCGGCGCCGGGAACCTCGATGAGGACGATGTTGGTCTCCGGCGGGCGCACGGTGAACCCCGCGTCCCGCAGCCCCGCCGCCAGCAGCGCGGCATGGGCGTGGTCCTCGGCGATCCGCTCCACATGGTGGTCCAGGGCGTACAGTCCCGCAGCCGCCAGGATGCCCGACTGGCGCATCCCGCCGCCGAGGCCGTGCCGCAACTTCCTTGCCCGTGCGAGCTGTTCGGCCGCCAGCAGGAGCACCGAGCCGACGGGCGCGCCCAAGCCCTTCGACAGGCACACGGACAGCGAGTCGGCCGTCCGCCCGTACGCGTGCGCGGAGGTGCCCGTCGCGGCCATCGCGTTCCAGATCCGGGCCCCGTCCATGTGGACCGCCAGGCCCGCGCCGGACGTCAGTTCGCGGACGGCGCGCAGCGTGTCCAGCGGGTGGACCGTGCCGCCCGCCCGGGTGTGGGTCTGCTCGACCTCGACCGCACGGGTGCCGAGCGTGTACGGGTTCCCCCGCCGGACCACCCCGGCCAGCAGGGCCGTGGTGACCACCCCCCGCTCCGCCGCCACCGTGCGTGTCTGGATCCCGCCGTAGCGGGCCGGGGAGGCCTCCTCGTGCGCCAGGATGTGCGCCTCGGCGTCGCACACCAGCTCCTCGCCGGGACCGACGAGGAGCTGGAGCGCGATCTGGTTGGCCATCACCCCGGAGGGGGTGAACAGAGCCCCGGAGAAGCCGAAGAGCCCGGCCAGCCGGTCCTCCAGCGCCCGGACGGTCGGGTCCTCCCCGAACAGGTCGTCGCCGACCTCCGCGGCGGCCATCGCGGCCCGCATCCCGGCGCCCGGCCGGGTCACCGTGTCGCTGCGCAGATCGACGGTCTCGAAACTCCCGATGCTCATGACGGTACGTCAACTCCTCGCTCGCGGGGCTGTGGGGTGAGTTCGCGGGCCGCCATCCAGTCCAGCAGCGGGCGCACCAGCAGCCAGGTCTCCCGTACCAGGTCCCCGGCGCGCGCCGTGTGCAGCCCGGCGTCCGGACCGTGGCGGCGCCACGCGTCGATCTTGCGGTGGCGCAACAGCCCCAGCCGCGGGTGGTCCGCGGGGACCCCCCGAGGCCGGGACTTGAGCCGGTCGCCGCCCAGGGTGAACCCCTGCTCCTCCAGCCGGCCCACGATCGCGGCCAGCTCCGCGCCGCCGTCCTCCTCCTCGACGGCGGCGCGGTACCGGGCGACCTCGGCCCCGGCGTACGGGTACCAGCGCCCCGAGGCGTGGAGGCCGTACCGGTCCAGGTGCACCCACAGGCCCAGACAGGGCAGCAGATCCAGATAGGCGCCCTGGTAGGTCTTGTACGGGGACTTGTCGTGGGACATCCGGGTGTCCCGGACCGGGCCGAGCACGTGCACCTCGCCCGACCCGGTCGACTCCGCGAAGAAGGCGCCCAGTTCAGCGGCCAGCTCGTCCATCGGCGCACGTACGTCACGCTCGTACCGCTCGCGGTGGCGCAGTCGCCACGCCTCCTTGCTGTTCTCGGCCGCGAGGTCCTCGTACAGGCGCAAGGCCGAGGGCGGGAAGCCGCTGAAGGTCACGGCAGATACCCCGGCAGGGGATGGGCGGCGCACAGCTCGGAGACCCGGGTACGCACCCGGTCGCGCAGGACGTCCGGCAGGACGCCGCCCTGCGCGCGCAGCGCCACCAGGACGTCGGCGACCAGGTCGGCGCACTCTGCGGCCACCGCGTGGTCCATCCCGCGCGCCGCCAGCGTGTTGGTACCGAGCCGCAGTCCGCCGGTCACCCGGACCGGGGTGGTGTCGCCGGGGACCCGGTTGCGGTTGACGACGATCCCGCAGGACTCCAGGGCCTGCTCGGCGACGTCCCCGGTGACCCCGGTGCCCCGCAGGTCGAGGAGCACCATATGGGTGTCGGTGCCGCCCGTGACCAGCCGGAACCCCCGGTCCAGGAGCCGTGCGGCGATCGCCTGCGCGCCGTCGGCGAGCCGCTTGGCGACCTCGGCGAAGTCGGGGCTCGCCACGAAGTCCAGGGCGCGCGCCTTGGCCGCCACCGAGGCCAGGTCGGGCGTGCCCTGGGTGAAGGGGAACACGGCCCGGCGCAGGGTCGCGGCCAGGGTGCCTCGCTCCGGCCCGGCCCTGCGGGCCTCCCGGCCGAGCAGGATCAGCCCACCGCGCGGGCCGTACAGCTGCTTGTAGGTGCTGGTGGTGGTCACGTGGGCATGGTCGACGGGGCTCTGGTGGAGGCCGGCCGCGACCAGTCCCGCGATGTGCGAGATGTCGGCCAGGAGATAGGCGTTGGCCTCGTCCGCGATCTCCCGGAACCGGGCGAAGTCGATGCTGCGGGGGTAGGCGCTCGCCCCGCAGACGATCAGCTTCGGGCGGTGCTCCAGGGCCAGTTCGCGGATCTGGTCGTAGTCGAGCAGCCCGTCCGGGGTCACCCGGTAGCCGTGGGCCCGGTAGTAGCGGCCGGTCACCGAGGCGGGGGAACCGTGGGTGAGGTGCCCGCCGCAGTCCAGGTCCAGCCCGAGCAGGGAGTCGCCGGGGTTCAGCAGCGCCGTGATCACGGCGAGGTTGGCGGAGGAGCCGGAGTGCGGCTGCACGATCGCGTCCTGCGCCCCGAAGGCCGCGCAGGCCCGGTCGATCGCCAGGCGCTCGATCTCGTCGGCGACCCCGCATCCGGCGTGGTAGCGGTTCCCGGGGAAGCCCTCGGCGGTCAGATTGCCGAGCGCGCTGCCCTCGCAGGCCAGGACGGAGGGATCCGCGACGCTGGACGCCGCGACCATCATCAGGGTGTCGCGTTGGCGCGCCGACTCCCGGGCCAGCAGGTCGTACAGGACGGAATCGCGTTCTCTCAAACGGGTGTTGGCGTGCGCGGCGAACGCGACCAGGTCGGGCCCGGGGTCCCGCGGCGCGCCGCCCCGGAGCCCGTCCTCGGCCGGCGGATCGGTGACGGGCGCGGGCAGGGTGAGGCTCATGACTGTCCCCTCTCGGAATCGTCCGTGATGGCCGTGCTGAACCGGCTCGTGTCCTCAGCCGTCCGCATCGGCGGTGTCCGTCTCGTCGGCGTCCAGCTCGCCGAAGGCCTCGGCCGCCGCGACCGCCTCCGCGCCGTGCTGCTCGTCCGCGGCGATCTTCTCGGCCAGCTCGGAGATCAGCGGGTTCTGGAACACGGTCTTCACCGGCACCGGCACCCCCAGCAGCTCCTTGAGCAGACCGGCCAGTCGGGTACCGCTGAGCGAATCGCCGCCCAGGCTGAAGAAGTTGTCACCGGGCGCCACCCCGTCCAGGCCGAGGATGTCGGCGACCGCCGCGCACAGCACGAGCTCCAGCGCACTGCCCGGCCCGTCCCCGGCCTCCCGTACGGCCGCCTCGTCGGCGGACTGCTGCCGCCCGGCGGAGGACGCCAGCAGCAGCCGGTCGACCTTGCCGTTGCGGGTCAGCGGCAGTTCCGGCAGCACGGTGAGCGCGGCCGGCACCATGTAGCCGGGGAGCTGCGCGGCGAGCCGCTCCAGCACCGGCCCGGCCGCCTCCGCCGCGGCCACGACGAAGGCGTGCAGCCGTCGCACCCCGTGGGCGCTGGCCGGGGCCACCACCACGGCCGCCTCGACCTCGACGTCCTGGCGCAGCACGGCCTCGATCTCGCCGAGCTCGATCCGATGGCCCTGGATCTTCACCTGGAAGTCGTCCCGGCCCAGGATCTCGATGCTGCCGTCCGGCAGGTAGCGGCCCAGGTCGCCGGTCAGATAGGCGCGTTCGCCGGTCTCCGGCAGGCGCACGAAGCGGTCCGCGGTGCGCTCGGCGTCGTTCCAGTACCCCAGCGCGAGCCCGACGTCACTGGCGACGGCCATCTCGCCGACCACCCCGAGCGGACGCTCGTAGGCGGCCGCGTCGACGATGTAGTAACGCTGGTTGGTGATCGGCTTGCCGTACGGGATGCTCGTCCAGGACGGGTCGACCTCGCCGATCGGCTGGAACAGCGACCAGCAGATCGTCTCGGTCGGACCGCCCGAACCCACCACCTCGATCCGGGGACTCTGCGCCCGCAGCCGGTCCGGCAGTGTCAGCGGGATCCAGTCGCCGGACAGCACGGACAGCCGCAGGGACTCCAGCGGCCGGTCGCCGCCGCGCCGCTCGCGCACCTCGGCCTCGCCGACGAGCAGCTCCATCAGGACGGGCACGGAGTTCCACAGGGTGACCTGCTCCGTCCGCACCAGATCGGCCCACACATCGGGCTCGGCGTGCTCGAACGGCGGGGGCAGCACCACGGTCCCGCCCTGGGTCAGCACCCCGAACACGTCGTAGATCGAGGCGTCGAAGTGCAGGCCGGAGATGGCCAGCAGCCGGTCCCGCGCACCGACCTCGAAACGGGTCGCGACATCGCGGATCAGGTTGACCACGCCGATGTGGTCGACCATCACGCCCTTGGGCTCACCCGTCGAGCCCGAGGTGAAGATGGTGTACGCGAGGTCCGCCGGGGTCTGGGCGGTGTCGGGCCGGATCCCGTTGCCGGACTCGAAGTCCTTGTCGACCCGGTAGCGGCGGGCCGTGGGCGGCAGGCTGATCCGGGAGTCCAGCCAGGACTGGGTGAGGATCCGGTCCACCTGGGCCTCGGTGAGCAGCCGGCGCAGCCGCTCCGGCGGCACGGTCGGGTCCAGCGGCAGGTAGGCGGCGCCGGCGGCGAGGATCCCGTACACCGCGGCGTACTGCTCCCAGCCCTTCTCCATCACGACGGCGACCAGCTCGCCCGGAGCCGCCCCGTGTTCCCGCAGCGTGTGCCCGATCCGCCAGGCGTACGCGGCCAGTTCGGCGTAGCTCAGGCGCCGCCCGCTGCCGTCCACCACGGCCTCGGCGTCGGGCGTGCGCTCCGCCTGCTGGGCGAACAGCTCGTGCAAGGTGGTGTACGGGATCTGCCCGGCGGTGTCGTTGACCTGGCGGCGCAGCGTCCGCTCGGCCGCCGGGATCAGGTCGAAGCGCCCGGTGTGCAGTGCCTCCGGGTCCCGCGTGAGCCGCTCCAGCAGGTCCACGTACACACCGAAGGCGGCGTCGATGAAGCCGGGCGCGAACGCCCCGTCGACGAAGTCCCAGATGACGCGCAGCTCACCGGCCAGTTCGCGCAGCTGTACGTCGAGCGAGACCTGCGGGGTCTGCGAGATCGAGTACACCTCCCGGCCCAGGTCCGTGACGGGCCTGCGCACCGGGTAGTCGAGCAGGCTGGTCACCACCACCGGCATGCCGGCCTGCGCGCCCACCCCGTGCAGCCGGGTCAGCTCGCGCAGCACCCGGACGCCGTTGAACGAGCCGTGCTCCGCGTCGCGGGCGAGCTGGTCGCGCAGCGCGTGCGCGCGGTCCAGGAAGGTCGCGCCCGAACCGTCGGCGGCGAGCATCACGGCGTTGGTGAAGTCTCCGAGGACACCGGTGATGTCCGGGTGCACCGCCGGGCGCTGGAAGATCGGGTAGTTGATGGTGAAGTCCGACTCCTCCGACCAGCACCTCACCACCTCGGCGAAGGCGGCGGTGAGCAGGATCGACGGTGTCAGCCCCGCCTCGTGCGCCCGCGCCGAGAAGCGCTGCCATTCGGTCGGGGCCAGCCGGTGCTCGCGCCGGTCGAAGCGCACCTCGCGCCCGGTGTCGGCGGCGCCCGTGGGCAGCGAGGGGGCCGGCGGCAGGGTGGGGACGCGCTCCACCCAGTACGCACGGGCGGCACGGAAGGCCTCCGTGTGCGGCAGGGCGTCGGCGCGCCACCGGGCGTACTCGGCGAAGTCGATACCGGGCTCGGGGAGTTCGGCGTCCGGGTCCTCGTACAGGTCGACGAGCTCGGGGAAGAGCACCTGGAACGCACTGGAGGCGTCCAGCACCTGCAGGTCGATCCCGAGGTGGACGCGGCTCAGGTTCCCGGGACCGCCCAGCCGGATGATCCGCAGGTCGAACAGCGGCCAGCTGCCCACCGGGAAGACCACATGGCTCATCTCGTCCCGCAGCGCGGCGAGCCGCTCCCGCGAGGCGTCGGCGGACAGTTCGCTCAGGTCCACGACCGGTATGTCGAAGGGCAGCGGGTCGGCCGGCACCCACTGGGTGCCGTCCGTGCGGCCGATCGCGCGGAGCATGTCGTGACGGGCGACCACCTTGCGCCAGGCGGCGGCGAAACGCTCGGGATCGAGGTCCGCACGCTCCCACTCGAAGTATCCGTAGCAGCCGATACCGCCCAGCTCGACCGCTTCACCTCGCCCGATCATCAGTGCCTGTTGCGTCTCGGTCATCGGGAAGGACGCGGCACTGTCCGCGCGAGCGGGCAGGAGCTCGGTCATGGTCCAACTCCATTCGGTGTCACGGGCCGTCGGCTGGTGCCTGCCCGGGGGTGGGTACGGGGGCCGGAGCGCCCTGCTGCGGGGCAGGGCGAGGCTAGGGGCGGTGAGTTAGCCGTCGGTTATGTTCCGTCCGGGCGGCGGTCCCGCGGTCGGGCGCGGCTCCCTCGCCCAGGGAGAGAGCGAAGAGCCGGACGAGCGGATGGAACAGGTAGCAGGGCTGACCCCACTCGTCCGCCCCGCTGACCTCCAGCAGGGCCGCGTCGGCCAGTGCCTCCAGCAGCCGCTCGGCCTCGACCTCCGGCAGATTCAGCGACATCGCCGCGTCCGCGGCCGGGAACGGCTGCGGGCCCAGCGCGGCCAGCGCCGGGAACACCGCGCGCACCTCCGGGTCCAGGGCCCGCCAGGACGGCAGCAGCGAGCTGTGCACGTCCAGATCACCGGAGTGCAGCTCCCGAAGCCGGGTCACGGGATCCGCCAGCCGGCGGGCGAGCCGGTCCGGGGTGGAGTGCGGCCGTGCCGCGATCCGGGTCCCGACGATGCGCAGGGCCAGCGGCAGGCCGGCGCAGTGCTCGACGATCGAGGACGCCGCACCGGGCGCCGAGGCCACCCGGGAGGGACCGGCCGCCGCCGAGAGCAGCTCCAGCGAGGCCCGGGGTGCCAGCGGAGCGAGCGCCACGGTGTGTGCCCCGGCCACGGTGGGCAGGGCCGTCCGCCCGGTGACCAGGACCGCGGGCTCCGGGGTGTTGGGCAGCAGCGGACCCAACTGGGCGGCCCCGGCGGCGTTGTCCAGCACGATCAGCAGCTGCTTGCCCCTGGTTCGCTCGCGGTAGAGCCGGACCAACTGGTCCTGGTCCTCGGCGTCGGGTACGTCGTCCATCGGGCCCAGCGCGCGCAGCAGCCCGCGCAGTACCCGGGTGGGGGGCCGGGGAGTGCCGTCGGGCGCCCGCAGGTCGGCGTACAACTGCCCGTCGGGGAAGTGGGCCCGGCAGCGGTGGGCCGCGTGTACGGCCAGGGCGGTTTTGCCGAGCCCGGCCATTCCGGTGACCAGGACCCGACGGGGCCGCCCGGTGCCCTGCGCGTCGGGGGACAGCGCTCGGCACAGCAGCTCCAGTTCGGGCTCCCGGCCGGTGAAGTCCACGGTGTCCGGCGGCAGCATGGCCGGGGCGCCGTCCGAGCGGCCGGCCGGGCCCCGCCGGGGGCCGGTCGACGAGGCCGCCGCGGTGCGCGGCCGGCGGTCCAGCGTGCCCTCCAGCAGCGCCCGGTAGGTGGCCTGGAGCTCCTCCCCGGGGTTCACCCCCAGCTCGTCGGCGAGCACCGCGCGGCCGTGGTGGTAGAGGTGGATGGCGTCCGCCTGCCGCCCCGACCGGCACAGCGCCGTCATCAGCTGGCACCGGATGCGCTCGCGCAGCGGGTACTCGGCGACCAGGCCGGTCAGCTCACCGGTGATCTGCTCGTGCCGGCCCAGCGCGAGATCGGCCGCGATGCGGTGCTCCAGCGTGACCGCCCGGGCCTCGGTGAGCCGCGGCGCCTCGGCGTCGGCCAGGTATTCCGTGGCGTTGGCGAAGGGCAGCCCGTTCCACCGGGCCAGGGCGCCGCGCAGCAGCTCACCGGCCTTTTCGAAGTCCTCGGCGATCAGTGCCTCGCGGCCGCCGAGCGCCAGCTTCTCGAATTCGTTCAGGTCGAGCGTCGCATTACCGATGCTCATGGCATATCCAGGCGGCCGACGATCGATCAGAACATCGTCGCCGAGAATCTTGCGCAAGCGGGAAACATAGGTGTAAAGCTGTGCGCTGACGGTCGCCGGCGGAGCCCAGCCCCACAGCAGCCGGCACAGCCGTTCGTCGGAGATCACCTCTTCACGGGCCACGAGGAGCGCCGCGAGCACGGTGTGCAGCTTCGCCCCGGAGAACGCGACCCGGCGGCCGTCCCGCCGTACCTCGACTTGCCCGAGCACTCGGAATTCCATGTACCGCCCCATCCGTGATTCATGGAGAAGAATCTCTGAACGAAGCTAGTGGAGTGCGTTGTCTCCTCGATATCGTGTCGATTTCGAGGGCGGCCAGGGTCACGAAATCGATGGAACACAGGAGAAAAAGGAGGCGTCCCTACGGTTCCATTCATGCCGCAGCGAGCGGCAGTGATGCTCCACCGAGAGGGGATTCCCAGATGCGCAGCACGCGGACGGCGAAGACGGCGAACACGACGGCGGCGGCCTGCCTGGTCGTTCTTGCGGGGATGTTCGTCGGCACGGGGGCAGCGTCGGCCGTCCTGTCGGACACGCACACCACCACACGGGCGGACGACGACATGCCCTGGGGCGTCGTCAAGCCGGTGGTCCCCCCGCACCACGGCTCCGCCGGCACGCACGGCGACATGCCCTGGGGCTGATCCGTCCCGCTCCGCCGTACGACGTACAAGGGAGCCCCTCCGCCCGGGGGCCCCTCCCAGCGGTAGCTGGGGGAGAGGCACCGCATCTGACGCCGCGCGCTGATCCACCGGGGATGACGGGACAGCCCTTAGCCCTCCGGATGCGTCAGCAGCACCGTCAGTTCCGCCGCCGTGAAGGAACGATGCGGCAGTTCACCGGCGCCCCCACCGCCCCGCTCGCCCGGGTCCCCCGGCCCACCCGGCTCGCCCGCCGCGCCCTGGACCGCCGCCAGCAGCCGGTCCGCCTGGGCCCGCCAGGGCTGCGCGCCGACCTCGCCGAAGGCGGCCCGCGCCCGCCGGAACCTCTCCGCCGCCTCCGCCGGGCGGCCGCCGATCGCCTCCACACACCCGAGATCCGTCTCCACCCGGGCGTACAGGAAACGGTCCGCCAGCTCATCAGTGATCTCCAGGGCCTGCCGCAGCGTCCCTCCCGCCGCGGGCAGCAGGCCCTGGCTCCACTGCGTCTGTCCCAGCCCCCGCAGCGCGTGCGCCTCCCCGACCCGGTCGCCCTCGCCCCGGGTCAGCCGCAGTACCGCGCCGAAGGCCTCCGCGGCCTCGTCAAGATCTCCCGCGCGCAGCCGCACCTCGGCCAGCCGGTACACGCTCTGCGCCTCCGCCCGCACCGATCCGGTGCGCCGGCTCAACGCCACCGCCTGCTCCGCGAGCGGCAGCGCGCCACCCACGTTGCCCCGGTCCAGCTCGATCTGCGCCTGGAAGCCCAGCAGATGGGCCTCGTTCCCGATGTCACCCGTCGCGTGGAAACCGCCGAGGGCCGCCTCGCAGTACTCCAGGGCCCGCTCCCAGTCCCCCTGGAACCGCGCGCACATCGCCAGGTTCCGCTGGGCGAGCGCCGCCCCGCCCATGTCACCGGCGTTGCGCAGCAGCCGCAGCGCCGCCCTGTTCCACCCCTCGGCCTGCTCGTACCGCCGCTGGTAGATCGCCAACGACCCCAGCAGCCGCAGCATCGTCGCCTCGCCCGGCTCGTCGCCGGTGCGCCGGGCCGCGGCCAGCGCCTGCTCGGCGCAGCGCTGCCAGTCCTCCAGGTAGTTCTTCGTCTCGAAGTGCGGTACCGCGCTCTCGGTCAACGTCCACGCGTACCGGGCCCTGCCCGTCTCCGCCGCGTGCGCCACCAGGTCGGTCACGGCCGTGCGCTCCGACTCGAACCAGTCCATCGGCGCGGCCAGCAGCTCGTCGGCCAGCTCCGGCAGGAAGCGCGGAGCCGGCTCGGGCGTCCGGCCCACCGGGAACTCGCGCCCGTCGATCCGCCGGTGCGCCTCCTCGGCCAGCCAGAGCCAGGAGGCGAAGGCACGTTCCAGCGCCGCGTCGGTCTCCCCCTCCGGCTCGTCGGACTCCGCCCGCTCGCGGGCGAACAGCCGCAGCAGGTCCTGGAACCGGTAGCGGGCGGCCCGCCCCGGCTCGGCGTCGGCCACCTCCAGCAGCTGCGCGTCGACCAGGTGGTCGATCAGTTCCTCCGCGTGCCACACGTCGGTGTCCAGGACGGCCGCCCCCGCCCAGGCGGCGAAGTCCGCCGTGCGCAGGAGCCCGAGCCTGCGGTACATCCGGGCCGCCTCGGGGGGCAGGTCCCGGTAGGTCAGCCGGAATCCGGCCCGCACCCCGCCCTCGCCCGGGCTCAGTACGTCGAGCCGCGACCGGTGGTCGCGCAGCCGCGCCACCAGGCTCCGTACGCTCAGACCGGGTTTGGCCGCCAGTCGCGCCCCGGCGATCCGCAGGGCGAGCGGGAGGCAGTCGCAGAGCGCGCCGAGCTGTTCCACCGCCACCGGGTCGCTGCCGAACCGGTCGGCCCCGGCCAGTTTGATCAGCAGCGCCGTCGCCTCGGCCGGCTCCAGCATCCGCAACCGCAGGGTCAGCGCCGTGTAGTCCCCGGTCAGATCGCCCAGGCTCTCCCGGCTGGTGGCCAGCACCACGCTGCGCCCGCCACCCGGGAGCAGGGGTCTGAGCTGGTCGAAGGAGCGTACGTTGTCCAGGACGATCAGTGTCTTGCGGGTGCTGAGCAGGCTCCGGAACAGCGAGGCCCGCTCGTCGGGATCCGTCGGTATCTGGGGTGCGCCGATCCCGAGCGCCCGCAGGAACCGGTCGAGCACGGCGGCGGGGGACACCGGCGCGTGCTCCTCGTCGTACCCGCGCAGATCGGCGAAGAGCTGGCCGTCCGGGAACTGGTCGGCGACCTGGCTGGCCCAGTGCACCGCGAGGGCGGTCTTGCCCACCCCGCCCACGCCGACGATGGTCGCCAGCGCCGGGGTGTGAGGGTTGTAGGGCTCCTTCAGGAGCCGGTCCAGCGAGGTCATCTCCCGCTGCCGGCCGGTGAACGCCATGACATCGGCGGGCAGTTGTGCCGGGATGGTGCTCAGGGCCGCCGGCGCGGGCACCGCCGTGGCGGGGGGCCGGGTCAGTTCGGGGGAGTCACGCAGGATCAGTTCGTGCAACTGCCGCAGCCCGGGACCCGGTTCGATCCCGAGTTGCTCGGTGAGTAACCGGCGGCCGTGCAGGAACACCTCCAGGGCCTCCGCCCGCTGCCCGGACCGGTACAGCGCCAGCATGAGGTGTTCGCGGCATTGCTCGCGCAGGGGGTGCCGGGCCACCAGCTCGGTGAGCTCGCCGGTGAGCGCGCGGTGCCGGCCCAGCTGGAGCATCAGCCCGGCACGTTCCTCGATCAGCGCGAGCCGCATCTGCTCCAGCCTGGTGGTCTCCGCCTCCAGCCGGGAACCGGACGGCTCGTCGAGCGCGGAGCCCCGCCAGACGCTGAGCGCCTCCTCGAACTGGGCGCACGCCTCTTCGGTCCGTCCGTGCCGAGCGGCGTCCCGCCCCTGCTCGGCCCGCTCCAGGAACTCCTGGACGTCGATCCGGTGCTCGCCCTTGGCCAGCAGATAGCCCGGGGGAGAGGTGATCAGCAGATCGGTCACCCCGGCCTGCTTGAAGGTCTTGCGGAGGGTGGCCACGCAGATCGCGATCTGGTTGCGGGCCGTCGCCGGGGGAGATTCCGGCCAGACGGCGTCCACCAAGGTGTCCACCGACACGATCCGGTCGGCGTAGAGGACCAGCATCGCGAGGACCGTGACCTGGCGCCGGCCGTTGATGCGCAGCGGACCGTCATCGGTCTGGACGAGCAGCGGTCCCAGCACTCTGAAGACAAACCGATTCAAAAGGTCCCCCGGCCTTGAAACCCCGCGTCAGGCGCGAACGGTACCGCAAAGAGCGTTCCTCGGTGCAGTCAACTCTTTGGAAAAACATGGGCAGTTTCAGGCCGGCTTGTCCGTATAGCGGTGGACACGTGTACGGGCTTCACGCAGAGTCGTCGGATCCGATCGACGACAACGCGCCGGACAGGCCCCGCAGCACCTCGGCCGTGCGGTACACCTCGTCCTCGCCGCCGAGGCCCTCGCACAGTTGCCGGGCCAGCTCGGCGAGACAGGAGTCGATCTCCCGTTTCGCGGCCACGCCCTGCTCGGTGGCGGTGAGCAGCTTGGCCCGCCGGTGCGCCGGGTTGTCCAGGTAGATCGCGAGTCCCTGCCGCACCAGCAGGTCCGCTATGCGCTGCACGCTCTGCCGCGTGGTCCCCACCCGCCGGGCCACGGCGGACACGGAAAGTGATTCCTCCGTCACCGTGGTGAGTATCTGCCAACGCGCGGCGCTGAGCCCCGAGGCGAGCGTGAGCCGGTCGAGGGCCGCGGTGAACCGTCCGTTCAGTCGGAAGACGGCCACGGCTGCCCGACTGAACGCCTCGGCCTCCCCGAACTCCGCCGTACGCGTCAACGTCGGTCCCCTTCCGTACGCCCCGCGGGTCGCTGCACGATAACAGCGCGTGGTCACGTGGACGAGAGTCGGCCACGGAGGCGTGACCCGCTCGATGTGCGGCCCCCCTCGGCAGTGGGCCGATGGCAGGCCCATGGTCGACACTCACCGCCTCCAGCTAGGCCAATGGCCCAGTCGCAGAGGGTCCGGTTGAGCCAGTGGGCCCCCGGATGCTTATCTGTGTCGTATCCATGTACTTACGGCGCCGCGCAGCGCCGGACGGCAACGAGGCCGGTTCCGGAGCGCGGCGCCTTCGCCGTGCCCGTCCGCCGCCCACCACCCCCGGGCGGCGCCGGTCCGGCGCGCACCACTGCAAGGGGGGCGGCACACCGCCGTGAAGAGGATGTTCGTGGCTCCGGATCCGGGGCGTATGAGATTGCGGAACTCGGCCCGCGCGGTGATCGGCGTCGCCGCCGCCGTCGCCCTCGCCGAGGCGTGCGGCCTCTCCCTGACCGCCTCCATCACCGGGGGACTGGCCGCCCTGCTCGCCCTCTTCACCGTGCTCGACGCGAACGTCCGCGCCCAGCGCCTCACCACCGCCCTGCTGCCCGTCGCCGGATTCCCCGTCCTGACCCTCGCGACCACCCTGCACGGAGTGCCGCTCGCCCGGGACGCCGCCTTCCTCGCCGTCGTGTTCGCCGGGGTCCACGCCCGCCGCTTCGGCCCGCGCGGACACGCCCTCGGGATCTTCGGCTTCATGATGTTCTTCGTCACCCAGTTCCTGCACGCCCGGCCCGGGCAGCTGCCCGAGCTGTACGTCGCCGTGGGCCTGGCGCTGCTCGCCGCCGGAGCCGTGCGCTTCCTGCTGTGGCCCATCGAGCGGCGCACCCCGCCCCCCGCGGCCCCGCCCGGCCTCCCCGGGACCGGGCTCGCGCGGCCGACCACGCGGCAGGCCTTCCAGGCCACCGCCGCCTGCGCCTTCGCGCTCGGCATCGGCCAGGCGCTCTCCGACGACCGCTGGTACTGGGCCGTCGGCACCTCCTGGTGGATCTTCGTGAACACCACCTCCCGGGGCGAGACCCTGGTACGGGGCTTCCGCCGCGTCCTCGGCACCGTCGTCGGCATCGCCGCCGGCCTGCTGATCGCCGTACCCCTGCACGGCGCGCCGATGCCCACCGCCGTCCTGGTCGCCGTATGCGTCTTCGGGATCTTCTACACGGCCGCGCCCTCGTACTCCTGGATGATGTTCTTCGTCACCGTCATGGCGGGGCTGCTCTACGGCCTGCTCGGCGTCCTGCACCCCGGACTGCTGCTCCTGCGCTTCCAGGAGACCGCCATCGGCGCGCTCGGCGCCGCCCTCGCCGTCGTGATCATCCTCCCGGTCACCACCCACGCCGCCAACGACGCCTGGATCCAGCGCGCCCTGCACTGCGTACGCGCCTGCACCGCGGCCGCCCTGGACCGCCTCGCGGGCGACCCGGACGCCGACCCCGCGCCGCATGCCGCCGAGCTGGAACTGCTGCTGGGCCGGGTCCGGACGGCCCTCGCGCCGCTCGTCCACCCGCTGAGCCCGCTGCGCGCCCGCAAGGCCCGGGCCCGGCAGGTGCTCGCACTGCTCGACGACTGCGCCCGGGACGTGCGCGGCCTCGTCGCCGTCGCCGCCGATCCGCAGGCCTCGCACGACGCCCGGCTCGCCGCCGCCTGCTGGCGCGTGGAGGCCGCGGTGGAAGCCCTGACCACCCCGCACGGAACGGCCGGGCCCGCCACCGTGCCGCAGCCGCGGCCCGCCGCCGCGGAACCGGCGCTCGCCCACCTCCACGGCCTGGAACACACCCTCGTGGCACTGGCGACCCCGCTGCGCACCGACCCCCGGGCGCCGCTCGTCATCAGCGCCTGAGCAGCCCCTCCGGGGTGTCCGCCAGTCCCGCCGGCAGCCGACCGGCGGTGTGCACCACCCCGAGGGTCTGGGTCGCCCGGGTCAGCGCCACGTACAGATCGCTCGGCCGCAGCTCGGCCGGCTCCACCACGATCACCGTGTCGAACTCCAGCCCCTTGGCCTGGCGCGGGTCCAGCAGGACCACCGCCTCGGTCAGATCCGGTTCGGCGCCCTCCCGTACCCCCGGCAGTACGGCGGCCAGGGCCGCGTGCCGCGCCCGCGGCGCGATCACCGCGAGCCGCCCCTCGGCCGGCAGCTCACGCGCCACGGCCTCCCGGGTCGCCGCCGCCAGGTCGTCGCTCGCGCGCGCCCACGGCCGCACCCCGGTGGCCCGTACCGACCGCGGCGGCTCGAAGCCGGGATCGCGGGCCCGCAGCACGGCCGCCGCCACCTCCATGATCTCCGCCGGCGTGCGGTAGTTGACCCCCAGCCGGACCCACTCCCAGCGCTCGCCCACGTACGGCGAGAGGATCCGCTCCCACGACCCGCAGCCCGCCTCGTCGGCCGTCTGCGCGGGGTCGCCGACCAGCGTCATCGACCGGGTCGGGCAGCGCCGCATCAGCAGCCGCCACGCCATCGCCGACAGCTCCTGCGCCTCGTCCACGATGACGTGTCCGAAGGCCCAGGTACGGTCGGCCGCGGCCCGCTCGGCGGTGCTGCGGTGGTCGGCCTCCTCATGACGCTCGGCCATCCGCTCCGCGTCGATGATGTCGTGGGCCGCGAGGTACTCGCTCTCCTCGTCCTCGAACTCGTACGACTGCGAGCCCTCGGACAGGTCCAGCACCCCCTGGGCGTAGGCGATGCGCCGCTGCCGGTCCCGCTCCTCGGCGGCCCGCCGGGCGGTGTCGTCCTCGCCGAGCAGCTCGGCCGCCTCGTCCAGGAGCGGCACGTCGGCCGGGGTCCAGTCGGGCCGGGCCGAGGGCGCGCGCCGGATCAGGTCGGCCTCGTGCGCGGGCAGGTGCGTGGGATCCGCGAGGAAGTCGGAGATCAGCCGCTGGGGCGTGAGAGAGGGCCAGAGCGAGTCGATCGCCGCGTGCACGGCGGAGCTCGTCGCGATCTCCTTGCCCAGCTGGGCGATGTCGTCCGAGCCGAGGAGGTTGGGACCGCCGTACGGATCGGCGCCCAGCCGGTCGGCGAGCTGCGCGGTGAGCGCGTCGATGATCGGGAAGGCGAAGGAGGGGCGCGCCTGGTTGTGCGGCAGCCCGGTGGCGCGGGCGCGGTCCCGCGCCTCGTACGCCATGGTGCGGTCCAGTCGCAGCGTCCCGTACTCCTCGTGGTCGATCTCCAGCGCCGGCTCGGGGACGGTGTCGTACTCCTCGCCGGTGTCCGCCGGTACGGTCTCCGGCAGGCCCTGCCGATCGGTCACCACCCGGGCGAGGACCTCCGCCATCGCGGCCCGCCCCTTCACCGCCGCGGCGCCCGGCCGGTCGGTGCCGGTGGCGTGCACTCCGGGGAAGAGCTCTCCGGGGGTGGCCAGCAGCACGCCCGTCTCGCCGAGGGCCGGGAGCACCCCGCCGATGTAGCCGAGGAAGGCCGGGCCCGGTCCGACGATCAGCACACCGCGCTTGGCGAGCAGCTCCCGGTGGGCGTACAGCAGGTAGGCGGCGCGGTGCAGCGCGACCGCGGTCTTGCCGGTGCCGGGACCGCCCTCGACGACGAGCACCCCGCGGTGCGTGGAGCGGATGATCCGGTCCTGCTCGGCCTGGATGGTGCGCACGATGTCGTGCATCCGTCCGGTCCGGGCGGCGTCGAGCGCGGCGAGCAGCACGGCGTCCGCGTCGGCGCCCTCGTGTCCGGTGCGCTCCGCGTCGGTCAGGTCGAGGATCTCGTCGTGCAGGGCGGTGACCTCGCGCCCCCGGCTGCTGATGTGCCGGCGGCGACGCAGCCCCATCGGGGTGTGACCGGTGGCGAGATAGAAGGGGCGGGCCACGTCCGCGCGCCAGTCCAGGACCAACGGAGTGCGTTCCGCGTCGTCGGCCCGGATTCCGAGCCGGCCGATGTGATGGTCCCGGCCGTCGGAGAACTCCAGACGGCCGAAACAGAGGCCGTTCTCGCCCGCGTTCAGGGCGGAAAGCAGACCGGACTGCTCAGCGACGAGGACGTCCCGCTCCAACCGCGCCTGAAGGCCGGTCCCGACATCGCGCAGCGCCCCTTCGACCGCCCGTTCGGCCTGGTCACGCAGGCCGTCGAGACGCCGATAGAGATCGGTGACGAATTGCTGCTCTTTCCGGAATTCCTCGGTTGACAATTGCACTCCTGCCGCGATACAGTGTCCTCGTAAGCTTCACCACGACCTCGTTCAAGGCGAAGTCGTGAACCAATGAATATACGCTCTTCTCTCCCTCGGTAGCCAATTCGGCCGGGGGATTTTTTGCGTACGGTGGATCTCATGACCACCGCACACGGCTCGGCCGACACGATCGTGTACCGCCCCGCCCGTCCCGAGGACGCGGGTGCCATCGAGGCCCTGGACGGCTCCTTCACCACCGCCACGGTCTTCGAGGTGAGCGCGCCCGGCCCGGGCGACTGCGGCGGTGACGGCCGGGGCGTCGGCTTCGGCTTCCTGCTCCGCGAGGTCCCCGTGGACCCCCCCGTGCACAAGGTGTTCCCGCCCGAGGAACACGACGAGCAGGTCTTCGGCGGCGGGAAGGACTCGGACGCCGACGCGCGGACCTTCGTGGCCCTCGACGGCGACCTGCTGTGCGGGTACGCCGCCGTCGGATACGCGCCCTGGAATCGACGGCTGACGGTCGAGGACATCGAGGTCGCGCCCGGCCACCGGGGCCGTGGCGTCGGCCGCGGCCTGATGGAGTGCGCCGAGCGATTCGCCCGCGAACGGGGCGCGCGGCACCTGTGGTTGGAGGTCAGCTCGGTCAACGCCCCGGCCGTGCACGCCTATCGGCGGATGGGGTTCACCTTCTGCGGCCTCGACACCGCGCTCTACGACGGCACGCCGGCGGCCGGTGAGCGGGCGCTCTACATGAGCCGCCCCTGCCGCTGACCGGCGCACGGTCAACTCCCGGATCGCGCCGGATCGTACGCCCCCGCGTGTCCCACCGCAGCCCGATTCGCCGGGGATCACCCCAAGGAGTGCACCCTTGCCGCCCATCACCCCACGCTGACCTGCGGCATGTACAACGGGTAATTGTTTATTGCACATTCATCCGGCACGTACAGGGTGGATCTGGTCGGACAGGGGGTAACGGCCCGGAATGGAAATTCTTCAACAGCGCTCCACCACCGCTCAGGTGTGGGAAGCGGCCGAGGAGTTCATCCGACTCTTCCACCGGGAGAACGCGGACGCCGGTGATCCGCGCGCCCGACTCGCCGCCGTGCGGGCCGAGCTCGCCGAGACCGGCACCTATGCGCACACCTCCGAGGAACTGGTCCACGGGGCGCGGGTCGCCTGGCGCAACAGTAACCGTTGCATAGGCCGGCTCTACTGGAACTCGCTGCGGGTCCGCGACCGTCGCGGGCTCACCGACGCCGACGACATCGCCGCCGAGTGCTTCGACCACCTGCGCGAGGCGACCAACCGGGGTCGGGTCAGGCCCACGATCACCGTCTTCGCCCCGGACGCCCCGGACCGCCCCGGCCCGCTGATCTGGAGCGAGCAACTGGTCAGATACGCGGGCTACGGCGACCACCCGTCCATAACCGTCGGCGACGCCCGCAACGCCCCGCTCACCGGGGCCCTGCTCCAGCTCGGCTGGCCCGGCGGCCCCGGCACCCCGTTCGACCTCCTGCCCCTGGTGGTCCAGGGCGTCGACGACAAGCCCCGCTGGTTCGACACCCCCGCCGACGCCGTCCTGGAGGTGCCGATCGGCCATCCCGACGGCGACGGCCACGGCGACGGCTGGGCGGACTGGGGGCTGCGCTGGCACGCCGTACCCGCCATCTCCAACATGTGCCTGGAGATCGGTGGCATCCACTATCCGGCCGCGCCGTTCAACGGCTGGTACATGGGCACCGAGATCGGCGCGCGCAACCTCGCCGACACCGACCGGTACAACCTCCTCCCCGCCGTCGCCCGCCGCCTGGGTCTGGACACCTCCAGCGACCGCTCCCTCTGGAAGGACCGGGCGCTCGTCGAACTCAACCGGGCCGTCCTGCACTCCTTCGACCGCGCCGGGGTCACCATCGCCGATCACCACACCGAGTCCCGGCGCTTCCTGTCCCACATGGAACGGGAGGAGCGCAAGGGGCGTGAGGTGGGCGCGGACTGGTCCTGGATCGTGCCGCCGATCTCCGGCTCCGCCACCCCGGTCTTCCATCGCACCTACGAGGACCGCAGCAGCAGTACCGCCTACGTCCACCACCCCGGCGCGCAGGAGCGCGCCCAGGGACGGGATCTGGTCTAGACCTTCTGTTACCGTCGGCTCCGGACGGATCCGGCAGCGCTGAAAGGGGCTCGACGTGGGCGGCACGGACATCAGGGACCGGAGCGGTGAACCCCGGGCCTACATCGGCTCGTTCACCTCGACGGGTGGCCGCGGCGTCACCACCGCCGGCGTGGATCCGAAGACCGGGGCGCTGACCCCGCTCTCGGTCACCCCCGCCGACGACCCCTCGTACCTCGCCCTCTCCCGCTCCACCGGCCTGCTCTACGCGGTCAACGAGACCGAGCGGGGCGCGGTCGCCGCCTTCCGGCCCACCGCCGCCGGCCTCGCCCCCCTCGGCGCGCCCGTCCGCGTCGGGGGCTCCGGACCCACCCACCTCAGCCTGGTCGGACGCAGGCTGCTCACCGCCAACTACACCTCCGGCAGCGTCAGCAGTCTCCCGCTCGCCGCCGACGGCCGCCCGGGCGGGCCCTCGCACGTCCTGTCGCACCAGGGTTCCGGCCCCGACGCGGACCGGCAGGAGGGCCCGCACGCCCATCAGGTGCTGCCCGACCCGACCGGCCGCTGGGTGCTCAGCGTGGACCTCGGCACCGACTCGGTACGGGTCTGCGCGCTCGACCCGGCCACCGGGGCGGCGCGGGTGCACGGCGAGACCGTGCTGCGCGCCGGGACCGGCCCCCGCCACCTCGTCTTCCATCCGGAGGGCGGGACGGCGTACGTGCTGCACGAGCTGGAGCCACAGGTGACCGTCTGCCGCTGGAACGCGGAGTCCGGGCGACTGGAACCGGTCGGAGAGGTTCCGGTGGCTTCCGGGGGCGCCTCAGGGGCCGCACGGGCCTACCCCTCGGCGATCGTCGCCTCGCCCCACGGCCGGTTCGTCTGGGCGGCCGTCCGCGGGGCCGACACGATCGTCACCCTCTCCCTCGCCGACGGGCCCCGCAAGCCGCGGCTCACCGGCGCCGTGGCCTGCGGGGGCGCGTGGCCGCGCGACCTCGCCGTCGATCCCTCGGGGAGCCGGCTCTACGCCGCCAACGAGCGCTCGGGGGACGTCACCTGGTTCGAGGTGGACCCGCTGACCGGGCAGCCGCGCCGGGCCGGCTCGGTGGCCGTACCCGCGGCCACCTGCGTGGTCCTCGGCTGAGGCCCGCGGGCACGCACGGGCCACGGGAAAGGGCCCCCGCCGACCACGGGTGACGTGGTCGGCGGGGGCCCTGCGCCTCGTACGGGCGGGTCAGTGTGCGGCGGCGTCCTGGGCGATCCCGAGGGCGGCGGCGTACTGCGCGACGGCCAGCTTGCCGAGCGCGCCGTAGGCGCCGAGCACCTCGGCCGTGGCGCAGTCGGCCTCCTTGCAGGCGGTGTCGAGCAGGCCTTCGGCGGCCTCCGGGCCGATCAGGTACGGGGCGAGCGCGAGCAGCGTGGAGCCCTCGCGGCGCAGCTGCTCGGCGACCGCGGCCACCGAGCCCTCCTGGTCGAGCGCGGCGGCCTTGACGGGCACGGCCAGGCGGGCGGCCAGCAGCATGCCCGTGATCCCGGCGGCCTGGACGGCCTCCTCGCCACCCGTGGTCGCCAGGACGATGCCGTCGGCGGCGGTGGTCACGGTGAAGAGCCGGGCGCGGTCGGCGCGGGCCAGGCCCGCCTCGGACAGGCGCACGTGCAGGCCCTCCGCCAGCAGCGGGTGCGGGCCGAGCACGTCGGCCAGCTCGGCGGCGGCGGAGGAGTCCATCAGCGCCTGGCGGATCCGGCGGAGCAGATCGCTGTCGGGGCCGGCGAGCAGCGGGACGACCACGGCGTCCGGGCCGGTCGGCGCGGGCACCTCGTGGCCGGCCGCGCGGGCGAAGTCCGCGCGCGCGACACGCTCGGTCGCGACGGCGGACAGCACGCCGGACAGGGACGGGAACTCGGTCGCGTCGTCACCCTCGAGGAAGCCGATGCGGGCGTCGAGGCCCGGCAGCTCGGAGCGGCCGATGCTGATGATCTCTTCCGCGAGCCCTCGCGAGGCGGCCGAGGGGGCACCGGGCACGGCGAGCACCAGCGCGGGCGCGCCCTCGGGCGCCACCGCGGGCTCGGGCCGGCGGTGCCGTCCGGTCTGGCGGGGTCGCGGCATTCGTACGGGCAGGCCATTTGCGGGCCCAGTGGGGGAGCTCATGGCGCCGCATGCTACTGGCTTATCGGAACAAGGTGTTCGGGCAGGGCCTTCCCGCGAGGCATCTGTCCGTATTTATCCGGTGAATATCAGATACGTTCAACTGACTGACGGCAAGCGCCAGTCCACAGGCTGTGAACCCTGCCCCACCAGCAGCTCGTTCGTCCGGCTGAACGGCCGGGAGCCGAAGAACCCGTAGTCGGCGGACTTGGGGGAGGGGTGCGAGGACTCCACGACGGGCAGTTCGCCGAGCAGGGGACGCAGGTTGCGGGCCGCCCGTCCCCAGAGGATGGAGACCAGCGGCTTGCCGCGCGCGGCCAGGGCGCGGATGGCCTGGTCGGTGACGGCTTCCCAGCCCTTGCCCTGGTGCGCGTTGGAGCGCCGCGGCGCGGTCGTGAGCGACCTGTTCAGCAACAGCACGCCCTGCCGGGTCCACGGGGTGAGGTCGCCGTTCGACGGGCGGCCGGTGCCGATGTCCCGGTGCATCTCCAGGAAGATGTTGTCGAGGCTCGGGGGCACCGGTCGTACGTCGGGTGCGACCGAGAAGGACAGTCCCACCGCGTGTCCCGGCGTGGGGTAGGGGTCCTGCCCGACGATCAGCACCTTGACCTCGTCGAAGGGCTGTTGGAAGGCGCGCAGCACATGGGCCCCGGCCGGTACGTACGTCCTCCCCGCCGCGATCTCGGCGCGCAGGAAGTCGCCCATGGCGGCGATCTGCCCCGCCACCGGCTCCAGAGCACGGGCCCAGCCCGGCTCGACGATCTCGTTCAACGGTCGTGCTGCCACGGTGGATCACTCTACTGGCCGAACGTGGCCGCCCGCACACACAGGACGTCGGGCAGGTGCTCGGTGAGGAGTTGCCAGCTCTCGCCGTCGTCGTGGCTGGCGTACACCTCGCCGTTGCGGTTGCCGAAGTAGATGCCCGCCGGGTCCGCGTCGTCCGTGCACAGCGCGTCGCGCAGCACTGTGCCGTAGTGGTCCCCGGCCGGGAGCCCACGGGTCAGCGGCTCCCAGGTGGCGCCCGCGTCCTGGGTGCGGAAGACCCGACACCGGTGTTCGGCGGGGACCCGGTCGGAGTCGGCGTTGAGCGGGAAGACGTAGGCGGTGTCCGGCCGGTGCGGATGGGCCGCGACCGCGAAGCCGAAGTCGGAGGGCAGGCCGCCGCCGATGTCGGTCCACCGGCCGCCCGCGTCGTCGCTGCGGTAGACGCCCCAGTGGTTCTGCAGGTAGAGCCGGTCCGTGTCCCCGGCGTCCTGGGCGATCTTGTGCACGCACTGGCCGAACTCGGGGTTCGGATCCGGCAGGAACACCGCGGAGACCCCCTGGTTGGACGGGTTCCAGCTGGCCCCGCCGTCCGTGGTCCGGAACACGCCGGCGGTGGAGACGGCCACCGTCACCGCGTCCGGGTCGCGCGGGTCGGTGATCACGGTGTGCAGACCCTCACCCCCGCCGCCCGGTACCCACTTCCCGCGGCTCGGGTGTTCCCACAGCGGGCGGACCAGCTCGAAGGAGTCGCCCCGGTCGGTCGAGCGGAACAGCGCGGCCGGTTCCGTCCCCGCGTACACCACGTCGGGGGCTTCGGGGCCGGCCGGTTGCAGCTGCCAGACCCGTTCCAGGGAGGCCCCGGTGTCCTTCGGGAACTTCACGGCGGGCGCGGCGGGCTCCCGCCAGGTCGCGCCGAGGTCGTCCGAGCTGAAGACGGACGGGCCCCAGTGGGTGCTGTCCCCGCCGACCAGCAGCCGGGGCACCGGTCCGCGGCGGTCCACGGCGACCGCGTAGACGGCCTGGGCGTTGAAATGGGGTCCGTCGAACTCCCAGGGCGCCGCGCCCCGGCGACTTCCGATGAAGAGTCCCTTGCGGGTTCCCACGAGCAGCACTACGTCGGTCATGGCCGGTACCTCCGGGCCTCGTCGCCCTCCGGGGGCGTTCCTTGCGGAGTATGTTTTCGGCCAGTCTGCACCCACCCGGTGACAGTGACCCGGCGGACGGTGCGGGGCTACGGATGAGCAGATCCATACCGATCATTTACCGCCCTGAAATGATTGCTACTTGCATGTAGGTGTCCGTAATGGATTGACTTCAGGTCACTGCCGCCGCACGCGAGAGGACGTATGTGGCCACCGAGCATCTTTCCCCGCTCGACCTCGCCTTCTGGCGGATCGAATCCGCCGACCACCCCATGCACCTGGGTGCCCTCGCCGTCTTCCGCGCCGCCGGACCCGGCGCCGCGGAGAGGGCCGCCGAGCTGCTCACCGCCCGGTGCGTGGCCGTACCCCGCCTGCGCCGTCGGATCCGCGACGTGCTGCTGCCCGTCGGGGCGGCCGCCTGGTCGCCCGACCCGGGCTTCGACCCGGCCCGGCACGTGTTCCTCGTCCGTACCGACGAGAGCGTTCCGCACGCCGCCGCCGGACCGCTGATGGCCCGGCCGCTGGACCGGACGCTGCCTCCCTGGGAGGCGCACGTACTGGCCGGACCCGATCCGGAATCCTTCGCGGTCCTCTTCAAGTTCCACCACGCCCTCGCCGACGGCCTGGGCGCGCTGGCCCTCGCGGCCACCCTGTTCGACGAGGCCACGGCCCCGCGGCCCCCCGTGCCTCCGGTGCCCGAGCAGCGGGGCGGCTCCGTCCTGCGCCGGCTCCCCGGCGTCCTGGCGGCGCGGGTCCAGGACGTCGGTCAGGCCCTGGAGATCGGGGCCGCCGTGGCCCGCGCCGGACTGCCGCTCGGGGTGCCGACGGCACTCACCGCGGACCCCACCGGCTCGGGCGCCCGTGCGGTCGCCGGTCTCGCGCTCGACCTGGACGAGGTCAACCTCGTCCGCAAGGGCGCCGGCGGCACCGTCAACGACGTGCTGATCGCCCTGGTGGCAGGCGCGCTGCGGCGCTGGCTGGCGGAGCGGGGCGACCCCGAGCCCTGGGGCGCGGGCCCGCGCGCGCTGATCCCCGTGTCCCGCCGTCGTGGGCCCGGCGGCTCGGGAGGCGCCGGGAACCGGCTGTCCGGCTATCTGCTCCGGCTCCCGCTCGCCGAAGCCGATCCGCTGCGCCGTCTGGACCACGTGCGCGCCGCCATGGACCGCAACAAGGACGCCGGACCCGCCCGCGGCGCCGGGGCGGTCGCCCTGCTCGCCGACCACGTCCACCCGCTCGGCCACCGACTCGGCGGCCCGCTCGTGGCTCAGGCGGCCCGGCTGCTCTTCGACATCCTGGTCACCAGCGTGCCGCTGCCGAGCTTCACCTTCACCCTCGGTGGCAGCCCGGTCCGCGAGGTCTACCCGCTCGCCCCGCTGGCCCGAGGGCAGTCGCTGGCCGTCGCCGTCTCCACGTACAAGGGGACGGTCCACTACGGACTGGTCGCCGACGCGGGCGCCGTCCCGGACCTGGCGGCTCTGGCCGGGGCGCTGCGCGCGGAACTCGACGAGCTTGTACGAGAGGTCTCGTAGTACGAGGGAATCCGTAGTACGGTGACTCTCGTACTTAGTCGTCCCCGGCATGCCCGGTCGTCTCTGGAGAGCCTGATGAGTGCTGCCCCCGCCGCCTTCGCCGCCCTGTTCGCGCCCTACACGCTCCGCTCCGTCACCGTCCCGAACCGGGTGTGGATGGCCCCGATGTGCCAGTACAGCGCCGAGGCGTTCGGACCGAACGCGGGCGTGGCCGGCGACTGGCACTTCGCGCACTACACCGCCCGCGCCACCGGCGGTACCGGACTGATCCTCCAGGAGGCCACCGCCGTCTCCCCGGAGGGCCGGATCTCCCCCTACGACCTCGGCATCTGGAACGACACCCAGGTCGAGGCGCTGCGCCGGATCACCTCCTTCGTCAAGTCCCAGGGCGCCGTCCCCGGAATCCAGATCGCCCACGCCGGCCGCA
This sequence comes from Streptomyces sp. NPDC048331, assembly GCF_043201215.1. Lineage (NCBI taxonomy): Bacteria > Bacillati > Actinomycetota > Actinomycetes > Kitasatosporales > Streptomycetaceae > Streptomyces > Streptomyces sp. NPDC048331. The sequence goes on along the minus strand of NZ_JBICYT010000003.1, from coordinate 256,418 downwards.
AGGCGTCGACCGACCGGACCTGGAACGGCGGCCGCCCGGTCGGGCCCGAGGCGCACGGCTGGCAGCCGGTCGCCCCGAGCTCCGTGCCGTTCGCCGAGGGCTACCCGGCCCCGCACGAGCTGACGGTCGAGGAGATCCGGGAGATCACCGGCCAGTTCGCGGCCGCCGCCGAGCGCTCGCTGGCCGCGGGGTACGAGGTCGTCGAGATCCACGGCGCCCACGGTTACCTGATCGGCGAGTTCCTCTCCCCGTACAGCAACAAGCGCACCGACGAGTACGGCGGCTCCTTCGAGAACCGCACCCGCTTCGCCCTCGACGTCGTGGACGCCGTCAGGGCGGTGTGGCCCGAGGAGCTGCCCCTCTTCTTCCGGATCTCCGCCACCGACTGGCTGGAGGAGGAGGGCTGGACCGCGGACGAGACGGTTCGGCTCGCCGACCTGCTCCTGGCGCACGGCGTGGACCTGCTCGACGTCTCGACCGGCGGCCTCGCGCCGCACGCCGTGATCCCCGTCGGCCCCGGCTACCAGGTTCCCTTCGCGGCCCGGGTCAAGGCCGCTACCGCCCTCCCCGTGGCCGCCGTCGGCCTGATCACCGAACCGGAGCAGGCCGAGAAGGTCCTCGCCAACGGGGAGGCCGACGCGGTCCTGCTGGGCCGGGAACTCCTGCGCGACCCGTACTGGGCCCGCCGCGCGGCCAAGGAGTTGGGCGGGGAGCTCCGTACGCCCGAGCAGTACCACCGTTCCTGGTGACGCGGGTTCGGCTCCGGGGGACAGACCCCGGAGCCGTACCGCCGGTTTCCCCGACCGGCCCGCCTTCTTCGACGCCTCTCGTACCATGGGGCCCGCGGCATCCGGACCGCACCGACCGAGCGAGTGGAGCAGGGACATGACGGAACGGGACACCTCCCGCACCCTCGTCCACCCCGAGGCGGGCGAGATCCGCCTGGAGGGCGTGCTGCACGCGCTCTCCGATCCGGTCCGGCTGTCCATCGTCCTGGACCTGGCCGCCTCGGCCGAGGACCTGGCCTGCTCCTCCTTCGACCTGCCGGTCACCAAGTCCACGACCACCCACCACTTCCGCGTCCTGCGCGAGAGCGGCGTCGTGCGCCAGGCCTACCGCGGCACCACCAAGCTCAACGCCCTGCGCCGGGAGGAGCTCCAGGAACTCTTTCCCGGCCTCCTCGACAGCGTCCTCGCGGCGGCCGCGGCCGAGGCGGCCCGGCTCACGTCCTGAGGGCGTCGGGCGACCTCACCGCTCGGGGGTGCGGGTGTTCTCGGCGTTCACCGTCACGCCTTCGGTGATGTTCTCCTCCGTCAGCACCAGAGGGCCGAAAACCGGGTTGATGGGCAGGTCGTAGCCGGGTGGCGCCTGGGTCTCCTGCCAGTAGTAGACGCCGGTCGGCAGGGTGCGGGTGCACGTGCCGTCGGCCGCGGTGGTGCAGGAGTCGCCGATCGAGGTGTCCGGATCGGCGCCCGTGGTCTGGAGTCCCGGGATGCCGTTGGTCTCCTCCCAGAGCTGGAGGACTCCTCCGGCCAGGGGGTCGCCCGTCAACGAGTCCTCCTTGATCACGGTGACGTCGCCGAGGGGCTCACCGGGGCCTTCGCAGCCGGGAGACCCGGCGTCGCATCGGGGCGGGGGGCACCACGCCCGGTCGGCGGCCCCGGCGTACGCGGGCGTCGCGACCAGCAGCGCCGCCGTCGCCGCCCCGAGGACCCAGGGCCGCCACCGCACCCACGACCGGCGGAAATCGTTCGCTGCCATGACACTCCATCCGCACGCTGCTCCGGGGCTTCGATCCAGCGACATGATCGGCCCGTGGGCGCGGGGCGGCGCGGCGACACTCCCGCGTGAGCCCCTTCCGGCCGGAGGACCACCCGGAAGCACTTCCGTGGCCGGCCACGGGACAGCCCTCGGCCCGGCAGGACCGACGCCGAGCCGTCTCGTCCTACGCCGGGCCCGCGCCCGCCGCGCCCAAGAGGCCCGGCCAGTCGGGGATCTTGACGGAGCGTCGGCCGAGGGAGCGCCCCAGATCGGCCTCGGCCGCCTCGATGGCCAGCCAGCCCGGCCATCGGACCGGGCACAGACCCGCCGCCCGCAGGATGTCCAGCGGATCTCCCGGGAGGTCGCGCCGAGCCAGTGCCCCCGCGTCCTGGAGCAGCGCGGACACGGTCTCCTTGGCGCAGGGCCGGTTCGTGCCGATCACCCCGGTCGGGCCGCGCTTGATCCAGCCCGCCACGTACTCACCCACCGAGGCCCGGCCCGCGCGCAGCACCCGGCCCGCCGCGTGCGGCACCGTGCCCTTCGCGGGGTCGAAGGGCAGCCCGGCGAGCGGAACGCCCTTGTACCCCACCGAGCGCAGCACCAGCTGCGCCGCGATGTCCTCGTGCACGCCCGTCCCGGTCACCCCGCCCAGGCCGTCCGGGGCGGTGCGCTCGAAGCGCATCCCGCTGACCCGGCCGTCCGGCCCGCCCAGGATCTCCACCGGGCGCAGGTAGAACCGCAGCGCGATGCGCCGGGGGCCTCCGCCCGGATCCGCCCGCGCCCAGCCGCGCAGCACCTCCAGGTTCCGCCGGGCCACCGCCGGCAGGGCGGCGGCCGCCACCGGGTCGGCGTACACGGGGTCGAGGGCCAGTTCGGCCGGATCCGCCCCGATGTCCACACCCGGCAGCGTGCCCAGTTCGCGGAGTTCCTTGGTGGTGAACCGGCCCTGCGAGGGGCCGCGCCGGGCGACCATCGACACCGCGCGCACCCCGCTCCGCGCGAGCGCGCCGAGCGCCGGTTGCGGCATGTCCGTGGGCGCCAGCTCGGCCGTGCCCCGGGCGAGGATCCGCGTCACGTCCACCGCGACGTTGCCGGCCCCGACCACCACCGCCGCGTCCACGCCGGGCAGGTCGAACGCCTCGGCGGCGGCGTCCGGGTGCCCGCTGTACCAGGACACGAAGGACGTGGCGGAATGCACCCCTGCCAGGTCCTCGCCGGGGATCCCCAGCATTCGGTCCCGGGCCGCGCCCACGCAGTACACGACCGCGTGGTACAGCTCCAGGAGCCGGGCCGTGGGCAGGGCGTCGCCGCCGACCTCGACATTGCCGAGGAAGCGGATCCGCTCGTCCTCCAGCACGGTGCGCAGGCTGCCCTGCAGCGACTTGATCTTCTCGTGGTCCGGGGCGACCCCGTAGCGGACGAGCCCGTAGGGTGCGGGGAGCCGGTCCAGCACGTCCACCCGCACCCCGGGCACCTCGCGCTGCTGCACCAGCGTCTGGGCCGCGTAGACCCCGCTGGGGCCCGATCCGACGACGGCGACACGAAGCACGGCGGAGCTCCTCCCGCAGGTGGTCCCAGCATGACACCGGCCCCTCGTGGAGTCAGCCCATCGCGCGCATCCGGTGGATCTCGGCGCTCTGGGTGGCCACCACCTCGGTGGCCATCTCCTCCACGGCCACGTTGTTCCCGCCCGCCAGCGCCTCGCCGGCCATCCGCACGGCGCCCTCGTGGTGGGCGGTCATCAGCTTCAGGAAGAGCCGGTCGAAGTCGGCCCCCCGGGCCGCGGTGAGCTCCGCCAGCTGCTGCTCGGTCGCCATGCCCGGCATCGAGCCGTGGTCATGGCCCGCCGCCGGTGCCGCGGGCGTGGCGGGGGTCGTGCCGGCGGTCGTGACGGGGTGGCGGGCCAACCACTTCTCCATGGCGCCGATTTCGGGTCTCTGGGCCGCCGTGATCCGCTCGGCCAGCCGTTTGACCCCGTCCGCTGCGGCCCGGTCCGGTGCCAGCGCGCTCATCGTGAGGGCTTGCCGGTGGTGTTCGATCATGTGTGACACATAGGCGCGGTCGGCGGCGTTCGGGCTGTCGTCGGGTTTCGCCTTCGCGGCTTCCTCGGGGGTGAGGTGACGGGCCTTCTCGCCCGGCCCGCCCGGGGCGACGATCGTGGCGCGGTCCGATCCGTCGTCCCCCTGGCAGCCGGGGAGCGTCAGCAGGAGGCCGGCGGTCACGGTCACGACCGCCACGGCGAACCGTCCGGGCCGCGCCGATAACACCTGGCGGCCCTGGACCCTGTGGGCTTTTGCCATGTCCATGAAGAGAAGATACTGCCGGGGTCGTGGTTCCGCTCCCTCACGTGCGGAACCGATCGGGCTCTCAAAGGAGGGCACAGTGACCTCGCTCCACAGCAGGCGGGCACGGAACAGGAGGGTGGGGGTGGCCGTCGCCGCGGCCGGACTCCTCGCCACGCTCCTGGCGGCCGGACCCGCGGCCGCCACCCCCGACCCGGGTGAGTTATCACGCGGTACCGCGCACCAGCACGACGCGGGCCTCACCGAGGGCCGGGAACTCGCCCCGGGAGACATCCCCGGCCAGGACGAGATCGTGCACAGCGCCAACGTCAAGCCACTGGCCAACATCCCCAGCACCGACCCCACGGGGATCAACACCGACCTGGCCTTCCAGGGCAGGTACGCCTACGCGGGCAGCTACAGCGGCTTCACCATCTACGACATCGCGAACCCGAAGGCGCCGAAGACCGTCACCCAGGTGCTCTGCCCCGGTGGCCAGAACGACATCTCCGTCCACGGCGACCTGCTCTTCCTCTCCACCGACTCCTCGCGCAGCGACGACTCCTGCAACAGCGTCTCGCAGCCCGCCACGGAGAAGTCCTCGTGGGAGGGCATCAAGATCTTCGACATCAAGGACAAGAAGAACCCCAGGTACGTCAAGTCCGTCGAGACGGCGTGCGGTTCGCACACCCACACCCTGGTGCCGGGCGACCGCGACCTCTACCTCTACGTCGCCTCGTACTCCCCGAACGAGGCCTTCCCCGACTGCAAGCCGCCGCACGACGGCATCTCGGTCGTGAAGGTCCCGAAGAAGGCGCCGACGAAGGCCGCGGTCGTCGCCTTCCCGGTCCTCTTCCCCGACGGCGGCAACCCGGGCGCACCCACCAACCCCGGCGTCTCCAAGACCACCGGCTGCCACGACATCACCGTGTTGCCGTCGAAGAACCTGGCCGCCGGCGCCTGCATGGGTGACGGCATCCTCTTCGACATCAGCAGGCCCGAACAGCCGCGGGTCATCGACCGGGTCCAGGACAACGTGAACTTCGCGTTCTGGCACTCGGCCACCTTCAACGAGCGCGCGAACAAGGTGGTGTTCACCGACGAACTCGGCGGCGGTGGCGGCGCCACCTGCAACGAGGCCACCGGTCCCGACCGTGGCGCCGACGGGATCTACGACATCACCGGCCGCGGGGACCAGCGCGAACTCGTCTTCCGCGGCTACTACAAGATCCCGCGCCACCAGGCCGACACCGAGAACTGCGTGGCGCACAACGGTTCGCTGATCCCGGTCGGCGGCGGCCGCGACATCATGGTGCAGGCCTGGTACCAGGGTGGCGTCTCCGTATGGGACTTCACCGACTCCACCCGGCCCAGGGAGATCGCGTACTTCGAGCGCGGGCCGCTGACGACGGACCAGCTCGGACTGGGCGGTTCCTGGTCGGCGTACTACTACAACGGGCACATCTACTCGAACGACATCGTCAAGGGCCTCGACGTGCTGCGGCTCGACGACCGGCGCACCGAGAGCGCCGCACGGGTGCGCATGGACCGACTCAACGTGCAGACCCAACCCGAGTACCACTGACCCCAGGAGCGCCCGGGTGTCAGGTCTGTGAGGGGAACGTTCCGCCGGGCGGCCCGCCGTCCGGCGGGACTCCGAGCTCCCAGTCCAGCCCGTAGCGCTGGAACAGCTCCGCCCGCAAGCGGCCCGCCGGCATCGGGGCCCCGGGCAGCAGGATCGCCACGACCGCCCCCATCAACAGGGCCCGCAGCAACGGATAGTCCGCGTCCGGGTCCGCCGAGCCGTACCGCACGACGGTGTCCCGCAGCAGCTCCGCCAGCCGCTGCTGCTCGGGACACTGCACGAAGCCCTCGGCCGTCAGGATGCCCGCCATGTGCGTGCGCATCAGGAGGGGTTCGTCCCGCGCCAACCCCAGCACCGCGTCGACGGCGCGCGCGAGCCGCTCGCGCCCGCACTCGCTGCGGGGCTCCCGCTCCAGGGCGTCGGAGAGGGTGAGGTGCATCAACCGGTGCACCGCGGACTGCAACAACTGCCGTTTGCCCGGGAAGTAGTACGAGACCAGGCCGCGTGCCGCGCCCGCCCGGTCGGCGATGTCGCCGAGCGTCGTCGCCTCGTAGCCGTGTTCGGCCACGAGTTCGACCGTGGACTGCAGCAATCGCTCCCGGGAACGTCTGCGCAATTCTTCATTGACCGATGCGCTGCGCGGGGACATGCTTACTCCTGCGTTGACTGGCTACCGGCCAATATACTCAGCGCACGGGGTCGCCTGCTCTGGGTGACACGGGGGATCATCCAGGGCAGGCACGCCGTACCCTCACCGCTCCACCGGGTCGCATCCGCGTTCGCGAACGGGCCAGGACGTGACCAGAGCCACCAGGGCCACGCCCAGGAGCCAGCCCGCGAGCACGTCCGACGGCCAGTGCACCCCGAGGTACACGCGGGTGAAGCCGACCCCGAGCACCGAGACCGCGGCCACCGTCCAGGCGGCCACCACGCGGACGCCCGGAAGCGGGCGGGGGAGCAGCCACAGGAGCAGTCCGCACACCACCGTCGCCGTCATGGCGTGGCCGGACGGGTAGGCCGCGTACTGCGCCGAGTCCACCGGATCGGACCACACCGGACGATCCCGCCCCACCAGCACCTTCAGCCCCTGCTGCACCGCCGACGCCGCCAACGTCACCAAGGCCACCACCAGCGCCCGCCTCCGGTCGCCCCGCCACCACAACAGGACGCAGGCCACCGCCGCCAGTGCCCGTATGGTCCACGGGTCCCACACCCAGTCGCTGAGCACCCGCATGAACTGCGTGACGGAGGGATGGGTCACGGCGTGGGCGTGCAGATCCCGCGCGACCCGTTCGTCGTACGCGAGCAGCGGTCGCCACCCGGCCACCACGAGCGCCGTCAGGACCGCCGCGAGCAGCGCACAGCCGATGCCCGTCCACCACAGGGGATCTTTGCGCATGCCCCGATCCTCGCACCGCCGGGCGCCGACGGGCGGCGGGCAGCGCCGAGGCCCCCGGTTCCAGGGGGGCCAGTGCTGTGACCGGGAAGGTTCACCGCACTAGGACAGGGCGCTCAGCCCCGGTACGAAGGCCACCACCAGGGGGATCGCGGGGACCAGGGTGGCCAGTGCCGTCAGCCGCAGCCGACGGCCGGGGGAGAGCCGAGGCGTCGCCGACAGCAGCCTGCGCACCCGCTGCGGGACGTGCGCGTGCTCGGGCGAGGAGGACCCGAACACCCCCCGGTCCTCGTTGAGTCCGACCAGCGCCAGCGCGATCGTCAGCCGCCCGAACCGCCGGGAGGCCACGTCGTCGGCGGCCATCTCCACCAGCCGGTGCATCTCCGCCTCGAACGCCGCGAAGACCGGCACCTGCGGGAAGCCCCGGGCCAGCGCCCGCGAACAGTGCAGCAGCCAGTCGTGCCGGGCCGCCGCGTGCCCCTGCTCGTGCGCCAGTACGGCGTCCAGCTGGCTGCCCTTCAGCCGGGCCAGCGCCGCCGTCGTGACCACCAGCTGCGGGGCCGCGCCCGGCAGCCACCAGGCGTCCGGCCGGGGAGCCTCCAGGACGACGAGCCGCGCCCCCGTCGGATCCTCCCCCGGCAGCAGCGGGGCCCGTACCAGCAGTTCGCTGCCCTGCGCGCGCCGCCGGGCCCGCGCCCGCAGCACCTCACCGGTCAGCATCGCCCCGGTCCACAGCCCGCCGCCCGCCAGCACGAGCGCGGTGAGAGCGGCCCAGTGCCCGCCGGCCGCGCCCAGGGCGTAGGCGTCGACCACCCCGTGCGGGGCGGAGGCGAACAAGCGGCCCCGGACCGCCTGCCAGGCGGCCGCCGCGCTCAGCAGCATCGACAGCCCGAAGCACAGGAGCACGGCGCCGACCACGCACTGCCACACCCACAGGGCGACGACCGGCTCACGCTCGGGCCATCGGGCCCGGGCCAGCAGGCGGGGGGCGAGCACCGCGGTCAGGGCGCCGAGCAACAGGAGAACGGCGGGGACCATCATGGCCGCCAGCCTATGAGCGAGGGACTACCTGCGGGTACGCCCCCGGGCCATTGGTGACGCAGGACACGTCCCGCGACGCCGTCACATCGTGAGCAGCATCGCCAACATCCCCATTCCCATGGCGAGTCGGCAGGCGTGCACGAGTTCGGTGGGTGCGTCTCGGCCGGCGGCCGGTCGCGGGTGGACGGCGCCGCCCGTGGTGATCAGCCGGGTCCCGCCGAGCATCACGTACCCGGCGTAGTAGAGGAGCAGCACGCCCGTCAGCAGGGGCGGCCCGCCCGTCGGGGAGTGCTCCTGCCCGTGCCCGGACCCGGTTCCCGGCATCAGGGCCATGTAGACCATCGTCAGCGAGCCGACCAGGTGGTGGGCGTGGTGCGATCCGCACCGCAGCAGCCACAGCGCGTGCAGGGCCGCACCGCAGAAGACCGCGCCCAGCACGGGCGCCCGCCACCCCTCACCGGCCCCGCCGAGGGGCACGGCCATCAGGGCCATCCCCAATCCCATCACCGCCTCCCCGGCGGCGCCGCCCGAACGTCGCGCCCGCCGCAGGCAGTACGCGCCGCTCACCGCGCACAGCAGCACCAGCAGCCAGGAGGAGACGGAGGTGGCGAGGGACGTGGCGGAACCGTGCACGGCGGAACCTCCCGGTTCGTCGGCGTCACGGGGAGAGATGCCCCTCTCACAGCACCCTCACGCGGCTCCGGGTTAGGCTCTGCGTGCCTTCCCGGCATGTCATATGCCGCCGCACTGAACGGAGCGCCCGATGACGACCGCCCAGCCCGAAGCCCTGAGTTTCCGCAGCGCCGTGGAGACGGACGTACCGGAACTGGTGGAGCTCGTCGAGTCCGCCTACCGAGGGGACGCGAGCCGGGCCGGCTGGACCACCGAGGCCGACTACCTGGACGGGCAGCGCACCGACCCGGACGGGGTCCGCGCCGTCATCGCCGCCCCGGACGGGGTCCTGCTCGTCGTCGAGCGCGCGGGCGAGCTCATCGCCTGCTGCCAGCTCGAACACCGCGACGACCACGTCTACTTCGGGATGTTCGCCGTCCGCCCCGGCCTCCAGGGCGCGGGCCTCGGCAAGGAGATCCTGGCCGAGGCCGAGCGCCGCGCCCGCGAGACGTGGGGCGCCAAGGAGATGCGGATGACGGTGGTGCACGTACGGGAGGAGCTCATCGCCTACTACGTGCGCCGCGGCTACCGACGCACCGGCGAGATGAGCCCCTTCCCCTACGGTGACGAGCGTTTCGGCGTCCCGCTCCGCGACGACCTGGCCTTCGAGCTGCTGGTCAAGTCGCTCTGAGCCGGAGTCCGATCACGGGTCCGAGCCGGACCGGGCGCGGGAGCCGCATCGGGCGCGGGAGCCGGGTCGTCGCCGTCAGGCGGTGAAGCGGCCGGTACTGCGGATCTCCGGGAAGTCCGTGACCGCGCCGTCCAGTCCGAGCGCCCGCGCGAGCCGCAACAGGTCCAGGGTGTCGACCGCCAGGCCCGTCACGCGCAGGCCCGCCGCGTGCGCCGCGTCCACCGTCTCCAGACTGAGCCGGTGGACGTCCACGGCGACCGTCGCGGCGCCCACCGCCGACGCCCGCTCCACGACGGACCCGGCTCCGCCGGAGCTCGCGTACAGGACGGTCCGTACGCCCGGCACCAGGCGGGCCGTCTCGGCGAGCACCGCCTCCTCGGCGGAGGCCACCTCCACGCGGGAGGTCAGGTCGTGGCGCACGATCAGGGCCGTGAGCGCGGTGGCGGTGGCCAGGTCGCCGACGAGGGCCTGGATCGGCACCCGGACCGCGTCCAGGACCTCCTCCAGGACCGGTACGCGCTCGCCCTGGCCGGCGTCCAGCTCGCGCAGCTCGGCCACGGTGAGATCGGCGACGGCCCCCGAGCCGTCGGTGGTCCGGTCCACGTCGGGGTCGTGCACGGCGACCAGGGCTCCGTCCTTGCTCAGACGCAGATCCAGAGCGATGACGTCCATGCCGCAACGTTCCGCTCGGAGGTACGACCGCAGGGTGTTCTCCGGTTCGACACCCATGACCCCGCGGTGACCGATGGTGAGGAAAGTCAAGGTTCTCTCGCTTCCGTCGACGGCGGCTCCCCGCGCGGCTTCGGTGTCCCGACCGGCCGCGCGCGATGAGGTCGCATGCTAGTGCGCCGCGGGTGCGAAGGGACCGGGCGTGCAGGGCCCCCGGGAAGCGCTCCGGCCGCTTCCCGCCAGGGTTGTGCGCCCCACCGGGAGCGGCACCGCGCCGGTCGCGTCACCCGGGGGTGGGCGCGTCCCCGTCGGCTTGACGGCCCGGCTCGCGGCGGTCCTCGGACAGCCCGTCCAGGTCCGTGAGCAGGGCCTCGGCGAGTTCGAGTTCGGCCAGGTGCTGCCGCTCGCTCCAGCGCAGCGCGAGGGTCGGGAACGTCCATTCCGGTACGCCGCTCGCGTGCTCCATCGCCTCGCGTACGGCGGCCAGCTCGCCCCGGGTGCGCTCCAGGTGCTCGCCGACCATCGCGCGCAGCCGCTCCGGCTCCGCCAGGTGGCCGAGCCAGATCCGCAGCAGCAGCCCGTGCTTGAGGACCGGGGGCCCGGCCTCCGCGGTGTCGGCCGCCCAGCAGGCCAGCGCGCCGCGCCCGGCGTCCGTGATGGCGTAGCGACGCTTGGCCCGCGCCTCCTCGGGTCCCGAGCGCACGGAGGCCGCGTAGCCCAGGTCCTCCAGCCGGCGCAGCTCAGCGTAGATCTGGCTGATGGCCGGTGACCAGTAGAAGAAGCGGAGCGAGGAGTCCGCCCACTTCTTCAGCTCGTAGCCGGTCCGCTCGCCCGGGAAGGAGAGCAGTCCCAGCACGGCCCACGCGGTCGGCGGCAGCTCTTGCTTCTTCGACTCATGACTACTAGTCATATTTCGAATTGAAGTGAGACCGGGTACGCGACGCAACCCTGGAGGCACAGTGGAATTCTCCGTGATCTTCGAAGCTCAGCTTGCCGACCCGACGGTGGAACGGGAGCACCGGCTCATCCATGACTGCGTCGAGCAGGCCGTGCTCGCCGAACGCATGGGATTCGACCGGATCTGGGCGGTCGAGCACCACTCGCTCAAGTGGTACGCGCACATGTCGGCCCCCGAGATCTTCCTGACCTGGGTCGCGGCCAGGACGAACACCATACGCATCGGTCACGGCGTCGTGTGCATGCCCTTCAACTTCAACCACCCGGTGCGGGTCGCCGAGCGGGCCGCCATGCTCGACCTGCTCTCGGGCGGGCGCCTCGACCTCGGGGCCGGGCGCGGCGGCACCGAGCAGGAGACCTCCCTGTGCGGGGTGGACCGCGACCGCACCGCGGCCGAGGTCGAGGAGGCCCTGCGGATCATCGGCCGGGCCTGGCGGGAGGAGGAGCTGGAGTACCACGGCGAGCTGATCGACATCGACCCGCACCCGATCCTGCCGAGGCCGCGGCAGACCCCGCATCCGCCGCTGTTCCTGGCGTGCAGCAGGGGCGAGACCTTGGTCCGGGCGGCCGAGCTGGGGATCGGGGCGCTGGTGATGGGCTTCGCCGGTCCCGAGTCCGTCGCGGGGCTGCGCTCCGTCTACGACGCGGCGATCGCCGGGCGGGACGGCAGCCGCTTCGTGTCCACGGTGGTCAACGACCACTTCGCCGTGCTGTGCCCGACCGTCGTGCTCGACGACCGGGAGGAGGCGCGCCGGATCGGCACCCGGGGGCAGCGGTTCTTCGCCCAGTCCATCGGCCACTGGTACGGCGGGGCCGGGGTCCCGGACGAGGCCGTGGTCGCGGGCGCCGACGAGGCCGAGGAGATGCGCAGGGCCGCCGAGCAGGTGGTGGCGCGGCTGCACGAGCTGGACATCCCCGTCCGGCCGACCGCGACGGCCACGTTCGACACCGACCACGCCTACGGAACCGCCGACGACGCGATCGCGTACGTGGAGCGGCTGAGGGAGGCGGGCGCCGATGAGGTGATGTGTCTGATCCAGATGGGCACGGTGGAGCAGGACGCCTGCCTGGAGACCCTGAGGCAATGGGGCGAAAAGGTCATTCCGCACTTCCGGGGTGTGTGATGTGCGCCTCTGTCGACCGCCGGACCCCACCCCGGCCCGGCCCGGCCGGAGCGTGGCCGAAAGGCGGACAAGTCTTGGCGCAATTGGGCGGAGTAGTCAGTTCCGCACCAACGAACGGGAAGACTTCCGGCGAAACGGGGGGTGAGGCAGGATAATTTCCCGAGTTTCCTCTTGAGGGGGAGAGCCTCGCGCGCATACTCTGCCCATACGTGAGGTTCTCCTGTGGAGGAAGTGACATGACGGAAACTCTTGTGCCCGGTACCGGCGGCGCCGTGATAACCGCCGAAGCGCGGGTGGTCGACCACCCCGCGTGGCCCGAGCTCAAGGCCGCCGTGGAGGAGATCCGGCCCTGGCAGGCCGCGGACGGCTCCATCGACTTCGAGGTCGAGGGCGCGCACGGCCGTGCCACCGTCCTGGCCGCGGTGGAACGCGTGATCACGGCGGTCGAGACGCTCTCGCCGCTGCTCCCGCACGCTGCCGCGTACCACAAGGCGCTCGTCGCCGACCTGCGCAAGTGGGCCGCGGACGACTTCAAGGTGCCGGACTTCCTCGACTCCCTGCTGGCCTTCCACCCGGCCGCCGAGCGCGCCGACGGGCTCCAGCACCTGGTCGTCTTCCCCATGTATACCCAGAACGGCAACCTGGACCGCAATCTGGAAGCCGTCGTGCTCAAGATGGTGTGGCCCGAGTGGCTCGCCGAACTGGAGCGCACCCGGTACGACAACCCGCTCTTCCTCGGCATCACCTTCGAGGACTTCACCCCGGGCTACGACACCCACTCCGCCGTGCTCTTCCCGGAGACCATCGCGGTGCGCGAGGCCCCCGAGCGCTTCACCTGGGGCGGCATCTTCTGCGACCGCGAGGCCGCCCGCTACCGCAAGGTGACCGAGGCCGCCGTCGACATCCTGGGCATCGACCTGCCCGAGGACATCGCCCGCATGGTCGAGGACCAGGAGCGCTGCGAGAAGGCCTTCGTCCTGTGGGACATGGTCCACGACCGCACCCACAGCCACGGCGACCTGCCGTTCGACCCCTTCATGATCAAGCAGCGCCAGCCGTTCTGGATGTACGGCCTGGAGGAGCTGCGCTGCGACCTCACCGCCTTCAAGGAGGCCGTGAAGCTGGAGTCCGAGGGCAACGAGCACGGCCGTGACGTGCAGTACGCCGTCCTCTTCGACCGGATGTTCCGCTTCCCGGTCTCCGGCGACCGCAACCGCAACTACGACGGCCTCGGTGGCCAGCTGCTCTTCGCCTACCTCCACAAGCACGACGTCGTGCGCTGGACGGACAACAAGCTGAAGATCGACTGGATGCGCGCCCCGCAGGTCACCAACCAGCTGTGCGCCGAGATCGAGGACCTGTACCGGGCCGGCATCGACCGCCCGAAGCTCGTGCACTGGTTCAAGGCGTACGAGCTGGTCTCCACCTACCTCGCCCCGCACCCGGGATCCAAGTGGGCCAAGGGCGCCGACGCCCTGGACCTGACGCAGCCGCCGCGCAAGCTCGTGGACGACGTGCTTCCGGACGAGTTTCCGCTCAGCATGTTCTTTGAGGCGCTCGCCAAGAAGCTCAAGGGCACGATCGCGGCGACCAAGGGCATCACCGCCCTGAACGCGGATCAGGCCGAGCGGGTCGCCGCGTGAGCACTCGCCCACAGGAGGCTGCACAGATGAACGGCTCCGGGAACGGCAACGGAAAGCTGCACGGAGCGGTGGTGGCGGTGGCCGGGGCCGGCGGGCCCGCCGGCCGCGCCACCCTGCTCCGCCTCGCCGAGGCGGGCGCGGTGGTCATCGCGTCCGACGCCGATCCGGCGCGGCTCGCGGAGGCCGTGGACGCGGCACGCTACGCCCACGGTGGCGCCACCATCACCGGTGACACCGTGGACCTGCTCGACCTGGACGCCACCAAGGCCTGGGCCGAGCAGACCGAGAAGGAGTTCGGCCGGATCGACGGCCTGGTCCACCTCGTCGGCGGCTGGCGCGGCAGCAAGACCTTCACCGACACCGACCTCGCGGACTGGACCTTCCTGGAGAAGCTCCTCATCCGCACGGTCCAGCACACCTCGCTGGCCTTCCACGACGGCCTGCTGCGCAGCGACCGCGGCCGCTACGTGCTGATCAGCCAGTCCGGGGCGCACAAGCCTGTCGCCAACAACGCCGCGTACAACGCGGGCAAGGCGGCGGCCGAGGCCTGGACCCTGTCCATGGCGGATTCCTTCCGCAAGGCGGGGGGTGACGAGGGCCCCGGCGCGGCAGCTGCGATCCTGGTCATCAAGGCACTGGTGCACGAGGCGATGCGCGCCGAGCGTCCCACTGCGAAGTTCGCGGGCTTCACCGACGTGACGGAGCTGGCCGAGGCCATCGCCGGCGTCTGGGAGCGGCCCGCCATCGATGTGAACGGACAGCGTCTGTGGCTCACTCCGCAACCGTGAGAACCGAGGCAGGGAAGACCGACGCCAGGCGCCACCACGACCCGGCGGTGCGTGGCTTCGCGAGCGACAACTACGCGGGAGTGCACCCGGAGATCCTGGCCGCCGTCGCGCTCGCCAACGGCGGCCACCAGGTCGCTTACGGCGAGGACGACTACACCGAACACCTGCAGAAGGTCATACGCAGCCACTTCGGGCCGTACGCGGAAGCCTTCCCGGTCTTCAACGGCACCGGTGCGAACGTCACCGCCCTCCAGGCGATGACGGACCGCTGGGGCGCCGTGATCTGCGCCAAGAGCGCCCACATCAACGTGGACGAGGGCGGCGCGCCCGAGCGGATGGCGGGCCTCAAGCTGCTCGCCGTACCGACCCCGGACGGCAAGCTCACCCCCGAGCTGATCGACCAGGAGGCGTGGGGCTTCGAGGACGAGCACCGGGCCATGCCGCAGGTCGTGTCGATCACCCAGAACACCGAGCTGGGCACGGTCTACACCCCGGACGAGATCCGGGCGATCTGCGAGCACGCCCACGGGCTCGGCATGAAGGTCCACCTCGACGGTGCCCGGATAGCCAACGCCGCGGCCTCCCTCGACGTGCCGATGCGCGCCTTCACCAACGCGGTCGGCGTGGACGTGCTGTCGTACGGCGGCACCAAGAACGGCATGATGTTCGGCGAGGCCGTGGTGGTGCTCAACCCGGACGCGGTCCGGCAGATGAAGCACATCCGCAAGATGTCGATGCAGCTCGCGTCCAAGATGCGCTTCGTGTCGGTGCAGCTGGAGGCCCTGCTCGCCAAGGACCTGTGGCTGCGCAACGCCCGGCACGCCAACGCGATGGCGCAGCGGCTCGCCGCCGGCGTGCGCGAGACGGACGGCGTGGAGATCCTCTACCCGGTGCAGGCGAACGCCGTGTTCGCGCGGCTGCCCCACGAGGTCTCGCGGCGACTGCAGAAGCGTTACCGCTTCTACTTCTGGGACGAGGCCGCCGGTGATGTCCGCTGGATGTGCGGTTTCGACACCCAGGAAGAGGACGTGGACGGCTTCCTCCAGGCACTGAAGGAAGAGCTGGCGCGCTGATCGGCGCACCGCACCAGTCTGCATAGATATGCCCCTGACCGTAAATCTATTGATTCACGGTCAGGGGCATACCTATGCTCCGACCATGCAGCTGATCCAGCAGAGCCTCGATATTCACGCCTACTTGGCGTCCAGTGAAGCGATCGACCACTGGCATCCGGTCGTACAGGAGACCGCCGACACGCTCTGGTCGTCCAGTGGCGACGCATACTCATACGCCGAGGCCGCCTTCGAGTTCGTCCGCGACACCATCCCGCACTCGGCCGATTCCGGCGACCCGCGCGTCGCCTGGCGCGCGTCCGACGTCCTCACCACGCGCAACGGCATCTGCTACGCCAAATCCCACGCCCTCGTCGCCCTGCTGCGCGCCCAGGGCATCCCGGCGGGCCTGTGCTACCAGCGCCTCACCGACGACGGCGGCACGAACCCCGTCGTGCACGGCCTGGTCGCCGTGCGGCTGCCCGGTGGCACGCGCTGGTCCCGCCTCGACCCGCGCGGCAACAAGCCCGGGGTGGACGCCCGGTTCGACCTCGACCAGGAACGGCTCGCCTTCCCCGTGCGCCCCGAACTCGGCGAGATCGACTACCCCGAGCTCCATGCCGCCCCGCACCCGGCCGCGCTCAAGGCCCTTCAGGAGTCCGCCGACCGGCCGAGGTTGTGGCGGAACCTGCCGACGGCTCTGTAGGTCCCGCGGCTTCCGCGCCGGCGGCGGGGCGGTCGGGCTCGCGCGGTGCCGTCAGGGCGTGCAGCAGCGCCGACGCGAGCAGCAGTCCGGCGATCCCGGTCAGGAGCGCGGCCGCGGGCGCGTCGGCCACGATCCCCACCAGGGCGGCCCCGGTCGACGCCGCCGTCACCTTCAGCCCCGCGCCCAGGGTGAACACCTGGGTCCGCACCCCGTCCGGCGCGTACTGCGCGCGGATCCGCAGCGTGGCCGTGAGCAGCGGCCCGTCGCACACCCCGGCGAGCGCGAACACCGCCGCCGTCACGGCGACCGACGGGGCGAACGCGGCCACCGCGAGGGCCGCCCCGGTCCCGGCCAGCGCCCACCGCACCAGCCGGTCGGGCTCCACGGACGTCATCCGGCCCAGCGTGAGCGAGCCGCCCAGCGCGCCCACCGCGAAGGCTGTCATCAGGATGCCCCCGCCGCCCGGGCTGCCGAGCTCCGTGGCCAGCAGCACCGAGACGGTGGTGAGCGAGCCGATGCCCACGAAGCCCAGGGTCGTGGCCGAGGTGACCGCCCGCAGCTCTCGGACCCGCCACAGGGCCGTGAGCCCCGCGCCCAGCCCGACCCGGGGTGCGCCCGGGACCGGACCCGCGCCCTGGTCCTCGTACGGGAGGGTGGCGGCCAGCGCCGCCGCCAGGGCTCCGGACGCCGCCAGGACGGCCATGGCAGGCCCGGCCGAGCCCAGCGCCGTGACCAGGCCGACCGCCGCCGGCGCGGTGACCGCCGCCGCGTTGTAGGTCGCCGCGTCCCAGCCGTACGCCCGGTCCCGCCCGGGTCCTGCCGGGACCAGGGCGGTGATCAGGCTGGACAGCCCACCCGTCACCATCGGCCCGCAGGAGCCGCCGAGCACCGCCACGGCCAGCACCAGCGGTACGGGGGCCCGGCCGAGCAGGACGGTCAACGCCGCGACGGCCGTCGCGAACCCGGCCAGGGCGCCGGCGTGGAACAGGCGTGGCCGGCGGGTCCGGGCCGCCGCGACCCCCGCGAGCGGGGCGGCCAGGACGTGCGGAGCCAGCCAGGCCGTCAGGACGAACGCCCCGTGCGCCGCGCTCCCGGTCCGCTCCAGCGCGAGCAGCACCACGGCCATGCCCATGCCCTCCGAGGCGACGCGTGCGGCCAGCGCCGCCGCCAGGTACCGCCCGAAACCGCCCATCGGACCCCTCCCCGGTATGCTGTAACGCGATAGACGCACAAGACGTTACGTCATGCGCGTGTAGGGCGAAAGGACTTGGGGATGGGTGACCCGCGGGAGGGCTTCTCGGCGGCCCGGCGACTGATCGCCCTCACCGAAGCGGTCCGGGCGACCCCCGAACTGCCGCGCGCCGAGCTCGCGGAGTTGCTGGCCGGGCACGGCGAGCGCCCCGCCGACCTCACGGAGGAGGCGTTCTGCGAGGCGAGCGCGGCGGAACTGCGCGCGGCGGCCCGGCGGATGGCGGCGGTGCTCGGCGAGGGCGACGAGGACCGCGCCGCCGAGGCCGTGAACGCGCTGTTCGCGGAGTGCGGCACCCGCCCCCGCCTCACGCGCCACGACGGGCACCCCTGGCACCTGCACGTCGATCGGGGGGAGGGGGCCGGCTGGGGCGAGTGGTTCCTCGCCTCGGGCGCCCTCGTACTCGCCCAACTGCTCACGGAGTACGGGCGGATCGCCTGGGGTGCCTGCGCCGCCGAGGGCTGCGGGCGGTTCTTCCTCGCCACCGGTCCGGGGAGCGCGCGCCGCTACTGCTCCGGCAGTTGTGCCACGCGGGCACGGGTCGCGGCCCACCGCCGCCGGAGGCGGGAGGGGGAGCGGGAGGGCTGAAGGAGGCGCGGCCGCCGCGCGGTTCGCCCACCCCGGAGTCCTGAACAGCCGCGCCCGACTGGACAGGCTCACCGAGGGGCGCCGCCCGGCGGGTACCGAGAACCACTTCGAGGCCTGGGAGACCCTGACGCACGCCGACGACCCGAACTGAGGACACGGGCTCGTCGATCCGTCAAGCCACGAGATGCAGCGACATGACGGGAGACGACGGACGCGGCGTACTGGAGGAGCCCATTCCGGCTCCCAGCGCGAGGAGTACAGCCATGACCCATTCCTTTCGGCCCCGACGCCTGGCCCTGCTCGTAGCCTCGACCGCCATCGCCGCGGGAGGCGTGCTCGTCCCGACGACCGCCTTCGCCGCCACCCCGGCGGCGCCGCACACGGTCGTGGCCGTCGGCGCCGACGGCGGGGTGCGCGTCCCGGCCGGCGGGCAGCAGTGGCAGTGCTTCGCCGCTCCGTGCGAGCCCCCCGGCGGCACCGCGCCGGAGAAGGGCCACCACGACGAGGGGGATCACCACGGCAAGTGGGACCACGACAAGCGGGACCGTCACGACAAGCGCGGTGACCACCGTCCCGGCCGGCACGACGAAGGCGGACAGCAGTGGCAGTGCTTCGCCGCCCCGTGCGAGCCCCCCGGCGGCGCCCGGCACTGACGGCGCGGGCATCAGGCCTCCGGGACCGCGTCGCGGTCCGGGAGGCCTACGTCATGGGCGGGGTCGGTCAGCCGGCCTCGCGGACCTCGGCCGCCGTCGGTGCGGTGCCGCCCAGGTGGGCCGGGAGCCACCACGAGTCGTCGGCACCCTTCGGCTTGTCCGGGTAGGCGCGCTGCGCGGCGTCCAGCAGCTCCTGCACGCGCTCGCGCAGCCGCCGGGTGATGGCACCGGCGTACTGGTCGGCCGGGGCCTCGACGGGCTCGCCCACGCGCATCGTCACGGGGATGTGGCTGCGCTTGAGGTTCTTCGGGCGGCCCTTGGTCCACAGTCGCTGGGTGCCCCACAGCGCCACCGGGATCAGCGGGACCCCGGCCTCCTGCGCCATGCGCGCGGCACCCGACTTGAAGCTCTTGAGCGTGAAGGACTGGGAGATCGTCGCCTCGGGGAAGACGCCGATGATCTCGCCGGCCCGCAGCGAGTCCAGGGCGTGCTGGTAAGCCGCCTCACCCTGCTTGCGGTCGACGGGGATGTGCTTCATCGCGCGCATCAGCGGACCGGACACCTTGTGCCGGAACACCGACTCCTTGGCCATGAACCGGACCAGGCGCTTCTGCGGCCGCGCCGTCAGGCCGGCGAAGATGAAGTCGAGGTATCCGATGTGGTTCGACACCAGGACCGCACCGCCCTTGCGGGGGATGTTCTCGGTGCCCTTCATGTCGATACGGATGTCCAGCGCGCGGAAGAGTCCGTGCGCGGCGCCGATCACGGGAGGGTAGACGAGCTCAGCCATGGTGGGGAGACCCCGCTTTCTGCCTGGGGAGGTGCTCCCGGCCGGAAGTTACGGAAGCGTAGGTACGCGACCATGGGGATCGTGCCCCATACGCGGCCCGCTGGCCAGTCCAGAGGCCCCTGCCCGGGGAGATTCTCATCACGCCGGGAATGTCGTGGGCCCGCCGGGTGCTCGGATCCACGGACGAGCGTACGAGGATGATGTACGCGGACGAATACGGGGGGAGGGGAGCGCGGGTGCAGGGGCAAGGCGACGCGAGGACCCGGCTGAGCGCCGGCGAACTGGGGGCGGAACCGGGGGAGCGGGCCACTCTGGTGCAGTTCTCCAGCGCCTTCTGCCAGCCCTGCCGGGCCACGCGGCGGATCCTCGACGAGGTGGCCGCGATGGTGGACGGGGTGGCGCACATCGAGATCGACGCCGAGGAGCGGCTCGACCTGGTGCGGGCCCTCGGGATCGAGAAGACCCCGACGGTGCTGGTCCTGGACTCCGCGGGCCGGATCGTGCGACGGGCGGCCGGGATGCCGCGCAAGGTGGATGTGATCGCCGCCCTGGGGGCCGCCGTATGACGTGGGGCCCCGCCGCTCGGCGGCCGGACGTCCGCGTCGGGCGACCCGCGGCCCAGGGGCCGGGGGCGCCGGTGCGCGCGCCCGCACACAGCGTGACGCGCCTGACATCTGCCCGATCTCGCTTGACTGGGTCCACGGGTGATCGCCAGGCTGGCGGTATGCGGTATGAACTCCTGCTCTACGGACGGGTCCATGTGGACCTCGTCCGCCACGCGAGCGCGCGCTGTCGGGCCCACTGAAACACCCCCGGCCCCCCGATCCTCGACAGCGCCCGCGTGCCCCGCGGCAGAAGGCAGAACCCTGATGACTGCTCCGACAGTCCCGACGGTCCCCACGGCTCCGTCCCCCCGTTCCCCGATGTCCCCCCGTCCCGGTTCCGACCCGGCCCCCGGCGCGACCCGTCCCGGCTCGCCCGACCTGCTGCGCTCGGTCTTCCGTCAGCACGCCGCCGGCGTCGCCGTGATCACCGCCCAGGACGGCGGCCGCCCGGTGGGGTTCACCGCCACCTCGCTCAACTCCGTGTCCGCCGATCCGCCGCTGCTGTCCTTCACGATCGGCACCGGGGCCTCCAGCTGGCCCGCGGTGCGCGACAGCGACCACCTCGGCGTCCACATACTCGGCGAGCACCAACGGGAGCTCGCGGGGCTCTTCGCCCGCAGCGGAGCCGACCGCTTCGGTCCGGCGACCGGCTGGGCGGCGGGCCCGCACGGGGTGCCGGTGCTGGACGACGTACTGGCGTGGCTGGTCTGCCGGGTGGTGGCACGTGTGCCCGCCGGTGAACATCGTGTGATCATCGCCGAGGCGGTCGTCGGGGATCCGGCCGGAGAAGGTCGCCCGCTGCTGTACCACCAGGGGCGCTTCAACGCGTTGCGCGACTGAATCGTCCCTGCTTGGGCGGGTCGGACGGCGTTGGGCAGATCACAGCTCGGCAGCCTTGCGACTTGGTGGGACCCACGATGTACTGACGAGTAACATTCCCTTCGGAGCGCGGGCCGCCCCGACCGGGATCCGCCCGACAAGGCGCCTATGCTGCCTGCATAAGGCGGTACCAGAAAAGACGATGCGGTAGGAGAGCCGGCGTGAGCCTGAGGATCGTTGTCTGTGTGAAGTACGTGCCCGACGCCACGGGCGACCGGCAGTTCACCGAGGACTTGACCGTCAACCGTGACGACGTCGACGGTCTGCTGTCGGAGCTCGACGAGTACGCCGTCGAGCAGGCGCTGCAGATCGCCGACGAGGCCGACGATGCCGAGATCACCGTCCTGACGGTGGGCCCCGAGGACGCCAAGGACGCGCTGCGCAAGGCGCTCTCGATGGGCGCCGACAAGGCCATCCACGTCGAGGACGACGACCTGCACGGCAGCGACGTCATGGGCACCTCGCTGGTGCTCGCCAAGGCGATCGAGAAGGCCGGCTACGACCTGGTCATCACCGGCATGGCGTCGACCGACGGCACCATGGGTGTGCTGCCGGCGATCCTGGCCGAGCGCCTGGGCGTCCCGCAGGTCACCCTGCTCTCCGAGGTCAAGGTCGAGGACGGCACCGTGACCGGCCGCCGTGACGGCGACACCGCGAGCGAGCAGCTGGAGGCCTCCCTCCCCGCGCTCGTCTCGGTGACGGACCAGTCGGGCGAGGCCCGCTACCCGTCCTTCAAGGGCATCATGGCCGCCAAGAAGAAGCCGGTCGAGTCCTGGGACCTGTCCGACCTGGACCTGGAGTCCGACGAGGTCGGCCTCGAGGGCTCCTGGACCGCGGTCGACTCCGCGGCGCAGCGCCCGGCCCGCACCGCCGGCACGATCGTCAAGGACGAGGGCGAGGGCGGCAAGCAGCTGGCCGAGTTCCTGGCCGGCCAGAAGTTCATCTAAGAACCTCGGCCACCCCTCTTAGCCCCCAGACACTTCGCAATCGCAGGAGAGCAGTCCCATGGCTGAAGTTCTCGTCTACGTCGACCACGTGGACGGCGCCGTCCGCAAGCCCACCCTCGAGCTGCTGACGCTCGCCCGCCGCATCGGCGAGCCCGTCGCCGTCGCCCTGGGCGCCGGTGCCGACGCCACCGCCGCGGTGCTCGCCGAGCACGGCGCGGTCAAGGTCCTCACCGCCGACGCCCCCGAGTTCGCCGAGTACCTCGTCGTACCGAAGGTGGACGCGCTCCAGGCCGCGTACGACGCGGTCTCCCCGGCCGCCGTGCTCGTCCCGTCCTCCGCCGAGGGCAAGGAGATCGCCGCGCGCCTCGCGGTCCGTATCGGCTCGGGCATCATCACCGACGCCACCGACCTCGAGGCGGGTGACGAGGGCCCGGTCGCGACGCAGTCCGCCTTCGCCGCGTCGTTCACCACCAAGTCCCGCGTCTCCAAGGGCACCCCGGTCATCACCGTGAAGCCGAACTCGGCCCCGGTCGAGGCGGCTCCGGCCGCCGGCGCCGTCGAGGCGCTCGCCGTCACCTTCGGCGCCCTGGCCACCGGTACCAAGGTCACCGCTCGCACCCCGCGCGAGTCGACCGGCCGCCCCGAGCTGACCGAGGCCGCGATCGTCGTCTCCGGCGGCCGTGGCGTCAACGGTGCCGAGAACTTCGGCATCATCGAGGCGCTCGCGGACTCCCTCGGCGCGGCCGTCGGCGCCTCGCGTGCCGCCGTGGACGCCGGCTGGTACCCGCACACCAACCAGGTCGGCCAGACCGGCAAGTCGGTCTCCCCGCAGCTGTACATCGCCTCCGGCATCTCGGGCGCGATCCAGCACCGCGCCGGCATGCAGACCTCGAAGACCATCGTGGCCATCAACAAGGACGCCGAGGCCCCGATCTTCGACCTCGTCGACTACGGCGTCGTCGGCGACCTCTTCGCCGTCGTCCCCCAGCTGACCGACGAGATCAAGGCGCGCAAGGGCTAGTAGCCCCGATCCCGGGAAGGCGACCAGTCGCGTACCGGGGTGCACGAACGAGTGAGGGCCTTCCGGGGCCGGTGAGGACGGCGACGTCCCCACCGGGACCGGGAGGCCCTCACTCGTACGCGGACCTCCTCGTCCCCGAGCCGGTGGCCGCTGCTCGAACCCCCACGTGCGGTCGCGGGAGGGGCGTAGGCTGCGGTCAGCCCGGGGAGGGCGCGGGACGGGGAAGGGGTTCTTCCGATGCGGGGCGCGTTACTGGAGGGGCGTTACCGGCTGGAGCACAGGCTCGGGGCCGGTGGCATGGGTGAGGTGTGGCAGGCCATGGACCTTCGGCTCGACCGGGAGGTCGCGGTCAAGGTGATCTCCCGGGGCGTGGCCGGCGACCACCTCCTGGAGGAGCGCTTCCGCAAGGAGGCCCGCACGGCCGCGAGCCTGGCCCACCCCCGGATCGTGACGGTCCACGATCACGGAGAGGTGGAGGTCGACGGCAGCCCGGTGCTCTTCCTGGTGATGGAGCTGGTGCGGGGGCGGCCCCTGACCGCCGTGCTGGGCGACCATCGCTCGGGCGCGGACCCCGCCGCCGTGGTCCGGTGGGCGGTCCAGATCTGCGAGGGCCTGGCCGCGGCACACCGGGCCGGTGTGGTCCACCGGGACATCAAGCCGGCCAACATCATGGTCCACGGACCGGCCGAGGCCGACGTCACCATCTGCGACTTCGGTATCGCCCGCCTCGCGGAGGAGACCGGCACCGGTCTGACGGCCACCGGCGCGGCCATCGGGACGCCGACCTACATGTCTCCGGAACAGGCGCGCGGCGACCGCCGCATCGACGGCCGCAGCGACCTGTACTCCCTCGGCTGCATGCTGTACGAGCTGCTCTCCGGCAGGCCGCCGTTCACCGGCTCCGGGCTGTCGGTGCTCTCGCAGCACCTCACCAGTGAGCCCACCCCGATCAGGGACCTCCGGCCCTCCGTGCCCGAAAAACTGGAACGGCTGGTGCTGGAGCTGCTGGCCAAGGAGCCCGCGGCGCGACCGGCCGACGCGCAGCAGGTGATCGACCGGTTGCGCAAGGCGGCGACGCGTGTCCGGCCGCAACCCCGGCCCAGGCCGCGGCCCCACGCCCGGACCGCCGCCGACCCGGCGGCGGGACGGGGGGAGGGACGGGGGGCGGCGACCGCCCTGGGAGCCGACGCGCCCGCGGCGGCACCGGCCGTTGCGACCGCGTCCGGCCACCCGCTCCCGGCCTCGTCCGTACCCGGCACCCGGCCGCGCCTCCTGTGGGGCGCGCTGCTCGCCGCCGCCGGGGTGTACGCCCAGCTCGTCGGCATGGGTCGCTGGAGCGCGGCGGCCCTCGTGACGCTCGGCGCCGCGCTGCTCGCCTACCTGGTCGCGTTCTTCGTCTCCCGGCGCTCCGCCGACGCGGCCGCCGAGGACGGCCGGGGGGTCGCGGCGGCCGTCACGGCCGGCGTCCTCATCGGTGTGGTGCTGCTGTTCTGGCCACCGGCCCCGTGGTGGGTGGGGCTGCTGGTCCTGTGCGCGGCGTGGATGGCGCTGCTGTTCCTGTCCTATTTCGTCCAGGGGCTGGTGGGCGGGCTGGCGCGGCGGGACCCGTGGGTGGCCTGGCTGGCCACCGAGGCCGGGCTGCTCAACGCCGTGGTGTTCGCCGTGGTCCTGACGGCGAACGGGAAGGCCGTGTACCTGGCGGTGGCCTCGGGGTTGGGGGTGTGGCCGGCCGCCGCCCTCGTCCTGGCCGTCTGTGTTCCCCGTATGCCGGCGGCGCCCGTCCCGGCCGAATCCGGTCCGTAGCCGCTGACCTGCGTACTCTTCGAAGGCGGGGCTGTGTGGTGTTTGTCACCGCGCGGCCCCGGGTCGTTTGTCCAGGACGGCGGGGGGACCATTGACGGGGCGGAACCCCGTGACTAAATTCTGCTATGCGGATCTAAGCTTCCGTGAAGCGGAAAAGAGGAGAGTGCACGATGGGTCAGCAGGAGAAGGTGGCGACGAGCCTCGCAGGCGCGGTCAGCGAGGGCATCAGCGCCTCCCTCGCGCCGGTGGACGCGGAACTCGCGCGCCACTACCCGGGCGACCCCGGCACCCGGCAGCCCATCCACACCGTCTACGTACCCGGTGACGTCTTCGCCGCCGACACCATCCGCTCCTGGGGCGACCAGGCCCTCGCCGCCCTCGATGAGCACGCCCCGGACGCCGCTACCTTCGCCAAGGTGCTCGGCATCTCCGACGAGCTGGCCGTACCCGTCTACGACCGCGTCCGCGCCAAGCTCTGCAGCGAGCCCGTCGAGGACCTCCGCGTCGACTTCGAGGACGGCTTCGGCGTCCGCTCCGACGAGGAGGAGGACCAGGCCGCGGCCCGCGCCGCCCGCCTCGTCTCGGAGGCCTTCTCCAACGGCACCAACGCGCCGTACATGGGCATCCGCATGAAGTGCATGGAGTCCAACGTCCGCGACCGGGGCATCCGCACCACGGACATCTTCCTCTCCGGCCTGCTGGAGCACGGCGGCCTGCCCGAGGGCCTCGTCCTGACCCTGCCCAAGGTCACCTACGCCGAGCAGGTCAGCGCCTTCGTCAAGCTGCTGGAGGCCTTCGAGAGCACCCGCGGCCTGCGCCCGGGCCGGATCGGCTTCGAGATCCAGATCGAGACCAGCCAGTCCATCGTCGCCTCCGACGGCACCGCCACGGTCGCCCGGATGATCGAGGCCTCGAAGGGCCGCGCCACGGGTCTGCACTACGGCACCTTCGACTACAGCGCCTGCGTCGGCGTCTCCGCCGCGTACCAGTCGAGCGACCACCCCGCCGCCGACCACGCGAAGGCGATCATGCAGGTCGCGGCCGCCGGCACCGGCGTACGCGTCTCCGACGGCTCGACCAACGTGCTGCCGATCGGCACCACCGAGCACGTCCACGAGGCCTGGAAGCTGCACTACGGCCTGACCCGCCGCGCCCTGGCCCGCGCCTACTACCAGGGCTGGGACATGCACCCGGCGCACCTGCCGACCCGCTACGCGGCCGTCTTCACCTTCTACCGCGAGGGCCTGGAGGCCGCCGCGGCGCGCCTGAAGGCGTACGTGGCCAAGATCGAGGGCGATGTGATGGACGAGCCCGCCACCGCCAAGGCCCTGGCCGGCTATCTGGTCCGCGGCCTCGACTGCGGGGCGGTGGGTACCGACGAGGTCACCGCCCTCACCGGCCTGACCCGCGCGGAACTGGACGCCTTCGCCATCCCGCGCCGCTCGGCCACCCTGACGGCGACCAACTGAGCGACCCGAGCCGCCCGACGGCGTGAGCGACCCGGCCCCGGACCACCGGCGCCGGGCCGCCGCCATGCCCCGGCCCGGCACCATCCGGTACCTGCCGCCGTCGCGCCGTCGCGCCGATCGCCGCGAGCCGGGATCGGCCTCGCCTCGGGCGGCCCGAGGCCGTGCCGCGCGGGCCGACCCGGTGAAGGGTCAGCCCGTCGGCGGGAGTTCGCCCGAGCCGCGGGGGATCAGGCGGGTCGGGAGTTCGATGCGGGACGGGGTCAGATCCGCGCCCGCGAGGCGCTGGAAGAGGCGGTCCGTGGCCACCCGGCCCAGGGCCGCCGGGTCCTGGGCGACCACCGTCACGCCCGGCCGGAGCAGATCGGCCAGCTCGAAGTCGTCGAAGCCGACCAGCGCCACCGGACGGTCGTGCGCCGCCAGCACCCGGACCACGGTCACCGTCACCCGGTTGTTGCCGGCGAAGACGGCGGTCACCGGGTCCGGGCCCGTGAGCATCGCCCCGGCCGCCGCCGCGACCCGTTCCGGGGCCGTGGACCCGAGCGAGACCCAGGCTTCCGCCACCGGCAGGCCCGCGTCCGCCATCGCCGCGCGGTAGCCGCGCAGTCGCTCGGCCACGGTATGGATGCGCGGCTGGTCGCCGATGAAACCGATCCGGCGGTGGCCGCCCGCGATCAGGTGGGCCACCCCGCCCCGGGCGCCGCCGAAGCTGTCCGACAGGACGACATCGGCCTCGATCCGGCCCGCCGGACGGTCGACGAACACCGTGGACACACCGGCCCGCATCTCCGGCTCCAGGTAGCGGTGGTCGTCACCGGCCGGGATCACGATCAGCCCGTCCACCCGGCGGGCGCACAGCGCGAGCGCCAACTCCCGCTCCCGGTCCGGGTCCTCGGCGCTGGAGCCGTTGATGAGCAGCGCCCCGTGCGCGCGGGCCACCTCCTCCACCGCCCGGTTGAGCGGACCGTAGAAGGGGTCGGCGAGGTCCTCCAGGACCAGGCCCACGGTGGCGGTACGGCCCTTGCGCAGCACGCGGGCACTGTCGTTGCGGCGGAAGCCGAGCGCCTCGATCGCCTCCTGGACCCGCCGCTCCGTCTCGGGAGTCACTCCCGGCTCACCGTTGACCACGCGCGACACCGTCTTCAGACCGACGCCCGCCTGGGACGCCACGTCCTTCATGGTCGGCCGGTTGCCGTAGCGGGGCTCGAACGGGTGGCGGTTGTGGGGCACGGTGGCGAATCCTCCGGGGCTCACGAGCAGGGCTGTGACCTTGAGGATAAGCACTGCGCCCGTCATGAGGTTTTCGTGGCAGGCTGATGCGGGCAAGCCACTGGGGGCTCCGGACGAGCCATGGGGAAAGGGGTAGACGTGATTGTCTGGATCAACGGCACGTTCAGCGCCGGAAAGACCAGCACGGCCCGCGAACTGACCGGAATCCTGCCGGACAGCACCCTGTTCGACCCGGAGTTCATCGGCGACGCGCTGCGCGTGCTGCTGCCGGCCAAGCGACTGGCCGAGGTCACCGATTATCAGGACCTCCCGAGCTGGCGGCGGTTGGTGGTGGACACGGCCGCCGCGATGCTCGCCGAACTGGGCGGGGTGCTCGTCGTACCGATGACGCTGTTGCGCCAGGAATACCGGGACGAGATCTTCGGCGGCCTGGCGGCTCGGCGGATCCCGGTGCGGCATGTGTTGCTGGCTCCTGCGGAAACGATCCTGCGGGAGCGGATCGCCACACGACAGGAACTCGGAGAGCCCGCCGAGGTCGACCTGCGGGTCCGGCGGTGGGCCTACGACCACATCCCGATCTACCAGCAGGCCCTCGGCTGGCTGACCGGCGACGCGCACGTCATCGACAACGGGGTGCTGACCCCGCGGCAGACCGCGGAGCGCATAGCCGAGGCCGTCCGCTCCGACACGGCCAAGATCTGCGACATCGTGCAGACCCCGGATCCCACCCGGGAGACGGTGGCCGCCGGGGTACTGCTCTTCGACGAAGAGGACCGGGTGCTGCTGGTCGATCCGACGTACAAGGCGGGCTGGGAGTTCCCGGGCGGGGTCGTCGAAGCGGGCGAGGCACCCGCGGCCGCGGGCGTACGGGAGGTCGCCGAGGAACTGGGCGTCGCACTGGAGCGGGCGCCCGGATTGCTGGTCGTGGACTGGGAGCCGCCCCAGCCGCCCGGCTACGGCGGGCTGCGCCTGCTCTTCGACGGCGGCCGGCTCTCGGCGGAGGCGACGGCCCGGCTCCGGCTGCCCGGCCCGGAACTGCGGGCCTGGCGCTTCGTCACCGAGGCCGAGGCCGCCGACATGCTGCCGCCGCACCGCTACGCACGCCTGCGCCGGGCCCTGCGCGCCCGCGAACGCGGCCGGCCGGTGTACCTGGAGGCGGGCACACCGGTCGGCTGAGGGACCGCGCGCCCCTCGGACGGGCGTTCCCGCCGCGGCCTCGGCCAGGGCCGCGGCCGTGTCCACCGGCAGCGGATCGCCGTGGCGGAAGCAGGCGGTCGAGGGGGCCGGCGCGGCCAGGCGGTGGAGGTCTCGACGGCCCGGCGCCGGTCCACGTCGAAGACGCCCGGCATCAGCGGGCCGACGGCGGCGACACGGTCACCCGTGAACAGCACGCCGTGGCGCGGAAGGCGGATCCCGATGCTGCCGTCCGTGCGGCCCGGGGCGTGGACGACGTGCGCCGCGTCGTCGAAGTCCAGGGCCTCCCCGTCCTCCAGCTCGTGGTCGACGGGGGTGGGCGGGGCCTCGGCTACGGTCAGGCCGTGCGCGTAGAGCGGTATCTCCCGGTCCAGCAGGACCGGTTCGGGCACCGGCCGCGCGCCCCGGATCACCGGGGTGTCCCAGCGGTGCGCCAACACCCGCGCACCCCACCCCCCGGCCGATGGGGAAGCGGAGCATGTGCAGCCGGTTCGGCAGTACTTCGACAAGATCCATACGGCGCACCCACGGCCGGCCGGCAGCCCCCGCGTCCGCGAATTCACCGGGAGCGTAGTACGCCCAGGGCGCACTCCGTGGTGGCAGTGCGCCCTGGGCGTACACAGCGAGCTCCAGCGCGCGATCACGCTCGCGCTTCCGGCCCCGGCGGGCGGGTCAGGCGCGCCGGGACTCCGCGTAGTCCACGAGGAAGAGGGCCTCCGCCACCGACAGGCGCTCCAGCTCCTGCGGCGACACGCTCTCGTTGACCGCGTGGATCTGGGCCTCCGGCTCGCTCAACCCGATGAGCAGCATCTCCGCCTCCGGGTACAGGGACGTCAGCGTGTTGCACAGCGGAATCGACCCGCCCATGCCGCTGATCTGCATCTCCTGGCCGGGGTACGCGGCCTCCAGGGCCTTGCGCATCGACGCGTACGCCGGGCTGTCGGTGTCCGCCTGGAACGGCTGACCCTGACCCACGACCTCCAGTTCGAGGCGAGCCTTCCACGGGGTGTGCGCCTCCAGGTGGGCCTGCAGCAGCTTCACGGCCGCGGCGGTGTCCACACCCGGCGGCACCCGCAGGCTGATCAGCGCGCCGGCACTCGCGTGCACGGACGGCGTCGCGCCGACCACGGACGGGCAGTCGATGCCGAGCACCGTGACGGCCGGGCGGGCCCAGAGCCGGTCCGCGATCGTGCCCTCGCCGATGAGCTCGACACCGTTCAGGACCTTCGCGTCCGTGCGGAAGTCCGCCTCCGGGTACTGCAGGCCGTCCCACACCTCGTCCGAGGCGAGCCCGTCCACGGTCGTCGAACCGTCCGCCGCCCGCAGCGAGTCGAGCACACGGATCAGCGCGGCCAGCGCGTCGGGGGCGGCGCCGCCGAACATGCCCGAGTGCAGGTTGCCGCCCAGCGTGTCGATCTTCACCTTGACCAGGCACATGCCGCGCAGGGTGGCCGTCACCGTCGGCAGGCCGAGCCGGAAGTTGCCCGCGTCGCCGATGACGATGGTGTCGGCGGCCAGCAGCTCCGGGTGCGCCTCGGCGTACTGCTGGAGGCCGCCGGTGCCCTGCTCCTCCGAGCCCTCGACGATCACCTTCACGCTCACGGGCACACCGCCGTTGGCCTTCAGCGCGCGCAGCGCCAGCAGGTGCATGATGAACCCGCCCTTGCAGTCGGCCGCGCCGCGCCCGTACCAGCGGCCGTCGCGCTCGGTCAGCTCGAAGGCGGGGGAGGTCCAGGCCGCGTCGTCGAGCGGCGGCTGGACGTCGTAGTGCGCGTAGAGCAGCACGGTCGGCGCGCCCTCGGGGCCGGGCAGGAAGCCGTAGACCGACTGGGTGCCGTCAGGGGTGTCGAGCAGCGCCACGTCCTGGAAGCCCTCGACGCGCAGGGCGTCGGCCACCCAGTTCGCGGCGGCCTCGCTCTCGCTCTTGGGGAACTGCGCCCAGTCCGCCACCGACTGGAAGGCCACCAGCTCGGTCAGCTCCTGCTTGGCGCGGGGCATCAGCGAGGCGATGGTCTCGGCGATCGGATTCTGGGACATGGGCACGCTCCTTTTGGGTGCGACGTTGTTCCGTGTGTACGCCGCCCGCATCCGCGGGGTGTGCGTATGCCGGGTGGGCGAAAGACAGACTTGATCCTCGCACAGCGGGACCGGGCGGTGTCTCGCCGTAGGATTTCCCCGGCATCGGAGCAACCGGGTGATCAGGAGCAGCAACACATCGTGAGCAGCGACGACGACGTACGCGACACAGACGCAGGCGCGGGCGCAGGCACGGGCATGGACGCACACGCGGAGGGCACCGACGCGGAGCCGGGCGCGACCGCGGACGCGGCAGAGGCAGCCGTGGGCGCAGACGCAGACGCAGACGCAGGCGTGGGCACGGAGCAGGACGCCCAAGGGGCGGGCGACGAGGCGGCCGGGGAGACCGGCGAGGTGTGGGACGTGGTCGTGGTCGGGGCGGGACCCGCCGGGTCCTCGGCCGCGTACGCGGCGGCGACGGCGGGGCGGCGCGTTCTGCTGCTGGAGAAGGCCGAGCTGCCCCGCTACAAGACCTGTGGCGGCGGCATCATCGGCCCCTCCCGCGACGCACTGCCCCCGGGTTTCGTGCTGCCCCTCAAGGACCGCATCCACGCGGTCACCTTCTCGATGGACGGGAAGCTGACCCGCACCCGACGCTCGAAGCACATGCTGTTCGGGCTCATCAACCGCCCGGAGTTCGACGCCGGCCTGGTCGCCGAGGCCGAGAAGGCCGGAGCCACCATCCGTACGGGTACGGCCGTGGCCCGCGTCGAACAGCACGGAGCGGCCGTCCCCGACCGGCGCACGGTCGCCGTGGTGCTCGCCGACGGCGAGACCGTGCTGGCCCGCGCGGTGGTCGGCGCGGACGGCAGCGCGAGCCGGATCGGCGCGCACGTCGGGGTGGAGATGGACCAGGTGGACCTGGGCCTGGAGGCGGAGATCCCCGTCCCCGAGACGGTCGCGGAGGACTGGAAGGGGCGGGTACTGATCGACTGGGGCCCGCTGCCCGGCAGTTACGGCTGGGTGTTCCCCAAGGGCGACACCCTGACCGTCGGGGTCATCTCGGCCAAGGGCGAGGGCGCCGCGACCAAGCGCTACCTGGACGACTTCATCGCCCGGCTCGGACTCGCCGGCTTCGAACCGGCCGTCTCCTCCGGCCACCTGACCCGCTGCCGCAAGCCCGATTCACCGCTCTCGCGCGGCCGGGTGCTGGTGGCGGGCGACGCGGCCGGACTGCTGGAGCCGTGGACCCGGGAGGGCATCTCCTTCGCGCTGCGCTCCGGGCGACTGGCGGGGGAGTGGGCGGTGAAGATCTCCGAGGCGCAGGACGCCGTGGACGCGCGCCGCCAGGCCCTCAACTACGCCTTCGCGGTGAAGGCCGGGCTGGG
Organism: Streptomyces sp. NPDC048331; assembly: GCF_043201215.1. Lineage (NCBI taxonomy): Bacteria > Bacillati > Actinomycetota > Actinomycetes > Kitasatosporales > Streptomycetaceae > Streptomyces > Streptomyces sp. NPDC048331. The sequence continues at coordinate 224,282 of NZ_JBICYT010000003.1, read as the reverse complement.
CGTGGAGATGGGGGTCGGCACGCGGATGCTGCACCTCTTCGAGGCCAAGCCGCGGCTGCTGCACGCGGCGATCACCGGCTTCGGTCCGGCGTGGCGGGCGTTCGCCCGGATCACGCGGGGCTCGACGACGCTGGCCGAGCTGGTGCGTACGTACCCGCTGGCCCGCAAGGCGCTGCACATGATGGACGCCCGACAGGCGGCGGCCCGGGGCGGCGGCCAGGGCTGAGGTGCCGTCGTGGGTGGGATCGGCGAAGGGGAAGTCGAAGCCGAAGCCGAGGCCGACGGTTCGGGCCCGGGTACCTGTACGGGTACCCGCCCGGCCGGCGGTGACGACGGTCCGGACTGGCGGGGCGGCACGAACCTGCTCGGGGTGGACCGGCCGGATGTCGTCCTCGCGGCGTTCGGGCGCGGCGAGCGGTTCGTCGGGGCGGCGGTGATCGGGCTCGCCCTCAACCACGACGACCCGGCCGCCGTGCTCCCCCTTGTCGCGAAGGCGCTGGAGTCGGCGGACCCGCAGGTCCGCCAGCAGGGGGTCATCGCTCTGGCCAATGTGGCGCGGCTCCACGGCACGGTGGACCGGCGCTGCCTGGAACTGCTGCGTCGCCGCCCGCGCGGCAACGAGGCCGATGACGACCTGTGGTCGTTCGTCCCGCACCGGGAGCTGCCGCTCTGGCTGTGGCGGCACCACGCGTGGGAGCGGCTGGTGTACCGGCTGGGCCGACCGTTCGGCTGAACGACCGGTCCGGGCGGAGCCGTCCCCGTCCGGGCGGAGCCGTCCCCGTCCGGGCGGAGCGCCGCCGTCCGGACGTCGACGGCTGCCCGGTCGGCCGGTCGGCCGGTCAGCCGGACACCGTGATCCGGAAGACCGGATGGTCGCCGGCGGCCGCCCGGAGTTCGGCGTCGGAGGACTTGGCGGTGACCCCCTGGAAGAAGCGGTTGACCTCCCAGCCCCACTTCTCCAGGTAGGCGCGCAGGATGTCGGCCTTCCGCACCGGGTCGGTGATCTCGGTGACGGTGAACGCGCGCACCTTGCGCCCGACGCGCAGCTCGCCGCCGCCCGCCACCCGCATGTTGCGGACCCACTGGGAGTGGCCGCGGGCCGAGACCAGGTACTGGGCGCCCTCGTAGGTGTGCGGGTTGACCGGGATCCGCTGCATCTCGCCGGACTTGCGACCGCGGACCGACAGCTCGGCGGTGCCCGCCAGGCTGATGCCGAAGCGGGCCAGCTTGCCGAAGAGCGCGTTGAAGCGGATCGCGAACGGGGTGGCCTGGGCGTAATAGGGAGTGGGCGCGTTCATCGTGACCTCCGAGGCCGCTTCCTGCATTGAGAGAGCACTGCTCTCGCTTGAGAGCAGTGTGCACGGATCGCTGCACTAAAGCAAGAGCAGTGCTCTCGAAATGGAGCGGCAATCCGTTTCCTGGGCGGTGCTCCGCCCACGTGGCAGACTGACCCGCATGAACACCGTGCGAGGGGCCAGGGAACGAGCCCGCATCGAGGTCACCGCCGCCATCAAGGACGAGGCGCGCCGCATGCTCGCCGCCGAGGGCGCCGCGAAGCTCTCCCTGCGCGCCGTGGCCCGCGAGCTGGGCATGGTCTCCTCCGCCCTCTACCGGTACTTCCCCAGTCGGGACGAACTGCTCACCGCTCTCATCATCGACGCGTACGACAGCATCGGCGCGGCCGCCGAGACCGCCGACGCCCACGCCCGCGCCGCCGGGGCCCCGCCCCGCGCCCGCTGGATCGCGGTCTGCGAGGCCGTCCGCTCCTGGGCGCTGGAGCACCCGCACGAGTACGCCCTGATCTATGGATCCCCGGTCCCCGGCTACAGCGCCCCCGTCGACACCGTCGGCCCGGCCTCCCGCGTCGGCAACGCCTTCATCGGCATCCTCCGCGCCGCGTACGAGGGGCCCGGCCTCGCCCTCCCGCCGCTGTCGCCCGCTCTGCGCCCCGAGGCCGACCGCATGACCGCCGACTTCGCCGAGGGTCTGCCCCCGGCGGTCACCGCCGCGCTCGTCGCCGCCTGGGCGCAGTTGGTCGGGCTGGTGTCCTGCGAGCTGTTCGGCCAGTTCAACCGGGTCGTCGAGGACCGTGCCGGCTTCTTCGCGCACGCCGCCGACCAGTTGGCGCACGGGGTCGGACTGCCGGCCGTGTGACGGGAGGGCGGTGACCCGGACCGCCGTGCGGATCCGGGAGATTCACATGATGAGGGGATGGCTCGCTCTTCTGTTCCTCATACGAATGCGGGCGGTTCAGCCTTGAACGAGGGGCCGCCCGTCTAGTGTTCCTCGGGTCGCCCCCTTGCCGCCGCCGGAGGAAACGTTCATGCCTCGCGCCGTGAAGGCCTTGTACGCCGCCCTGGTCACCGCCTTATTGGCCGCGTCGGCGCCCGCCATCATCGCCGCGGCCCGTGACACGCCCCCGCGGGCCGCTCCGGCGCCCGACCCGCCCCCCACGCCCCGGACACCGGGCGTGCGGGGCCTGGACATCGGCGTCCCCGCCTACGTCTGGGCGAACGACCCCATGCTGACCGACCTCACCGCCACCACGCCGGCCCCCTCGGTGGTCGTGCTGAACCCGGGCAACGGCGACGCCCCGTTCGACGGCCCCTGGCGCTCCCGCGCCGACGCGCTGCGCGCCCGTACCACCGCCACCGGCGAGAAGACCCGGGTGCTGGGCTACGTCCACACCGACCACGGCAACCGCGACATCGCCGCCGCCAAGGCCTCCGTCGACAACTACCTCGAGCCCCCCGACGGCCGCCTCCACGTCGACGGCATCTTCTTCGACGTCGTCAGCCGCGACTGCGGACCCGCCAACGCCACCCGCGACTACTACGCCGAGCTGCGCCGCTACGTCCAGGAGCGGATGGACGCCATCGACCCGACCGCCTCCGACCTCGTCGTCAACAACCCCGGCACCGCCATAGCCGACTGCTACCTGGAACCGGGCCACCGCACCGCCGACATCTTCGTCACGTTCGAGGACACCTACGCCGTGTACGCCGGCGCCGGCTGGCTCGGCGGCAACGTATTCGACCACTCCTCCGGCTACCGCTCCGGTACCGAACTCGACCCGAGCGGAACGGCGTTCTGGCACCTGGTCCACGACGTCCCCGACCCCGAAGCGATGCGCGCGACCCTCCGCACGGCCTTCGACCGGGGCGCGGGCTACGCGTACGCGACCGGCACGGTCATGCCCAACCCCTGGAACGCGAGCCCGACATGGAAGTACCGCACCCAGACCACCTACGCGGCCACCCTCGGCTGAGGGCCACCGGCGGGCTTCCCGGTCGCTCGGCCACCTTCGGCATTCGGTGATCGAATCACCGGTGGCTCCACCGCACTTCCGGGCCGGAGGTGATCGTCACGCCGATTCGCGACCCGACCGGCCGAACCACCGGCCGACAGCCCGCCGACACGCCGCCCCCACGCCGCCGACAACCCGCCGCGGCGCCCCGTCCGCATCGGCAGCCGTGCCCCGGGTCAGTCGCCGTCGTTCTCCGGGCGGCGGGCGAATCCGAGCAGCACATGGGTCACGCGGAGCAGGAACACCACCGCCGCCAGGATCACCCCCGCCACGGCCAGGGTCCGGCGTGTCGACGAGGAGAGGGAGAACGCGAACGCGGGCCCGTACACCGCGCCGAAGGCGAGGGCGGCCGCGAAACCGGCGCTGACAATGGCGTAGACGATCTCGATGGTGATCGCGTCCCGGTCCGCCTGCGTACGTCGCCCCATGCGTGGAGTGTCACAGCGCGCACGGCCCGTCACAAGCCCCCTCCGTGCCACGCCCACCGTCCGAGCATCAGATTCCCGCCGTGTCCGTCCACAGCCGGGCCAGCGCCAGGTCGCCGCTCACCCCCGGACCCGCCAGCGGGACGCGGTTCCACAGTGCCTCGTACAGCCAGGCCGCCTCGCCGATCAGTTCGCAGTCGGCCGCCTCGCCCGTGTCGCCCCGCACCGTACGGGCCGGCGCCGCCGACAGGTGTACGGTCCATGCCGCGCCCGTGTCGGCGGCCCGCACCCGCACCACCTTGGGCTCGGCCGTCCGCACCCGGCTGCGGGGCCGGGCGTGGAAGCCGGTCAGCAGCTCGTCCACCCCGTCCTCCGCGAACTCCGGCGCCGGCGCCGAGAACAGCACCCCGAGCGCGGCCTCCGCGTCCATCCGGTGCACGGCGGTCTCGTGCGCCTGCCGCCGGGCCCAGAACGCCACCGGCGAGGGCGGGGCCGTCGGCAGGAAGGTCCAGCACTGCACATCGGTCGGCGCCTCGCCCAGCGTCCGCACCAGCTCCGCGTGGCCCTCCCGGAACCAGGACAGCAGTTCGCCGCCGACCAGCTCCGGAGCGTCCGGGAAGCCCACCGGCTCCAGCCGCCGCTCCGCGACGTACGCGGTCGCCCAGCGGTGCACCGAGCCGGTGTGCCGCAGCAGGTCGGTGACGCGCCACCCCGGACAGGTGGGGACCGCGGCGTCCGTACCGGCGCGTTCGGCCACCTCGGCGAGCAGCTCACCTTCGCGCGCGAGGGTCTTCACATGTTCGGTGATCTCCATACCGTGAGTCCTATCAGCCCGCCCGCGACAATGGGGAGCATGAACGGGGAACTCTTCCCGCGCGAGCGGACCGTGATCGCCCCCGGCGCGGTGCACGTGCCGGACTGGCTCGGGGCGGGGCGCCAGGTCGAGTTGCTGGCGGCCTGCCGCGCGTGGGCCCGGCCGCCCGCCGGACTGCGCACCGTGCGCACCCCGGGCGGTGGGGTGATGACCGCCCGCCAGGTGTGCCTCGGCCTGCACTGGTACCCGTACGGCTACGCGCGCACCGCCGTCGACGGCGACGGGGCGCCGGTCAAGCCGATGCCGCCGTGGCTCGCCGAGCTGGGGCGGGAGGCGGTGACCGCCGCGTACGGGGACCCGCCCGATTCCGGGCCCGGGGCGGCCTACGACATCGCGCTGATCAACTTCTACGCGGGCGACTCCCGCATGGGCATGCACCGTGACGCCGAGGAGCGGTCCACGGCGCCCGTGGTCTCGCTCAGCCTCGGCGACACCTGCGTCTTCCGCTTCGGGAACACCGCCTCGCGCGGACGCCCGTACCACGACGTCGAGCTGCGCAGCGGGGACCTCTTCGTCTTCGGCGGGGCGAGCCGACTCGCCTATCACGGGGTACCGAAGGTCCTGCCGGGGACGGGCCCGCGGGAGCTGGGACTGACCGGGCGGCTGAACATCACACTCCGGGTCGGCGGGCTGGGCTGAGCGGCGGCACCCGGCGTCCTCCGATCATGCGAGGATCGATGCCATGAACGGCAACGGGGCCCCGCCGCGGGTGGGGGATGTGACCACGCCGTCCGCGTCCGGTACGGCGGCGCGGACCAGGCTGGAACGGGGTCGCGGCGCGCTCGGGCCGGCGCTGGAGCTCGTCCACACCGGCCGCGCCCCGACCCGCGCCGTGCTGACGGCCGAGCTCGGGGTCACCCGCGCCACGGCCGGAGCGGTCGCCGCCGAGCTGGAGGCCCTCGGGCTGATCCGGGTCGATTCCCGCCCGGGCGGCGCCGGCGGGACCGGCGGAGCCCAGGGCCGCCCCTCGCACCGGCTCTCGGTGGCCGAGGACGGTCCGGTGGCGCTGGCCGCCCAGGTGCACTCCGACGGCTTCCGCGCCGCCCTGGTCGGCCTCGGCGGCCGCATCGTGGCCACCGCCCCGGGGAAGGTCACCGTCTCCGCCGATCCGGCGCAGGTGCTCGGCGCGGTCGTGGAGGCGGGCGCGGAGCTGCTCGCGCAGAGCGGCCGTCGCTGCGTCGGCGCGGGACTCGCGGTCCCCTCGGCGGTCGCGGAACCGGACGGTACGGCCCTGAACCCGCTGCACCTGGCGTGGCCGGCCGGCTCTCCGGTACGGGCCATCTTCGCCGAACGCGTGAAGGCGGCCGGGATCGACGGCCCGGCCCTGACCGGCAACGACGTCAACCTCGCGGCCCTGGCCGAGCATCGGCACGGCGCGGGGCGCAGCGCCCAGCACCTGCTGTGCGTGGCCACCGGGCACCGCGGGGTCGGTGGGGCGCTCGTACTGGACGGCCGCCTGCACAGCGGGAGTTCGGGCCTGGCCCTGGAGGTCGGCCACCTCACCGTGAACCCCGAGGGGCGGGCCTGCCACTGCGGCAGCCGCGGCTGCCTGGACGTGGAGGCGGACCCGCTGGCCTTCCTCACGGCGGCGGGCCGCAGCCCCGGCCCCGAGGTGTCGCTGCTCCAGCAGGCCCGTGACCTGTTGCGCGACGAGCCCGCGGAACCGGCGGTACGGGCGGCCACGGAGGAGCTGATCGACCGGCTCGGCCTCGGCCTCGCGGGCCTGGTGAACATCCTCAACCCGGACCGGATCATCCTGGGCGGACTGCACCGGGAGCTGTTGCACGCCGACCCGGAGCGGCTGCGCGCGGTGGTCGCGGACCGCAGCCTGTGGGGACGCAGCGGCGGGGTACCGATCCTGCCGTGCACCCTGGACCACAACAGCCTGGTCGGCGCGGCCGAGCTGGCGTGGCAGCCGGTGCTCGACGACCCGCTCGGAGCGCTGTCCTAGCGGGTGTCCTGCCGATCGGTGCGGGCTCGCGCCCGCCGGATCTTGCCGGGGGCTCGGGCCGTCCCCCGGGCTCGGGCCGTCCATCCCGGGCTCGGGCCGTCCACCAGGCCCGGACGGTCCCGGCCGGGCGGGTCGGCCGGGCGGGTCGGCCGGGCGGGTCGGCCGGGCGGTCACCCGGGGCGGGCGCCGACCGGCGAGGCCACCGGCAGGCCTGTCGCGACGGCCCCCGGATCGACGGCGAGGAGCACCGCGCGCGCGGGTTCTCGTACGGGCGTGGCCCTGATCGGGACCGGCCGTACCAGGGCCGCCGGGGCCGGGGCCGCGGTGAGCGAGAACCACACCGCCTTGCCGGGGCCGTCGGGCCGCTCGCGCGTCCCCCAGGCCTCACTGAGCGCTGCCACCAGGGCGAGCCCGCGTCCGCAGGTCTCCAGCGCCTCCGCCCGCGTCTCGTGGACGACCGGCAGCCGCGGATCGCTGTCGATGACCGAGACCGTAAGACGCCCGAGCCGGAGTTCGATCTCCACGGTGCAGGTCTTGTCCGGCTGCGCGTGGCGGTGGACGTTGCTGAGCAGTTCCGTCACACCGAGCGCGGCCCGGTCTATGAGCGGATCCAGCTCCCAGTGGCGCAGTTGTGCAGAAACGATTCTGCGGATTTGGCCGATCCGCGACGGCAAGGCCTGCAGTTCGACGACGCAGTGCCTGCGGGAATGACTGATCACGGCTGCGACTCCCCGACATGAGTGTTACGGGTGCTGCACCCTCGGTAATGCTCCACCAGGGTCACCCACGGTGCCGCGCAGTGCAACCGAACGCGATCGAAAGGGATCCGCATGGAAACCCAAAGTGAACGTTTGCGCAGGTGGGAGGGGTACATTGCAAAGAAGGGGGGCGAGGTTCACCCACGAAGGAGCGCGGCACATGAGCACCACCGGCACCACCAGAGCATCCGGTAACACCGGCACGACTGCCACGACCGTCGATGTCGATCGCAGCGACGCCGACTACCGGGCCTGGCTGAAGGAGGCCGTCCGCAAGGTCCAGGCCGATGCCAACCGCTCCGCCGACACCCACCTGCTGCGCTTCCCGCTCCCCGAGGCCTGGGGCATCGACCTCTACCTCAAGGACGAGTCCACGCACCCGACCGGCTCCCTCAAGCACCGCCTCGCCCGCTCGCTGTTCCTGTACGCGCTCTGCAACGGGTGGATCCGCCCCGGCCGCCCCGTCATCGAGGCCTCCTCCGGCTCCACGGCCGTCTCCGAGGCGTACTTCGCCAAGCTGATCGGTGTCCCCTTCATCGCCGTCATGCCGCGCACGACCAGCCCCGAGAAGTGCCGCCTCATCGAATTCCATGGCGGCGCATGCCACTTCGTGGACGACCCGATGAAGATGTACGAGGAGTCCGCGGAGCTCGCCGCACGGACGGGCGGGCACTACATGGACCAGTTCACGTACGCGGAGCGGGCCACCGACTGGCGCGGCAACAACAACATCGCCGAATCGATGTACCAGCAGCTGCGCCTGGAGCGGTACCCCGAGCCCGCCTGGATCGTGGCGACCGCCGGCACCGGCGGCACCTCGGCGACCATCGCGCGCTACGTGCACTACATGCAGCACGACACCCGCATCTGCGTTCCGGACCCGGAGAACTCCTGCTTCTTCGACGGCTGGACGAACAACGACCCGGACGCGAGCAGCGACTGCGGCTCCCGCATCGAGGGCATCGGCCGGCCGCGGATGGAGCCGAGCTTCGTGCCGGGGGCCATCGACCGGATGATGAAGGTCCCGGACGCGGCGAGCGTCGCCGCCTGCCGGGCGCTGGAGACGGCCATAGGGCGCAAGGCGGGCGGCTCGACCGGCACCGGTCTGTGGAGCGCCCTGAAGATCGTCTCGGAGATGGTGGCGGAGGGCCGCACGGGCAGCGTCGTCACCCTGCTGTGCGACCCGGGCGACCGCTACCTGGACAAGTACTACTCCGACGAGTGGCTGGCGGCGCAGCGGCTCGACATCGCCCCGTACGCGAAGACCATCGACACGCTGCTGACGACCGGGGTCTGGAGCGAGCCCACCGCTTGACGGTCCAGGGGTCGCCGGTCGCGCGCCCGCCCGGGTGCGGTCCTGGGAGTGCGCCGCCGTGACGATGTCATGACGAAATCTCCCTGTCGGCAGGGAGATTGCCTGGCTACGCTCGGCGCGTTCGGATCACGGGCGGTCGGGGGGAACATGGCGGGCATCGAGTACAGCGGACCGGAGCGGGAAGCGCGCGGACAGGACCAGGTGGCCGGTCCGGGTGTCCGGCCCGGGGAGGAGAGTCGGCCCTCCTCCCTGGAGTGCCCGAGCTGCCGGCGCTCCGACGAGGTCCGTGCCGTTCCGGCCGTCTGTCTCGGCGGGGAGCGCCGGTTCCATGAGGAGACCGGAGACGGCGACCGGCGCACCGCTGTCCGCCAGGTCGTCCCACGGTTGGCCGACGCGCTGGCGGCGGCCCCACCGGCCCCGGAGACCGCGGGTCGGACCGCCCTGGGCGTGCTGTCGGTTTTGGTGGCGATCGGTACCTTCATCGGCGGTGCGCTGGGCGGGCACTGGTTCGCCGACGCGCCAGGGGCCGAGCTGCTGTTCCTGGCCTGGCTCTCGCCGTCCGCCCTGCTGGGGGCGATCCTGCTGATCGTCCCGTCCGTACGGACCCGGCGGGCGTTCCGGGCGCGGATCGCGGCCGGCCGGGACGCCGCCGAGGAGGTCTGGTCCCGGGGTTGGTACTGCGCACGCTGCGCGGTGGTCCATGGCGCCGACGGGCGGGGGATGACCCTGCGGGAGTTCCGCAGGGCCGTCTGGAGTGCGGGCGGCTACGGAGAACTCGCCGAGGTGTACCGCGTGTCCGGCACGACGCCCTAAGGCGTGCGGCGGGCGCCGAGTCGCCGGTCCAGGCTGCGGACCGCCGTGCGGAAGGAGTGGCCCAGGCCCGGGCGGGCGGCGGTCAGGCCCAGGCGGAACGGGGTCGGCCCGTCCGCCGCGAAGGTCCAGCGGACATGCGTGCCGGTACCGGCCGGGGTCAGCCGCCACTCCTCCAACAGGGCGCGCATCCCGGGGGCGTTGGTGGTGTCGACCCGGTAGGCGTAACGCCGCTCGGGATCGGCGGCCATGACGGTCTCCTGGAAGCGCACCCCACCCCTCAGCCTGACCTCGCGGCCCGCGCCCCCGTGCGTCGGACGGGCCGACGTCACCGCCCCGAACCAGTACGCCCAGCCCTCCACTTCCTCGGCGAGCGCCTGGTACACGGCCTCCGGCGGTGCCACGGCGTAGGTGTCGAAGACCAGCCGTACGGGCGCGTCCTCGATGAAGTCGAGCCCCACCGGGCGGAGTCGGCGAGCCATGGGCGGTACCCCCTGGGGTGAGGTGCTGAACGGGCGTGCGCGCCACCATAGCCCCGCACCCGTGAGAAGTCCGTAGCGATCTCGACCGATCCTGAGTGATCCGGTCCGAGCTCGCCCGACGTCGCCCGACCTCGTCCGACTCCGTCCGATCTGTGTCGATCTCCGCGTGGGACCTGGGCAGCCGCCCCCGCGCGCGGGATGCTGGAGTCGCGCCGATCCCGCCCCGCGAGCGGAGGCCGTTGTGCCAGACCGCCCCCAGCCCGACACCTCCCCACCGGACGCCCCACCCCACGCCCGGCCGGACACCCGGCCCGGCGCCGCACCCGCACCCGCACCCGTGCCCGACACCCCGCCCGCGCCCGACACGACGTCAGGTACCCCCCTCGCCCTCGAACTCCTCGTCCACGGAGTCGCCGGAGCCGCCCCTGGCGAGCTGCTCGGGGACCCGCGCACCGTCCGGGTCACCGGCGACTCCACCGCCGCCGTCTTCCGCCGTACCGAGGACGCCGACGCCGAGGCCCACCCCGAGCGGTACGCCGGGCGACCCGTCCCCGAGGCCTACTGCTGGTCCCGGCTCACCTCCGGCAACGGCGCCCGCGCCCTGTGGCTGCTGCTCCTGCCCTTCATGGTGGCCAACCTCGCCCACTGGGCCCGGCCGGCCACGCCCGCCACCGACCCCGCGCCGCGCGCCGTGCGCACGTACGGGGTCCTCGTACGGATCCTCGCCCTCAGCCTCACCGTGCTGCTGATCGCCGCCGCCTGCGAGGTCGCGCTCGACCTCCTCGCCTGGCAGTGCGCGGGCTCCGGTACCTGCGCCGGCTCCCGGTTCCGCTCCTGGCTCGGCTTCCTCGCGCCCGGCGGTGGCTGGTGGGCCCAGCCCGGGCGGCGCCTCGCCCTCGGGGCCCTGGTCCCCGCCGCGTTGACCGGGCTGCTCTGGTACCTGTCGAACCGCACCTGGAGCGCCTACGAGTCCCAGCCCCCGCCCGCCGGCGCCGCCGACCCGGACACCGCGTCGGACCCCGTGCCCGCGCTCGGGCGCCCCGGGTTCTGGTACGGCCGCCGGCTCGTGGCCCGGCTGCGCGCCGCGCACACCGCCGCCGGGCTGCTCACCGTGGCGGTGGCCGTCTCCGTGCCGACCGCCCGCCACGACCGCCGCTCCGGGGCCCCCGTGCTCGCGGCCCTCGGCACGCTCACGCAGGTCCTGCTCGCCGTCGGGGCCGTCGCCGTGGCCTCGGTCGTCTGCCGGCGCGGCCGCACCGAGGCCCGGCCCGACCACCGGCTCGACCGGGCCGCCGTCACCCTGCTGCCCGGCGCCGCCCTCGCCCTGCTCGCCGCCGTCCTCGTGCACGCCTGCTGGTCGCGGCCCGACTGGACCGCCACCGGACGGCTCCCCGGGGACCTGACCTTCGGCGTGCTGATGCTCGGTCAGGGGCTCTGCGTGCTCGCGCTGGCCGCCGTCGCCCGCCACCTCTACCGCAGGGCGCCCGACCCGGCGACCGCCCTGTACGGCCTCGGCGGGCCCGCCGTCGCCATGCTCGGCTGCGCGCTCGGCGGGGTGATGTCCGGCGGGGTCGCCCAGCGCGTCGCCGACTGGCTGGACGGAGGAGCCGAGCCCGGCATGCCCGGCGCCGCGCTGCCCGGGCCGCCCGTGCTGCTGTCCTGGCAGGCCGCCGTGCTGCCCCCGCTGCTCCTCGTACTGGCCCTGCTCGCGGTCCGGTTCGCGGTGCGCGGAGCCCGGGCACGGGGTCGGCTCGCCGCCGGCGTGGCCGCCGAGTACCCGGGGGAGACCCCGGACCTGGCCCGCAGCCGCCGGATCGCCGGGGCGCGGACCGCGGCCGCGCTCACCGACTCGGCGCCCTGGTTCGTGGCGGCCGTCTCCGGGATCACCCTGGTACTCGGTGCGGGCGCCCTGGCCGGGGCCTGGTTCAGCGGGAAGGTTCCGGGCGAGGCGGCCCGTGGGACGCTGCCGGTGCTGGAGGCCGCCGCCCGCGCCGCCCAGGACACCGGGTCCTGGCTCATCGGCCTGGGCATCGCCGCCTTCGTCGCCTGGGGCCGCCGCGCCTACCGGGACCCCGCCGCCCGCCGGACCATAGGGATCCTGTGGGACGTCGGCACCTTCTGGCCGCGCGCCGCCCACCCCTTCGCACCGCCCTGCTACGCCGAGCGTGCCGTCCCCGACCTGACCTGGCGGATGGCCGGCTGGACCGGGCGCACCGGCGGCCGCCTGGTCATCTCCGGCCACTCCCAAGGCAGCGTGCTCGCCGCGGCCGCCGTCTGGCAACTGCCGCCGCCCGCCCGCCGCCGCGTCGCCCTGCTCACCTACGGATCCCCGCTCGCCCGCCTCTACGGCCGCTGGTTCCCCGCCTACTTCGGCCCCGGGCCGCTCACCGCCCTGCACCGCGAGGTCGACTGCTGGCGCAACCTCTGGCGGGCGACCGACCCCATCGGCGGACCGGCGCTGCCCGGCGCGGACCCGGACGTGGACCGCGGCCCGCTCGCCGACCCGCTCGCCTACGGGCGCAGCGCCCGTCATCCGCTGCCCGCCCCGATCCTGTGCCACGGCGACTACCAGGCCGATCCGGCCTTCGCCGCCGAACGTGACGCCCTGCTCGGCCGCCTGGAAGCCGCCGCGCAGGCCGATCTACCGGGTCAGCGGCTCCCGGTCAGCAAGGAGCGGGCAGGGCCGGCAGCGCCGGTAGATCCGCCGGGAACAGCAGGGTGAGGTCGTCCGTAGTGGGCTCCGCGAGTTGGGCCACGCGGCCCGCGTGCCGCTCGACCATCGACTCGAAGGTCTGGCGGGCCGTGCGGCCGTTACCGAAGGCCGGGCCCTTGGGTAGCTCCGCGAAGTACGTCAGCAATGCCCGCGACGTCCCCTCCCCGAGCCGGTACTCGTGCTCCTCCGCCTGCTGCTCCACGATCCGCAGCAGTTCCTCGGGGCCGTAGTCGCCGAAGGTGATGGTCCGGGAGAAGCGTGAGGCCACTCCCGGATTCACCGTCAGGAAACGCTCCATCTCCGCCGTGTACCCGGCGACGATCACGACCACCGCGTCCCGGTGGTCCTCCATCAGCTTCACCAGCGTGTCGATCGCCTCGCGCCCGAAGTCCCGGCCGGAGTCCTCCGGCGCCAGCGCGTACGCCTCGTCGATGAACAGCACCCCGCCGCGCGCCCGCTCGAACGCCTCCTGCGTACGGATCGCCGTGGAGCCGATGTGCTCGCCGACCAGGTCCACCCGGGACACCTCGACCAGGTGCCCGCGCTCCAGCACCCCGAGCGAGGCCAGGATCTCCCCGTACAGCCGGGCGACCGTGGTCTTGCCGGTGCCGGGGGAGCCGGTGAAGACCAGGTGCCGGCGCACCGAGGCGGCCTTCAGGCCCGCCTGTTGCCGCCGCCGGCCCACCTCGATCATGTCGGTGAGCGCCCGCACCTCGCGCTTGACGCTGTCCAGGCCCACCAGCGCGTCGAGCCGGCCCAGCATCTCGCCGGAAGCCGGCGCGGTGGCGGTCGGAGCCTCCTGCGCCCCGTCCGCGGGTCGCGGCACGGTGGGCGGGGGCGTCGCCGCCGGCCGCGCCACGGGGCCCTGCGTCGCGGTGGTCGTACGAAGGCCCGCCCGCGCCTCGGTGGGCGCACCACCAGGGGTGGCCCGGTCGGCGAGACGCGCGGCGGACTCGTCGCCGGTGCACCCTTCGACGGTCGGCCCGTCCTCCGCGAACTCGTAACCCCCGCGGGCGCAGCGCTCGGTGTGGCAGCGCGCCAGCGTGGTGCGGCAGCCGTCCATGACATGGAAGCCGAAACCGGAACTGCCCGTCACCCGGCAGGCCGTGAAGGTGCCCCGGCCGCCCGCCGACACGTAGAAGCCGGCCTCGGCGGGGGAGGTGACCGTGCACCGCTCCAGGGTGGGGTCGGCGCCCTTGGTGACGATCACGCCGGTCTGCACGGCGTCGATCGTGCAGCCGGCGAGCGTGCCGCCACTGCCGTGATCGCGAAACCAGGCCCCGGTCGCCGCCTCCCGGATCCGGCAGTCGTCGAGCTGCGCGGTGGCACCGTCGCTCACGGAGACGGCCGTGTTGCGGACCTGGGACAGATCGCTGTCGACGACGTCGACCCGCGATCCGCGATCGAGCACGAACAGCGCGTCCGGCACGTCGTGCACCCGGCAGGAGTCGAGGGAGACCGTGGCCCCGTCACTGATCCACACCGCGGGATAGTCGCCCGTGCTGTCGTGGATCTCGCAGGACTCGGCGTCCACCCGGGTGCCCGGGTCCCACACGGACAGGCCGTTGCGGCCGAACCGGCGCACGGTGGTGCGGCTGAGGGTGAGGACCGAACGGGACCGCAGATCGACCGCGTTCTCCGGAATGTCGTGGATGTCGCAGCCGGTCAGGGTGAGCACCGCGTCGGTGTCGAGGGTGACCCCGTCGGCCGAGGTGCGGTGCACCGAGCAGTCCGTGAGCCGGGCCGTGGCGCGCGCGGCGATCTGCACCCCGGCGCCCTTGACCTCGTACACCTCGCAGCCCAGTGCCTCCAGCCCCGAGCCCTCGCCGGTGATTCCGATGCCGGCGCCCGTGGCGTGATGGACGCGGCAGCGCTCCAGTCGGGGCCGGCCGCCGCCGCGCACCGAGATGCCGTTCTGCCCGGCGGCCACGACCTCGCACTCCTCGAACACCCCGCCGCCGCCGTCCAGTACGGCGATGCCGACACCGGCCGGATTCTCCACCGTGCAGCGCCGCACCAGCGGCCGGGCTCCCGAGCCGCGGACCTCGATGCCGGCGGCGGAGTGGGTGCTCACCCGCAGATCGGTGAGCTCGGGGCAGCCGTCCTCCACCAGCAGCGCGGGCGCCGCCCGGTCCTGGCCCTCCAGGTACAGGTCCTGGACGACGGCCGAGGCGCGCACGGTCAGCGCGACCCCGTCGACCGGGGCGATCCGCACCGACCCCGCACCGCCCTCCGGTCCGCGCAGGGTGACGGCATGGTCCAGTACCAGGTTCTCGCGGTAGGTGCCGGGGGCGATGGTCAGCACGTCCCCGTCACCCGCGACGGCGAGCGCGGCGGTCAGCGTCGGATACTCACCGGAGCGGCGCCGCCACCGCGAGGTCCCGCCGTGTGTCACCTGGACCGTGCCCTGAACCATGGTGCTGTCGTGCCCCCACCCTCGTGCTCGCGCTGCCGATACGACCGATGCCACTGAAGTCCGAAGTCACCGCGGCCACCGGAGTCACTGGAGTGACCCGTCCGGCCGCTCCACCGTAGCGCGCGCGGAGCCGATGAGCTGCCAGGTCAGCTGCCCGCGCCCGCTCGACCCCAGTCCGGCCCCGCCGCCGCCCAGGCCCGGTCCAGACGTATGTACCGCCGATGCATGAGCCGCCGTACGACCAGCCGCCGGACCGTCTCCACCAGAGTGGCCACGCAGATGGCGGCGGCCAGCCCTGCCATCCCCGCGTGGAACATGGCCGCGGACGGGTCCAGCGGTTGCCCCACCAGCCTGCCGCGGGCGTCGGTCCAGATCCGGAACCGCTCGCCGGGACGCGGCGGTTCCTCCGCGGCCGGCACCGTGCCCTGGTGGCTGCTGCCGTCCGGCGCGGTCCACGAGGCCACGATCTGCGTCCGATGCGGGGATGTCCGCGGTGCCGACGTGTCGGCACTCGCACTCGCACTCGCACTCGCGCTCACGCCCACGGACGCGCTTGCGTCCGCGTCCGTGTCGGCAGACGTCGCCGACTCCGAGGCGGGTCGCAGGACCACCGCCGGGACGAGATGACGCTCCTGCCGCTGCTCGTGCGCGGCTTGCTGAAGGGTTCCGTCCACCCGCAGGCCCGCGACCCAGCCGATGGCCGGAGCCACCACCAGGACACACACCAGCGCGGCGAACGCCACCCACGCCTCGAAAAGATCGGTCGGCCGGCGCAGCGGATTGCGCCGCCAACGCCACACACCCATTGCTGTTCGCACGGTCCGGCTCCCCCAACCTGTGCCCGTCTCCGCCTGTCTGCGCCTCTGTCCTGACTGCTCCAACGGCCTGGTCGTGCCAGTTGGTTCCAGCCCGGGCGCCGAGCCCCTCGAAGGTGTCAATCCGGTCGGCCGGTCGCCGGTCCGCGACCACCCTCCCGTCCCTTTCGTCACCCCCGTCCCCTCTGTCGCCGGCACGTGCCGCACGCGTCAGAGGAGGACACGTACCTCGTCGCCGACACGCACCGTACCGACGCGCACCGGCACCAGCATCCGCCCGAAGGCCAACGACTTGCCGATCCGCCGATGCCTGGCCAGGGTCTTCAGCGGTTCCTTGCCCCGCTCCGCCGTCTCCTGGTCCGTGGTGGTGACGACGCACCGGCCGCATTCGCGCACCCCGCGGAAGACGGCGTCGCCGATCGCGATACGCAGCCAGTGGTCCTCCGCCCATGCCTCGGCCCCCGAAACCACCACATTGGGGCGGAAACGGTTCATGGGCAGCGGACCCTCCACAGGGTGGTCCCCCTGAGCGATCAGCGCGTTGAGCGCGTCCAGCGAGGCGAGCGTGGTGATGAGCAGCGGATAGCCGTCGGCCAGGCTCACGGTCTCGCCCGGCAGGGCGTAGTCCGGATCCACGGGACGGCGTACCGCCGGATCATCCATGTGCACCAGCCGTACCGGCTCCCCGAGGTACGTGCTGAACCAGTCGGCCGCGGTGGTCGCCGCGGTGACGGTCTCGACCTTCTTCCCGAACAGCATCGCCGGCTCCAGCGGACCCGGCTCGGGCACCTCCACGAACAGCTCCGCCATGCCCGGCGCCGTCACGACGATCCGACCGCCACCCGCGGGACGGGCCGCGGCCAGGGCCAGGCGCGGATGACGGCGTTGGGTGATGACCGTGCCCTCGGGATCGATCAGCGCCCAACGTCGGTCCCCGGACAGACCCCAGGGCTCCACGGCCACCTCGTCGGGAGCGGCCCCCGCTACCGATTTGACGGGATGGATGTGGAGCGCCTGCACGTGCATGTTCGACATAGGGGCATCCTGCCGGCCCCCGCGTCACCCGCGTCGCGGCGCCCCGTCAGTAGCCGCGCCCCTGGTAGGGGCGGCCGTACGGGTCCTCGTACGAAGCGGCCGGTACCGGTGCGGGCACCTGCATCGGACGCGGCGCGGCCGGCCGCATCGCCTCGTACCCGGTGGCCATGGCGACCGGGCGGGGCTGCTGAGGCTGGGGCTGCGGCATGTATCCCCCGCGGGCCGCCATCGGCTGCTGCTGCGGGATGTACGGGGCCGGAGCCTGCTGCAGCGGCATCGGTTGCGGGGCCGACTGCTGCTGGTACGGGTATCCGTACCCCGAGGTCTGTTGCTGCTGGGGCTGGGCCGGCGGCAGCGCGGGCATCGACGACGCGAGAGCCGGCAGATACCCGCCGCTCGAGTATCCGGCGCTCGGGGACTCGTAGGCGGCCGGGACGCGGATCGGGGCGATCTGCGGGGTGCCGCGTTCGGCGACGAGGGAGTCGTAGATGGGGGTGTCCGGGAAGGAGGGCGCGGAGTAGTAACCGCCGCCATAAGTGGAGCGGGGGGAGGTCATGGGACCTAAGTTAAGCCCACGACTTCACCGGGTCCATAGCGAGGTGTCGTCAACCCCGTCCTGACCTGCATATTCGCAGGTCAGGGCCTCACCTTTCACTTGACGTTCACGTGCACGATTCGCCACTTCCGCCCCATCTTGTTCGTACTCGTGCTAGCCGGGCGGGTGTTGCGCCGACTTCGTGCTGACGCAGCGTCACAACGCCATGACCTCGGATGACTCCGTTTCGTGCGGCAGTTCACGGTTTCAGGCGTCACTGGGCCGGGCATAGGTACGGCCCTTCCAGGACGCCCCGCGCCCCCGGTAGTGCTGCACGGCCGAATCGACGGTCATCAGGAGGTACAGCAGCGCCGTGAACGGAAGCAGCGGAGCCAGCGCCGGCGACCGGCGGTAGTACCGGAGCACCGGCAGGTAGGTGCCGGCCATCAGCAGCCACGCCAGGCCGCCCGCCCAGGCGACGGTCGGATGCCCGAACGCGAGCCCGGTCAGCAGGGCGACCGGGGGCACGAGGTAGACGAGGACCAGCCCGGCCACCGTCCCGGCCAGCAGCAGGGGCTGGTGGCGCAGTTGCGCGTAGGCGCTGCGCGAGACCATCCGCCACAGGTCCGCGAGCGCGGGGTACGGGCGCACGCTGTCCACCCGCTCCGCGAGCCCCAGCCAGATCCGACCGCCGGACCGCTGCACCGCGCGGGCGAGCGAGACGTCGTCGATGACCGCCTGGCGGATGCGGTCGGGGATCCCGGCCCGTACGGCGGACGTGGTGCGCAGCAGGACGCAGCCGCCGGCGGCCGCCGCCGTCCGGGCGGAGGGCCGATTGATCCGGCGGAAGGGGTAGAGCTGGGCGAAGAAGTACACGAAGGCCGGTACGACGAGCCGCTCCCACACGCCGACCACCCGCAGGCGGGCCATCTGGGAGACGAGGTCGAGGTCGGCGGAGGTCGCGGCGGCGACCAATTCGCGCAGACTGTCGGGTTCGTGTGCGATGTCGGCGTCGGTGAGGAGGAGGAAGTCGGGCTCGGCCGCGTGCGCGGTGCGGGCGATCGCGATGCCGTGCCGGAGGGCCCACAGCTTGCCGGTCCAGCCGGGCGCGGGGTCGCCGGGGGAGACGACGGTGAGCGGAAGCCCGGGGTGCTCCCGGGCGAGCCGTCGCGCGAGCTCGCCCGTGCCGTCGGTGCTGCCGTCGTCGACGAGGATCACCTCGGCCTCGCCGGGATAGTCCTGGGCGATCAGCGAGGGCAGGGTCCACGGCAGCACCTCTGCCTCGTCCCGGGCCGGCACGACGATCGTGACGGACGGCCAGTGGACGGGGGCCGTACGCGGCGGGAGGCGGACGTCGGTCCGCCAGAACATGCCCTGGGCGAGGGTGAGCCAGAGCCAGGCGGCGAGGGAGGCGTAGGCCGCGCAGGCGGCGGTGAGGAGGCCCATGGCGGCAGTGTCCCGCGCCCCGGCGGGTGTGTCGCGCATCCCGACGGCCCCGGGTGCGGCGGCCTTCCGGCGGTGGTCTCCCGAGCCGGTGGGGGGTGTCCTGGTGTGTTCGCCCGGAGGGCGAGGCCCCCGAGCGACGGCGTTCCGGGTCGGGTGCGGTGGGTTCCCGGCCCGGGGGCGCGAGGGCTCTGCCGTGCTGGTGCCGGGGGTCCTGGGCGGGGCTCGGTCGCTCACGGGTGTTGCCGTGGGAGGGCCTCGTCGGCGCGGGGGGTCGATTAAGGTGGCCGGGTGAAGATCGCACTCATGGACTCCGGAATCGGCCTCCTCGCGGCGGCCGCGGCGGTGTGGCGGCTGCGGCCGGATGCCGACCTGGTCGTGTCCTCCGACCCGGACGGGATGCCGTGGGGCCCGCGGACCCCCGCCGACCTCACCGAGCGGGCACTGGCCGTCGCCCGGGCCGCCGCCGCGCACCGTCCGGACGCGCTGATCGTCGCCTGCAACACCGCCACCGTGCACGCCCTGGACGCGGTGCGGGCCGAGCTGGAGCCGACCATCCCGGTCATCGGGACCGTGCCGGCGATCAAGCCCGCCGCCGTCGCCGGCGGTCGAGTGGCGATCTGGGCCACTCCGGCCACCACCGGCAGCGCCTACCAGCGTGGGCTCATCCGCGACTTCGCCACCGGGGCCCGCGTCACCGAGGTGCCCTGCCCCGGACTCGCCGATGCCGTGGAGCAGGCCGACGACGCCGCCGTGACGGCCGCCGTCGCCGCGGCCGCCGCGCTGACCCCGGCCGATGTCACCGATGTGGTGCTGGGCTGCACGCACTACGAGTTGGTCGAGGGATCCATCCGGGCCGCGCTCGCCGCGCGGACCCAGGGCGCGGAGCTGGTCTTCCACGGTTCCGCCGAGCCCGTCGCGGTCCAGGCGCTGCGCCGCGTGGGCCTGCGCCCCGAGCCCGGCCTGCCGCGCACGGGCGGGCTGGTCGTGCTGCGCAGCGGGCGCGAGGGCGCCCTGCCCGCCGCCGCGCTCGCGTACGCCGAAGGTCGACTGCTCGCCGGCCACGGTGCGCCCGTCGGCTGACCGGGCTCGACCTCCCCTTCAGCGGGATCCGGCCGCCGCGAGCCGCTGAGCCAGGGTGCGCAGGTCCGCCGCGTCCAGGACCCGGTCCCCGAAGCCGGGCAGCGGCACGTGCAACGTCGCCGTCCAGTGCTCCGGGATCGCCGCCGGGCCGTACCGGGCCCCGGCCAGGGTCCCCGTCACCGCGGCCACCGTGTCCGTGTCCCCGCCGAGGTCCACGGCGGCCCGTACGGCTCCCGCGAAGGTGGAGGTGGTCCGCAGCGCCCACACGGCCGAGCCCAGGCAGGGCCACACCGCACCGTTGAACTCGGTGGCGAGCTCCGGATGCCAGTCGGGGGCGAGCACCCGGCCGTACCGCTCGCGGTGGTTCGGGTGCACCGCGGCGAGCGTCGCGGGCAGGGCGGCGATCGGATCGGCCCCATCGAGGGCGACGCGGACGAGCTCGTGCAGGATCGCGGTCCCCTCCCAGGCGGCCCGGTCGCCGTGCGTCAGCGCCGCGATCCGCCGGGCCGCCTCCATGGTCCCCTCCCGCCCGGCGGGGGCGAAGTAGACCGCCGAGGTGGAGGCGCGCATCAGGGAACCGTTGCCCGCGGCCCGCGCGTTGATCTGGAAGTGCAGGGCCGCGGCCAGCTCCCAGGACTCGCCGTTGGTCAGCACGTCCTCGGTCTGCAGTCCGATGTCCTTGGGCTGCCCGGCCGCCCAGCGCCGGAACCGGTCGAAGATGTCCGGGAGTTCGAGACCGCCGCACTCCAGCAGGGATTCCGCGACGAGCACGGCCATCTGCGTGTCGTCCGTGGCCTCACCGGGGTCCCAGCCGCCGCCCCCGGCCATCTCCGCGCCGCGCGCGGTCAGTTCCCCCGCCGCCCCGAACTCGTAGGGCGCCCCCAGCGCGTCGCCGGCGGCCGAACCGACGACGGCACCCACCGCCCGATCCGATCGGGTGATCACCGGGTCTCCTCCTCGCACACGACCGCCAGCAGTTCGCGCGTGAAACGGTCCAGGTCGTCCAGGCCGGCCGCCGCCAGGGTGGCCGGGGCGCCGGTCAACAGGTGGGGGATGGCGCCGTGCAGGGCGAGCGTCAGGGCGCGGACCCGCGCCGGCCCGGCCGGTAGTCCGGCCGCGCGCAGCAGGTGCGCGTGCGCCGCGAAGTCCGCCGCCGCGACCGGGTCCAGCAGCTCGGCCAGCCAGGGTCGGCGCGCCGCCTCGGCCTGGAGCTCCAGATATGCCAGTACCCGGGTGCGGCCCGACCCGGCCGTGTCGCGCAGCAGTGCCGCGAGCAGTGCCGCGAGCAGTGCCGCGTCGGCGGGCCCCGCTCCGGGCCCCGGCTCCGCCACCACCCCGGGTCCTGCCCCGTGCTCGGGTCCGGGATCCGCCAGAGCCTCGGCCAGTGCGTGGTACCGCTCCGCGCAGCGTTCGGCCGCCGCCCGCAGCAGGGCGTCGCGGGTCGGGAAGTAGTTCTTGGCGGTGCCCGTCGGCACGGCGGCGGCCGCGTCGACGGCCCGGTGCGTCAGCCCGCGCCCGCCTTCCCGCGCCAGTACGGCGATGGCCGCGTCCCGCAGCCGGTTCCTCCGGTCCTGATTCACGTTGCCAGACTAACCACAACCGTGGTACCACAGATGTAGTAGCGCCCAGCGGGTCGCCTTCGCCTCCCGGAACCTGCACCGCTTCATGACCGGCCGCCACCCCGCCCTGCGCGACGCGCTCGTCCGCGGCGCGGGGGCCGCGCTGCACCGAGTGGGCGAGGGACGGTGGCGGGCAAGCGGAACGTGAGTACGCTGCTACTCATGACGGGTCACCCTCCGGGTCCGCTCTGGGCGGGCCGCGCCTCCAACCGTGTGCAGTGGCTGCTCGCCGCCATCGGTGCGGCCTGTCTCGCGCTGGGCATCGAACTCGCCGTCGACTACGCCTGGACCGCCGGCGTCATCCCGCTGCTCATGTCCGTGATCGGCTGCCTCGCCGTAGGGCTGCTGATCCTCTACGGCACCCTCGCCTTCGTGCACGTCGCCGTCACCGTCGACGCCGAGGCGATGGAGGTGCGCTGCGGCCACGTAGGGGTGCCCCGCCGCAGGATCCGGCTCACGGAGGTCACCTCCGCCGAGTTCGTCCCCAGCATCACCCCGCAGCAATGGGGCGGCTGGGGCCACCGCTGGCGCCCCGAGAAGGGCACCGCGATCATCGTCCGGCGCGGCGAGGGAGTGGCCCTCCTCCTCGACGACGGCAAGCGGTTCACCGTCACCGTCGACGACGCCGAGAACGCCGTCCGCGTCATCCGCACACACCTGCGCGCCCTGGCCCGGTAGACCGGGTGGACCAGGGGGAGGGTAGGCCCGGTAGAGGGGTGTCCCGTGGAGCGCGGCCGGGCGCTTACCGGCCCGCGAGGCGCGGGGACGTACACTCCGCCAGATGAGCAGCAGTGTCACCCGCGCGACCGGGAACGAGCCCTCGCAGTCCGCCGACGGGCACCCGGCCGAGACGGCCGCGCCCCCCGCGACCGCCCGGTCCGCCGCGCACCGGAAGGGGCTGTGGCTGCTGCGCGCCCTGCTCGCCACCCTCTCCGGCGTGCTGCTCTACCTCAGCTTCCCGCCCCGCCCGCTGTGGTGGCTGGCCCCCTTCGCCCTCGCCCTGCTCGCCGGCTGTCTGCACGGCCGCCGCGCCCGGGCCGGCTTCGGCCTCGGGCTCCTGGCCGGCCTCGGCTTCCTGCTGCCGCTCCTCGTCTGGACCGGTGAGGAGGTCGGCCCGGTGCCCTGGCTCGCGCTGAGCACCCTCGAAGCCCTCCTCATCGGCCTCACCGGCCTCGGTATCGCCCTGGTCAGCAGGCTCCCGGCCTGGCCGTTGTTCGCCGCCGCCGTCTGGGTCGCGGGCGAGGCCCTGCGGGCCCGGGCCCCCTTCGGCGGCTTCCCCTGGGGCAAGCTCGCCTTCGGACAGGCGGACGGCGTCTTCACCCCGCTCGTCGCCCTCGGCGGTACGCCCCTGCTCTCCTTCGGCGTCGCCCTCTGTGGATTCGGCCTCTACGAGGCCCTGCGCATCGCCCGCCGCCACCCCGGCCGCACCACGGCCGCGCTGACCGCGCTCACCGTCGTCGCCCCGATCGGCGTGGGCCTCGCCGCCCGCCCGCTGGTCTCCGACGCGGCCGAGGACGGCACCGCCGTGGTCGCCGTCATCCAGGGCAACGTTCCCCGCCTCGGGCTCGACTTCAACTCCCAGCGACGGGCCGTCCTCGACAACCACGCGAAGCGCACCGTCCAGCTCGCCGAGGACGTCAGGGCCGGGCGGGCCGCGAAGCCCGACTTCGTCGTCTGGCCGGAGAACTCCTCCGACCTCGACCCGTACGCCGAGCCCGACGCCCACGACGTCATCGACCGGGCCGTCAAGGCCATCGGTGTGCCCGTCGCCATCGGTGCCGTGGTGGCCCCGGAGACGGGCCCGCTGCGCAACACGATGATCCTGTGGGACCCGGTCGAGGGCCCCACCGTGACCTACGACAAGCGCAAGATCCAGCCCTTCGGCGAGCGCATCCCGATGCGCTCCGTCGTCCGCCTCTTCAGCTCCGACGTGGACCGGGTGCGCCGCGACTTCGGCCCCGGCAAGGACCCCGGCGTCTTCGACATGGCAGGCAGCGGCGTCGGCATGGTCACCTGTTTCGAGGCGGCCTTCGACGACGCCGTCCGTTCCACCGTCCGGGCCGGCGCCCAGGTGATCGCCGTACCGAGCAACAACGCCACCTTCGGCCGGACCCAGATGACCTACCAGCAGCTCGCCATGGACCGGATCCGCGCCGTCGAGCACAGCCGGACCGTCCTCGTTCCCGTCACCAGCGGGGTCAGCGCCGTCATCCGCCCCGACGGGAAGATCGTCTCGCAGACGAAGATGTTCACCGCGGACGCGCTGGTCGCCGAGATCCCGCTGCGCTCCGGGCGCACCCCGGCCACGGTCGTCGGCCCGCTCCCGGAGTACGCGCTGCTCCTGCTGGCCGCGGGCGGCCTCGGGTGGATCCTGAACCGCCGGATCCGCTCGCGCCGCGCCGCCTGACGTCGGCTTCCGGCCGGCGGCCTCGTAGGGTCGGGGCATGACCACACCCGATTTCATCCGCCGGATCCGCGCCAGCGCCGGGCATCAGCTGCTCCTGCTGCCCGGAGTCACGGCCATCGTCTTCGACGACCTCGGCCGGGTGCTGCTCGGCCGGCGCTCCGACACCGGGCACTGGGCGGTGGTCGGCGGAATCGCCGAACCGGGGGAGCAGCCCGCCGAGACCGCCGTGCGCGAGGTGTACGAGGAGACGGCGGTGCGCTGCGTCGTCGAGCGCGTGGTCCTCGTCCAGATGACGGAGCCCATGACGTACCCCAACGGGGACGTCTGTCAGTTCCAGGACATCACCTTCCGCTGCCGGGCGACGGGCGGCGAGGCGCGTGCCAACGATCACGAATCCCTCGAAGTGGCCTGGTTCGAGGTGGACGCGCTGCCTCCGCTGGATCCCTTCGGCCTGGACCGGATCCACCGGGCCCTGCGCGAGGAGCCGACCTGGTTCGAGGCCCCCACCGTTCTCACCTGATTCCCGGACCGGCGATGTGAGCCGCGCGTACGTGAGCTGTAGGGTTCCGCTGATCCGGAGCGGTAAATCAGACAGTCGTACATTCAAGGGGGCGGTCGAGGGATGACCTCGCGCAGTGCAGCCGGTGTGTCCGAGACGGGCGGCCGTGGTCGCGCGTCGGCCGGAGCGATTCCCGGCGGGCGTCTGGCGGTCCTCGACGGGGTACGGGTCCTCGCCGCGCTCGGCGTGCTCTTCTACCACTACTTCGCCCTCGAAAGCGCCTGGGGGAAGCCGCCCGCGGAGATCTTCCCGCACGCTCACCGGTTCGCCGTCTACGGCTGGCTCGGCGTGGAGATATTTTTCCTCGTCAGCGGGTTCGTCATTTGCATGAGCGCCTGGGGTCGCACCGTGGGCGACTTCGCGGTGTCCCGGATCTCCCGGCTCTTCCCCGCCTACTGGGCGGCCGTGGCCTTCACCACCCTCGTGCTGTTCGCCTGGCCCGAGGTCAGGGAGGCCAGTGGGTTCAGCGATGTCATGGTGAACCTCTCGATGCTCCAGGGCGGCGTCGGGGTCCCGAACATCGACGACGCGTACTGGACGCTCTTCGTCGAGCTGAAGTTCTACGTCCTGTTCGCGATCGTGGTCATGCGCGGCGTGACCTACCGCAACTGCGTCCTGTTCTGCGCGGCCTGGACCCTGGCCGGCGTCGTGGCTCCCGGTGCGGACAGCGGCGTGCTGTCCTTCTTCGCGTCCTCGTCCTCGTCCCCCTACTTCATCGCCGGCATCGGCTTCTACCTGATGCGCCGCTTCCGGCCGAACGCCGTGCTGTGGGCCGTCGTAGGCGTCCAGTTCCTGCTCGCGCAGCACTACGTGCACGCCCGCATGATCTCCAGCCTGGGCCGGGCGGCCACCGAGCGGACGCCGGCCTGGCCCGCCCATCTGGTCATCGCGCTCGGCTTCGCCCTGATGGCGGCCATCGCGCTCGGCGCCCTCGACGGCGTCCGGTGGCGCTGGCTCCCGCACGCCGGAGCGCTCACCTACCCGCTCTACCTGATCCACATGATGGCCGGACTGACCTTCATCCATCACTTCCGGCACGACGTGGCTCCCGTACCGCTGGTCATCGGGGTGACCGCCACGATGCTGGCGCTCGCCTGGCTCATCCACCGGCTCGTGGAACGCCCGCTCGGCCGAAGGCTGCGCGACGGACTGCGCCGCGGGATGCGGGACATCCGGGCGGACGCCTCCCGCACCCCCTCGATCGAACTGCTCCCCGCACAGCCCTCCGCCCCGGAGGCGGAACGCGTCCCGGCCGGCCGCTAGGTGTATTGACCCGCAGCGTTGTTGATTCGGCTGATGGGTGGGTGTCCGCCCAGCGGTGTGGCAGCGGTGGTGGTGTGCCGCCGACGGTCGTCTCAGCCCGCGGTCGGCGTGAACTCGACCCGTACGGACTTCGGTCCGCGAGTGAACACACCCTGCTGGGCCGGGTCGTACCCGGCGGCCGGTCGCAGGTCCGGCATCGCGTCGAGGAGCTGGTTCGTGGCGATCTCCACCTCGGCCCTCGCCAGCAGCGCCCCCACGCAGAAGTGCCGTCCCAGGGCGAACGCCAGGTGGTCCGCCGCTGCCGAGAAGGCGGTGGTCGCCGTCAGGTCGTCGCGGAGGATGTCGAACCGGTCCGGGTCGGCATAACGTTCCGGATCGCGATTGGCCGCTCCGATCAGGCAGGTGACGGTGGCTCCGGCGGGGATGGTGCCTTTGCCCATCGGGATGTCGGTGGCGGCCTGACGCATGATCATGTGAACTGGCGGACTGTAGCGCAGCGTCTCGGCGAAGGCCCGGTCGATGAGCCCGCGGTCCTGACGGACGGCCTCCAACTGTTCGGGATCGGCCAGGAGGTTCGCGAAGAGGCCCGCGACGGCCTTGTCCGTGGTCTCGGCGCCCGCGGTCAGGAGCAGGCTGCAGAAGGCCTTGATGTCCTCGTCGCTCATGCTCACGCCGTCGACCTCGGCGGTGCACAGCGCGGAGAGCAGGTCGTCGCCGAGGTCGTCCCGCCGTGCTCGGATGATCGGCAGCATGTACGCGGCGAACTCGGCCTGGGCGCGGGTTCCGGCCGCGGCGCACTCGGGGTCGCCGGACAGGTTGCCGGTGAAGGCCACGAAGGCCCGGTACCAGCCGCCGATGTGCCGTTGGCCCGACCGGTCCAGCCCGAACATGTCGGCGATGACCGTGATGGGGAAGTGCGAGGCGAAGCCGCTGACGAGGTCCACGGCCCCGGTCCCGCGGAAGCCGTCGATCAGCTCGCGGGCGTTGCGCTCGATGAGCGGTACGACCTTCTCCCGGAGCTCGTTGCCGCGGAAGGCGGGAGCCACCAGGGCACGCCGGGTGGCGTGCTCGCGGCCGCTCATCTGGAGCAGGGTCTTCCCGTGGACGGGTTCCGCCTGCCAGGCGTAGTTGTCCGTGGTGAAGTGCGATTCCTTGTCCTTGAACACCCGCGCCACGTCCTCGTAGCGCGAGACGAGGTAGCTCTGGGTCGCCTCGTGCCACACGGGCTCCGGACGGTCGCGCAGGGCGCGGTACGTCGGGTACGGGTTCTCGGCGAACTCCTGCGACAGGATGTCCGGGACGTTGTGCGCGGCGGTCATGGAGATCCCCCATCAGCTTGGCCTCCGGCGCGCCGTCCCTGCCGGCTCCGTCTTCGCCCCGGTATGCCGGACACCGGTCCGACGCGCTTGGAGAGCCTGCGGATTGCGGTCCGGTCGGTGGTGTCCGTTCAGCTGAACTCCTTCAAGGAAACACCACGCCGACCCCCGTCGCCAGGGCTTCGGCACCCGTGCCCGAACGGGCCCTGACCGCACGTGACATGGGGCGATCCATGGGGTTCGACGGGCTCCTGGGAGTTCGTCGGCGACGCCCCGGACGGCACAACAGCCGGAGGTTCGTCCGTTCTTTCGGTCCCAGGGCCCGACGGTCTCAGGGCCCGACGGTCCCAGGTCCGACCGCCTCAGGATCGTGCTTGCCGGTACAGCTCCGCCGCCCGGTCGCCCAGTACCGCGCTGTACGAGATCTCCGGGACGCTCCCGCCGCCCTCGTAGCCGCCGAGCACCCCGGCCAGCCGGCCGTCCACCAGCCAAGGGCTGCCGCTGGTACCGCCGGTGAGGTCCGGGCAGCCGATCCGGCGTTGGGTCGCCGAGAAGAGGTCGGTGGTGTTCGCGCAACGCACCGGGGCCTCCAGGCTGCGCGGGTAGCCGATGATCGTCACCTTGGCGTCGGCCGGCTGCGCGGCGGCGACCACGAACCCACCCACGCGGTCCTCCACGGCCTCGGTCTCCTCGCCGTCCACCGGGGCCACCGTGGCGAACGCGACGTCGTCGTCCGGGTCCTGACCGTCCGTCCAGCCCGCAGCGAGGTAGGCGCCGGTGAGCTTCCAGAAGCCGTACGGGGCCGTGCCGTCGCGGTAGCCCGGCGCGAAGAGGGTGGTGTCCGGGCTCTCCAGGCAGTGCGCGGCCGTGGCGATCACATCGCCCCGCTCGCTGTGCACCACGGAGGCGGTGCAGTGATGTCCGCCGTCCGGTCCGCCCGCGAAGAGCGCGCCCACCCGGTCGGTGGTGCCGCCGGGCAGGGCCCGTGCGGTCACGCCGAGCGGCGGTCCGGTGTCGGGCAGGTCCACGCCGAGCAGCGCGCCCATCGCGGCCAGCGCGAGCAGGATCCGGGACGCCCGCCGCGCACGGGTGCGCCGGGCCGTTCGGGGGAGCGTGGAGTGGATCATTTTTCCACCCTGCCCCCCGAACCTATGTCCGGAGGATGGTGTTCCGTATGAATCCCCTGTGAATCCTGTGAAGCTCGTGTGAAGGCCGGGTCATGCCCGGACAGGCCCCGCTATGTCGGATGTCGGCAGTCGATCGGCGGCTATCCACGCCGCTCGTAGACCGTCACCCGACGCCCCCGCACCTGCCGGTCGGCCACCACCGCGAAGTGCTCCCGCAGGACCTCCGCCTTGACCTTGTCCCGGTCCGCCGACGGCGCCTTCGCCACCTGCTCCGCGTCCGTCACCAGCAGCACCCGCCGCTGCCCGAGCAGCGCCGCCCGGATCAGCGCGGGCTCCTCCTCCTCGCCCTTCAACGTGGCCGAGGCGGCCGGGGACGCGGCCAGCGCCACATCGGCCAGCCCTCCGAAGGCGCCGGGCGAGACCAGCGCCGTGTCCCGCCGCGCGGCCGGCACGAACAGCACCGCGTCCCCGTCCCGCTTCAGCCCGGCCACTTCGCCGGCCACCGCGAGCACGTCGTCGATCCGGCTGGCCGGGGCCCGGTTGCCCAGCTCCACCGGCAGCAGCGCCAGGACCGAGACACCGGCCACGCCCGGCACCACCAGCCCCGCCGCCCTCGGCAGGCGCGGTGCGCAGGCCCGTACGGCGGCCCCCAGGGCGGCGCCGATCAGCAGCGCCAGCCCCACCATGCCGAACAGCACGTACCGGTCCTGGAACAGCGGCTGCACCAGGGACAGCCCGATCAGCCCGAGCAGCGGCACCGCCAGCAACGGCAGGCCCACCGCCGCCACCGGGACCGCCGTACGGTCCGCCCGCCCCGGCCGGCCCGCCCACGCGGCCAGGCCGCCGACCGCCAGGAGGATCCCCGGCCCGATCAGCGTGGTCCAGGTCAGCGGCTGTATCCAGGACACCTGCTCGGACTGGCGGCGGCTGAACAGGATCAACGGCAGCGCCCCCGCCACCGCGCCCGAGCCGTACGCCGCCCAGCGCAGCCACGTCCGCCGCCCGGCCCGCACCCACCCCAGGGTCGCCGCGTGCGCGGGCAGCACCAGCAGGGACAGCCAGTTCAGCAGGGCGCACACCAGCACGGTGACCCCGTACGCCGCCCAGCGTGGCCAGGCCCGCCGCCCGGGCCCGCGCTCCAGGAGCGAGACCAGCAGCAGCGTGGAGAGCCCGACCCCCGCCGCGACCAGCGCGTACGGGCGGCCCTCCTGGAGGTGGAACTGGACCGCCGGCAGCAGTCCGAGGGTCATTCCGCCGCCGAGCCCCGCCCAGAAGCCGGCCAGGCGCCGCCCGATCAGCGCCACGCACACCGCGGCGGCCGCGACGGCGAGGACCGAGGGCAGCCGCAGGGTCGTCGTGCTCGCCCCGAAGACCTCGAAGAGGCAGTGCATCAGCAGGTAGTAGAGCCCGTGCACGGCGTCCACGTTCGCGAGCATCGCCCATATCTCACCCGCCGACCGCCCCGCCACCTGCCAGGTCGCCGCCTCGTCCCGCCACACGCTGTCCTGCCGGGAGAGCCCCCACAGACCGAGTCCCAGGGTCCACAGCAGCGGGACCAGCCACACCAGAACGCGCCGACAACGGGATCCGGATATGGCAGATATGTCGGAAGGCATGAAGGTACGCGGATCCTCGGTGCGGGGCGTCGTCGGAAAGCACCAGTCTATGGACGCCACGGACGGTTTCCGGACCGGGTGTTGTGCATGACGGAGCGTGTTCGTCCGGCCCGCCGCCCCTAGCCTCGCCGCAGGAGCACGAACGAGGGGCGGTACCCGGTGAACTGGCTCATCCACGACTACCGCGAGAGCGATCTCGCGGCGGTGGTCCATCTGATCGACACCACGGCCGAACTCGGCCAGGAGTCCGTCTTCTCGCTCGCCGAGTGCATCAGCGCGCTGACCGACCGCCAGCCCTGCGTGGTCGCCGTCCACCAAGGCGTCCCGATCGGCGCGGCGCTCGCCTGCGTCACCGGCGAACGGGCCTGGGTCATGCGCATCGCGATCGCCTCCGGCTGGCGCGGCCGGGGCCTGGCCAGCGCCCTGCTCGTGGAACTGGAGCGACGGCTCGTCGCCGCCCGCGTCGGCCGCATCGCGTACGTCCTGCCGGAGGAGGACATGCTCGGAGAGGGCCTCCTCAACGCCGGATACACCCGACAGCCGGCCGTCGCCTACTTCGAGAAGACCGAGCCGCTGCACGGACCGGCCGCGGGCCTCCTCGACGACCTCGGCGGCCGCTTCCTCCAGGGCGACCTGTGGGCCAAGGTCGCCGGCATGGAGAAGGAGAAGGACCTCATCGAGCGGCGCGTGGTGCTGCCGCTCGCCGAACCGGAGCGGGCCGCCTCGCACGGGGTACGGCCGCCGCGTGCCATCACCCTCTTCGGACCACCCGGTACCGGCAAGACCACCTTCGCCCGGGCCATCGCCTCCCGGCTCGGCTGGCCCTTCGTGGAACTGCTGCCCTCCCGCCTCGCCGACCAGGGCAACCTGGCGGCCGCGCTGCGCGACGCCTTCGCCCGGATCGCCGAGCTGGAGCGCGTCCTCGTCTTCATCGACGAGGTCGAGGAGATCGCCCCGGTGCGCACCGAGCCCGCCCACCCCGGCGGGATCCACGGGGTGACCAACGAGCTGCTGAAGCTGATACCGGGCTTCCGTGAGGGCGACGAGCGGCTGCTGGTGTGCGCCACCAACTCCATCCGTTCCCTGGACCCGGCCTTCTTGCGGCCCGGGCGCTTCGACTACCTCATCCCCATCGGCACCCCGGACGCCGGGGCGCGCGCCGCGATCTGGTCGCGCTACACGGCGGGCCGCCCGGACGTCGACGTGAGCGCCCTGGTGGCGGCCACCGAGCTCTTCACGCCGGCCGACATCGAACACGCGGCGCGGATCGCGGCCCAGGTCTCCTTCGAGCGCGACCTGGAGGCGGTGGGCGCGCGGGGCGCGGCGGCCGCGCAGCTGGGCGCGACCACCGAGGACCACCTGGCGGCGGTCCGGCAGTGCCGGCCGACGGTGACCCCGGCGATGACGGGCGAGTTCGAGGCCGACATCACCGCGCACGCCCGGTTCTGACCCGGCCGGAGCCCGAACTTCCGTCCCCCGGTTGCGGCGGGGGCGGAACGCGGAACGGCCCGCGGCCACGCACGGAAGTGGCCGCGGGCCTCCCGACGACCCCGACACCGGGACGGCCCGGACCGGCCTGCGCCGCCTACAACTCCCTTGGCGAAAACCGACGTTGCCGGGGTCGCGATTCGTGCGACAGCCGAACGACCGCTAAAGTGCCAGGTCACGACCGCACCCCGTGGATCCATGGGCCGGTCAGGGCTCTGCCACGGCCGGTGGCAACTCCACGGCCGGTGTGCCGGTCTCTGCCTGCCCGGGCCCTGAAGCGGGGGCGATCCCCCACGGCGGGGCAGCCAGGCCCCGGCCGACCGGTCTGGAGGAAACGAGTGGCACAGATCATCGCCGAGGTCTCGCGGACGTTCAACGAGTTCCTGCTCCTGCCGAACCGGACCCGGACGGACTGCTCGGCCGCGACCGTCGACCTGCGCACCCCCCTGGCCCGGCACATCGTGGGCGAGGCACCGGCGATCGAGCTGCGGTCCCCGTTCACGTCCGCGATCATGCAGGCCGTCAGCACCCCCGAACTCGCCATCGCGCTCGCCCGCAACGGCGGCCTCAGCTTCCTGCACCACAACCGCTCGATCGAGGAGCAGGCGGCCGCGGTCCGCCAGGTGAAGGGCTTCAAAGCCGGATTCGTCACCAGCGACACCAACGTCCGGCCCGACGACAGCCTGGCCCTCCTGGTCGACGTCATGCGCCGGACCGGTCACAGCACCGCCGCCGTCACCCACGACGGGAGCGCCACCGGCCGTCTGCTCGGGCTGGTGACCTCCCGGGACTTCCACCCGCAGCGCCACGACCTGGCCGGACCGGTCGGTGGCCGGATGACCGCCGTCGCCGACCTGACCCACGCCGGGCCCGACACCACCCTGTCCGAGGCCAACGCGCTGCTGTGGGACGAGCGACTGGACTGCCTCCCGGTGCTGACCGCCGAGGGCCACCTGCAACACCTGGTGTTCCGCTCGGACTACGCGGACAACAAGCGGTTCCCCCACCAGCTCGTCGACGCCGCCAAGCGCCTGCGCGTGGGTGCGGGCATCAACACCCACGACTACCAGGAGCGCGTTCCGGCCCTGCTGGAGGCGGGGGCGGACGCCCTCTGCTTCGACTCGTCCGACGGCTACAGCGACTGGCAGGCGCAGGCCCTGACCTGGGTGAAGAAGCACTACCCGGAGGTCCCGGTCGGCGGCGGCAACGTGGTCGACGGCGAGGCGTTCACCTTCCTCGCCGAAGCCGGCGCGGACTTCGTGAAGGTCGGGGTGGGCGGCGGCTCCATCTGCATCACCCGCGACCAGAAGGGCATCGGCCGCGGCCAGGCAAGCGCCGTGCTCGACGTCGCCGCGGCCCGGGACGCCTTCCGCGAACGCACGGGGGAGTACGTGCCGATCTGCTCCGACGGCGGGCTGGTGCACGACTACCACGTGGCCCTGGCGCTGGCGATGGGCGCCGACTTCGTCATGATGGGGCGCTACTTCGCCCGCTTCGACCAGGCCGCGGGTGCGAAGCTGCCCACCCGGGACGGGTTCGTGAAGGAGTACTGGGGCGAGGGCTCGAACCGGGCCCGCAACTGGCAGCGCTACGGCCAGGGGGGCCAAGGGCTGCTCTTCGAGGAGGGTGTCGACGGCTACGTCCCCTACGCGGGGGACCTCGACGAGGGGCTCGCGCTGACCGTCGCGAAGCTCCGGACCACGATGGTCTCCTGCGGCTCCCGGACCCTGCCGGAGTTCCGGTCCACGGCCCGGCTGACCCTCGTCTCCGACCAGAGCTTCCAGGAGAGCCACGCGAACGTCACCCTGCGCGACACCCCGGTGACGATCTCCTGACGCACCGCCGGCCTCCCCCCGACCCCGGGCCGAGAGGCCCGGGCCCCGGGTCGGCTACCGTCTCCGCATGGGCTTCGTCGTCTTCATGACCCTTCCCGGTCTGGCTCTGGTCCTCACGGCCGTGGCCTTCCTCGACCTGGCACTCGCCCGCGCGGGCCGCGCCGGGCTGCTGCCCTGGCGGTGGAACGGCCGCCAGGGGCAGATCGCCGCCACCGGCTTCGAGCAGCTCCACGCCGGCTTCTCGCCGGGCAAGCAGAACGAGCTCAAGGAGCGGCAGAGCGCCCTCGTCATGCGCGACGACGAGGAGGACGGCGCCCCGCCGCGCACCCGGGTCGACCTCGACGGCGGGCTCGCCGTCGTCCGGCTGCCCGGCACCGCCGCCGCGCCGACTACGGGGTGCAGCGGTACGTGAAGTCCACCGCGGCCGTGCGCTGCCCGGGCGACACCAGCTGGAGCTCCGCCTTCGCCGGGTAGCTCCCCGTGCCCTTGAAGGTCCACAACAGGTGCAGTCGGGCCTCCCGTCGGCCGCGCGGCACCCGCTCGGTCAGCTGCTCGGACCGGGTGCCGTCGCTGCGCACCCACCGGTAGGTGAGGATGCCCGGGCGCCCGTTCGTCCCCACGACGGCCACCACATCGGCCGCCGAGTCACAGGCCGGGCCCTTCGGGTCGGTGCTCACGGCCACCTCCCGCACCTCGATGCCGGGGCCGAACCGCTGCCACCCGAGGTACACGAGGACCCCGGCCAGGACGAACGCCGCGAGGGCGTACCGCCGCAGGCCCGCCAGGCGGCGCCGCCGGGGCGCCGGTCCGAGGCCCGTCGTGGCATGGACGGGGAACGGCGCGGGCATGGCCGCGGTGACCCCGGGCCCGAACCGCAGCACGGAGCCCTCGACCCGGTCGGGAGCCACCGACTCGGGCGGCATCCGCTTCGTCGCGTCCGGGGGGCCGCTGAACCAGTGGCTGCCGAGGACGGTGGCGCTGTAGTCGTCGCCCTCGGGGGCACCGGACCCGGTCATCGGGGCACCTCCTGGTCCGTGCAGCGCAGCAGGTACTGCGAGGCCGACGCGGACTTGTTGCCCGCGGTGGGCTTGGTGGTGACGCGGACGCCGCCGTAGCAGCCGAGGCCGCGCGAGAAGGCGTGGGACCTGACCACCGGAGCCGTCGAGCCGGCCGGCACCACGAACGATTCCGAGCCGTCGGCGACGGAGTAGGAGCCCTGCGTCCTGCCCAGGAACCACTCCACCGTCACGGTGACCGAGCCGGTGCCCTGGGAGTTGACGGCGATCGTCGCGTCGCCCCGGTAGACCCCGGTCCTGAGCGACACGGAGACGTCCGTGACCTTCAGCGTGGGCGTCGGTGTCGGGGTCGGTGTGGGGGACCAGCTCACCGTCGGCGTCGGGGTGGGGCTCGTCGACCACGAGGGGGAGGTGGACGGCGACGCGGACGGAGTCGGCGAGGGGCTCGGGGACGCGGAGGGGCTCGGACTCGGCGAGGGGGAGGCGGACTCGCTCGGGCTCGGGCTCGGGCTCGGCGAGCCCGAGCCGGGCGGGGCCGCACTCGTCGTGGCGAAGGAGCTCACCGCCGAGGCCGCGTCCGGGGCCGCGCCGATCGCGTCCGTCGTCAGGACCAGCACGGTTCCCAGCACCAGTGCCACTCCCGCGGCGAGCCAGCCGCGACGGCCCGGTGCCCAGCTGGAACCGCTGGGCACGGTGGTCGTGGCGACCGCCGTGGTGCCCGCCGCCGAGCCGCCCGCCGAAGGGAACAGCAGCGGCAGCAGGGCGGCCAGCGCCGCCAGCTTGCGCTGTCCGCGCTCCTCCCACTCGGGCCCGTACGCCGCCAGCGCCACGCCCTCCAGCTCGGCGACGAACGCCTCGGCGTTCTCCGGCCGCTGCTCGGGCGCCTTCGCGAGGCCGCGCCGGATCAGCGGACGTACGGGCTCGGGCGCCTCGGTCTCCGGTACCGGCGCCTCGATGTGCTGGACGGCGAGCTCGGCGAAGTTCTCCCCGTCGAAGGGCTTGCGGCCGGTGAGGCACTCGAAGAAGGTCGCCGTCGCCGCGTACACGTCGGCCGCGGGTGAAGCCGGCCGGCCCTGCCACTGCTCGGGAGCCATGTAGGCGGGGGTTCCGGCCACGCCGGGCGTGCTGCCTCGGTTCGCCGCGATCCCGAAGTCCACCAGCTTCGACGAGCCGTCCGGCGCGACCAGGACGTTCTCCGGCTTGTAGTCGCGGTGGACCACGCCCGCCCGGTGCGCCGCCGCGAGCCCCAGCAAGGAGCCCTTGAGGACCACCAGCGCGGCCTCGGCATCGGCCCGCCCGGACTGCTTCAGCAGGGCGCGCAGGGAGATCCCGTCCACCAGCTCCATGACGATGGCGGCGCCGCCGGACGCCTCCACGTACTCGTACAGTCGGACCACGTACGGGGTCTGCAGCCCGCCCAGGAGCCGCGCCTCGGCCCGGAACTCGCCGACGAACGCCGGATCCTGGCGCAGCCTGTCGCTGAGGTACTTCACCGCGACCGGGGTGCCGGTACCGTCGTGGACGGCGAGCACCACGCGGCCGCTGCCACCCGCACCGAGCTCGCGGACCTCGGTGTAACCGGGGACCGACCATGCCGCCCGTGTGTCGTTCATCGTTCCCGCCCCCTGCCTGCCGTGTGGCGCCGCCGCATTCGCTCGGACGACCGGTCCCGGACCGGCGTCCACCGGCCCTTCCCGGACCGGACGCCCCAAGGGACGTGGTTTCCGCCGTGGCCGGTTCCCCACCACGGCGGATGGCTCAGGCCGCGGCCGACAGCGCACCGATCATGGCGTGCAGCCGGTCGGCCGCCGCCTGCCCGAAGGCCGGATCGTTGATGTGCGTGTCGTAGTCGTAGAGCCTGGTGGCACTTCCCCGCAGGCCCTCGCGCAGCGCCGAGAACAAGGCCCGGTCCGCGCCCGCGTCATGGTACGGCCCGCCCGGCGCGCCGAGCGTGGACAGTCCACGGAGCGGGACGCAGACCGCCGTGGGCCCGTTCGCCACGCGCAGTTTGGCGGCGACCCGGCGGCCGAGTTCCGCGCACTCGGCCGGGGTCGTACGGGTCACCGTGATGGACGGATTGTGGACGTGGACGCCCCGGTCGAGGAGCTGCCGGGGCAGGCTCTCCAGCGGGCCGAACTTCACCATGTCCAGTGCCCCCAGGCTCACCACCTGCGGGATTCCGGCCCGCCCGGCGGCGCTGAGCCGGTCGGGGCCCGCGCTGAGGATGCCCCCGCACAGGTCGTCGGCGAGCTCGCTGAGTGTGAGGTCGAGGACCCCCGCGAAGACCCCCTGTCCGGCAAGGTTCTCCAGGGTGCGGCCGCCGGTGCCGCTGACGTGGAAGACCAGCACCTCGTAGCCGAGCTCCGTCAGCCGCTCGCGCGCCGCGTCCACCCCGGCCGTGGTCACGCCCGCCATACTCGCCGCGATCAGCGGGCGGCCACCCGTGCCCAGCCGGGGCGGGCGGCCCTCCGGGGAGGTGCGGGCGTAGGCCCCGGCCATTCCGGAGATCGCCGCCACGGCGTTCGCCAGGACCGGTGCGGAGACGCTGTTGATCCCCGCGATGTCCACCACGCTGTACATCATGGTGATGTCCGAGGAGCCCACGTAGGGGCGGACGTCCCCGGACGCCATGGACGAGACCATCAGTTTTGGTACGCCGAGCGGCAGGGCGCGCATTGCCCGGGTGGCGATGGAGGTGCCGCCGCTCCCGCCGATGGCGAGCACCCCGTGCAGCCGGCCCTCGGCGTGCAGGCGTAAGAGGGTCGCCTCCGCGCCCCTCGCCATGGTGGTCACGGCCGCACCCCGGTCGGCGGCCGTGCGCAGTTCCGACAGTTCCGTTCCCGCCGCCCGGGCCACCGCGTCCCGCGGCACGTCGGCGGCCACCCGGGGTTCGCCCATGATTCCTGTGTCGACCAGTACCACTTCGACGCCGGCGCGCAGCAGCCTCTCGCGCAGCCAGCCGTACTCCACACCCTTGGTGTCCAAGGTTCCCACCAGCACGACGTTCGTCATGTGTGCAATGTCCATGCAGGTAAGGGTGTTGGCAAGTGCAAGTGTGGGTCAAACCTTCAGGAGCTCCAACAGTCGCTCCAGGAAGGGAAGTTGGGCGGGAATCAGCAGGTTTTGCGCCATGGTTGGAGCAAACCAGGCCACTCGGTCCAGCTCCGGGAAGTCCTGGACGTTCCCGGAGTGCGGCGGCCACTCCATCGAGAAGGTCCCGGGCACCATCAGCGCGGGGTCGAGATCCGCCTCCACCGCCCAGATGGTCACCAGCTTTCCGCTGGTCAGGCGCACCTCGCCCAGCGGGACGTACTCGCCCTCCGGCGGTGGCAGCCCGATCTCCTCGGTGAATTCCCGCCGGGCCGCGTCCCGTGGAGTCTCCTCCGGTCCGTATTCACCCTTGGGGATGGCCCAGCCACCGACTTCCCGCCCGGCCCAGAGGGGGCCGCCCATACGTCCGAGGAGCACCTCGACCCCGGACTTCGACTCCGGACCCGTCCGCCGGAAGAGAAGCAGTCCGGCACTGCGTTTGTGCGTCATGGGTCCATCCATGCCCCGTGGGGACCCGTGCCAATGACGTGCGGTCCGCGTTCCGCCGTGACGGCGGCCGGCACCGACGGCCCTCAGTGGTCGTGCGGCCCCTGCCGGTGGACCGGACCGTGAGCGTCGGCGCAGTGGGCGTCGGACGCGCCCCCGCCCCCACGGCCGACCGTCAGGAGGGACTCCTGCGCGTGGTCCACCTGGAGGGTGGTGTGCGTGATCCCGTACTCCTTGTCCAGCAGCTGCTCCAGCTCCCGACGTACGGCGTGGCAGTCGCCCGCCGGCTCCACCAGCACGTGCGCGGACAGCGCGGCCTGACCCGAGGTGATCGTCCAGATGTGCAGGTCGTGCACCTCGGTGACGGGCGGGTGCCCCACCAGCCGGTCGCCGACCGCGTCCGGGTCCACATGGGCGGGAGCTGCCTCCAGGAGGATCCGGCCGGACTCGCGGACCAGCCCGTAGCCCGCCTTGACCATCAACACCACCACGACCAGCGTGGCGATCGCGTCCGCCTGCCGGAAACCGGTGGTCAGCACGATCAGACCGGCGATCGCGGTTCCGATGAAGGCGAACAGGTCGTTCAGGATGTGCTGGTAGGCGCCCTCGACGACGAGCGTCGAACGGTTCGCCCGGGAGATGCACCAGGCCGCGGCCACATTGACGACGATGCCCGCGAGCGCCGTCACCACGACCAGCCCGCCCTCCACGGGCGGCGGGTCCAGCAGCCGCCGCACCGCCTCGTACGCCAGCCAGAGCGCCAGAAGGATCAGCGTCAGCCCGTTCGCCTGGGCGGAGAGTATCTCCGCCCGCTTGAGGCCGTACGTGAAACCGCCGCGGGCGGGGCGTGCGGCCAGCCGCATGGCGATCAGCGCCAGGACGATCGAGACGGCGTCGGTCAGCATGTGGGCCGCGTCCGAGATCAGGGCCAGCGAGTTGGCCATGACGCCGATGACCACCTCGACGGCCATGAACCCGCCGATCAGGGCCAGCGCGATCGCCAGCCAGCGCCGGTCGGCGTCCGCCGACACGCCGTGGCTGTGCCCTCCGGGTCCGTGGCCGTGGCCGTCCGACCCGTGTGCGTGGCCGTCGTGCGCGTGGTCGTGCCCACTCATGGCGTCCCCCGTCTCGTCGCGGCACCCGTGTGTTCGGTCCCGTCGCGTGAAGTGAAGCGCACCGCGGCGGGATCGGCAAAGGCTGCAACGGGGACCGTTGTCATTACCCATAAGGGGCCTCTGACCTGCGACGATGTCCGACCGGTGCCGGACCTTCGCGATCGTGGGAAAATCTGTTCATGGTCCAGCGCCCCGGTGTGCCGACCGCGCCCCAGCTCGTCCTGGTGACCGACTGGGGCGCCACCGAGATGGATCCCGACCGGATCTACCACGTCGGTCGGGACCCCCTTTGCGAGATCTGCCTCGACGACGCCCGCGTCTCCTGGCACCACGCGATCCTGCGCCCGGACGGCGACCACTGGACGCTTGAGGACGAGGGCAGCACCAACGGCACCTACGCCGACGGCCACCGGGTCCACGAGTGGAGCGTCGGCGTCGGCACCGAGCTGCGCTTCGGCAGCGTCGAGGACGGGCCGCGCGCCGCCGTCATCAGCCCCGCGCCGCCGGCGTCGCCACCGCCACCACCGCCACCCCCGCCGCCCCCCGCGGCGGCCGGCGGCCGACCCTCCCAGGTCGCGAACCCGTCCATGACCGGTACCTTCCGGCAGCCGACGACCGTACGACCGCTGCCGGTCCGTACCACCGTCCGCATCGGCCGCGCCCCCGACAGCGACCTCGTCGTGGACGACCTCACCGTGTCCCGCCGGCACGCCGAACTGCACGCCCTCGCCGACGGCGGCTACGAGATCGTCGACCTCGGCAGTCACAACGGCACCTACCTCAACGGCGCCGCCGTCACCCGGGCCACCCCCGTCACCGAGGGCGACATCGTCGGCATCGGCCACTCGGTCTTCTGCCTCGTCGGCGACCAGCTCCAGGAGTACGTGGACACCGGCGAGATCTCCCTCGACGTGCAGGGCCTCGGCGTCGTCGTCGACCGTGGCCGCAAGACCCTCCTCGACCGGGTCACCTTCCCGGTCGGCGCCAAATGCCTGCTCGCCGTCGTGGGCCCCAGCGGAGCCGGCAAATCCACCCTGCTCGGCGCACTGACCGGCCTACGCCCCGCCGACCAGGGCACCGTCCTGTACGACGGGCGCGACCTCTACCGCGACTACGCCGAGCTGCGCAGCCGCATCGGCCTCGTCCCGCAGGACGACATCCTGCACTCCCAGCTCACCGTCCGGCGCGCCCTCACCTACGCCGCCGAACTGCGCTTTCCGCAGGACACCGCCACGGCCGAGCGGCAGGCCCGGGTCGACGAGGTGATCGGCGAACTCGGCCTCGAACAACGCGCCGACCAGCCCATCCACAGCCTCTCCGGCGGCCAGCGCAAACGTGTCTCCGTCGCCCTGGAACTGCTCACCAAGCCCTCCCTGCTCTTCCTGGACGAGCCCACCTCCGGCCTCGACCCCGGCATGGACCGCTCGGTGATGAACATGCTGCGCGACCTCGCGGACGACGGCCGCACGGTCATCGTCGTCACCCACAGCGTGCTCAACCTCGAAGGCTGCGACCGCCTCCTGGTCCTCGCCCCCGGCGGGCGCATCGCGTACTACGGCGCCCCCGGGGACGCCCTCGACTTCTTCGGCTTCGAACAGTGGCCCGAGGCCTTCGAAGCCTTCGAGAACGAGCGCGACCGCGACTGGGCCGGGGAGTACCGGGCCTCGCCGCTGCAGCACCGCTACATCGACGTCGCCGGCGGGCCGCCGCTCACGGCACAGGCCGACCGAGCCGCCGGCGTCCCGCCGCGGCCACCCCACAAGGCCCAGAGTTGGGGCTCTCAGCTGTCCACCCTGACCCGCCGGTACGCCGCCGTGCTCAGGTCCGACCGCA
The DNA here is from genome assembly GCF_043201215.1 of Streptomyces sp. NPDC048331. NCBI lineage: Bacteria > Bacillati > Actinomycetota > Actinomycetes > Kitasatosporales > Streptomycetaceae > Streptomyces > Streptomyces sp. NPDC048331. The sequence continues at coordinate 183,589 of NZ_JBICYT010000003.1, read as the reverse complement.
CCTTCCTGATCATCATGGTCGCGCTGCCGTTCGTCATGGGAGCCATGACCCGCGCGCTGGCCGGCAACACCCTCAACGCCGAAACGGCGCTGAACGCCCTGTTCATCCTGTGCGTGGGTGGCGTCCTGATCGGCGCCGCCAACGCGGTGCGCGAACTCGTCAAGGAGCGCGTCATCTATCGGCGCGAGCGTTCCGTCGGCCTGTCCCGGTCCGCCTACCTGATGTCCAAGATCGTGGTCCTCGGCGTGATCACCGTCGCCCAGGCCGTGGTCCTCACCCTCGTCGGCCTCGCCGGAGTCACCATCAACGCCCCCGGTGGCCGCGGCAACTTCATGCCACCACTGATCGAAATCACGCTCGCCGTCGCCCTGCTGTCCCTCACCGCGATGCTGCTCGGCCTGCTGATCTCCGCCCTGGTGACCAAGGAGGAGGTCACCATGCCGCTCCTGGTCCTCCTCACGATCGTCCAGGTCGTCTTCTGCGGCTCCCTGCTGAAACTCACCGGCGTCCCCGTCATCGAACAGCTGGCCTGGTTCGTACCGGCCCGGTGGGCCATGGGAGCCATGGCGGGCACCATCGACCTCGGCGCGATCGTGCCCGGAAAGATCACCCAGGACCCGCTGTTCGACCACAAGGCCCACCTCTGGCTTCTCGAAATGGGCATGCTCGTCGTCCTGTCCGTGCTGTTCGCCGTGCTGGTCGCCCGGCTGCTGCGCCGCCACGAGCCGACCGTCATGCGGAAGTAGGCCTCATGAGCAGCCCGCTGGGATACCCCGGAGGCGAGGTGGCGGACTTCCGGCCCACCCATGTGGTGCCACAGGAGGGGCTGTCCGCCTGGGAGAGCCCCGACGTCTCCCGGCCGACCGTGCCCCTGGACCCGTTCCTGCCCGTGCAGCTGCTGTCCCGGCGCGGGGAGTGGGGGGAGGTCCTGTGTGCCAACGGCTGGTCCGCCTGGGTGGACGGACGGCTGCTGGTCGCCGTGCCGCACCCACCGCCGACCGTCGGCGGACGGCCCCCGGTCCGCTCCGAGGACCCGCGGCCGCTGCTCACCCGGGGCTCCGAGGCCCTGGAACGCTACCGGCGGGCCGTGGACGAGCTGGCCTCGGGCCGGATCGACACCGACGCCTTTCGCCGCTCGCTCCGCGGACTGCGGGCCGGAGTGGTCATCGACGGCGAGTCGGTGTGGCTCTACGACGAGAACTCGGGCCGGTGGCTGTACGACGACGGGGACCGCATGACGACCTACGCGGTGGTCGCCGGGCCGGGGGCCCCCGCCACGCCCACGCCCACGCCCGCACCCACCCCCGCGCCCCCGCCGCCGCCGACGGAGGTGCCGACGCCCGCGGACCCGCGTCCGGGAGGAGCGGACCCCGTACGGAGGGAACCGACCCCGACCGACGTGGTCGGAGTCCCGCGCGAAGGGCCCGAGGAGGGGTCCGACCGGTCGGGGGCCCATGACCCGACCCGGATCGTGGAGACCCGCGATCCCGGAGGCGACTGACGGTGGCCGAGGAACGCGCGGAGCCCGTCGGCGGGGCCGCCCGCACCGACCTGCGCGGGCAGCAGATCGCCGGGTACCTGGTGGAGAGCGAGATCGGACGCGGCGGCATGGCCGTCGTCTACGAAGCGCGGGACCTGCGCCTCGACCGGCGGGTGGCATTGAAACTGCTGGCCCCCGAACTGGCCCGGAACGACACCTTCAGGCAGCGGTTCGCCCACGAGTCCAAGGTGGCCGCGACCATCGAGCACCCGCACATCGTTCCCGTCTTCGAAGCGGGGGAGGCGGACGGGCTGCTCTACATCGCCATGCGCCTCGTCGAGGGCCCCGACCTGCGGGTGATGCTGGACCGGACGGGTCCGCTGCCGGTGGAGACGGCCGCGCGGATCGCCGGCCAGGTGGCCTCCGCGCTGGACGCGGCCCACGCCCACGACCTGGTCCACCGGGACGTGAAACCGGGCAACATCCTGATCGCGCCGGGCACGGACCGCGACCACCCGGAACACGCCTACCTCACGGACTTCGGCCTGACGAAGAAGTCGCTGTCGTTGACCGGGTTCACGACCGACGGGCAGTTCGTCGGGACCCTCACCTACGTGGCGCCGGAACAGATCTCCGGCAAGCCGGTGGACGGCCGCTGCGACGTCTACAGCCTGGGATGCGTGGTCTACGAGGCCCTCGCCGGGGAACCGCCCTTCCAGCGGGACGACGACATCGCCCTGCTGTGGGCCCACCAGTACGACGCCCCGCCCCCGCTGAGCGCGCGGCGGCCGGACCTGCCGGTGGCGGTGGACGAGGTACTGGCGAAGGCGCTGGCCAAGTCCCCGGACGACCGGTGGAACAGCTGTCTGGAGTTCACCGGGGCCCTGCGGCGCGCGGGGGAGGGCGCCCGACCGGCGACGACCGAGGCGGCCGGAGAGGGGGCCGGACAGGTGGCCGCCGAGGGCGAGGCGGCGCGGACCGCGGGGCCCGACCTGCCCGCCCCGCCACCGGTGCCGTCTTGGGCGCTCCCGGTGTTCGACCCGCCGGCGTCCGCCGGGCCGGCCTGAGCGGTCCGGACGTCGTGTCGGACCACCTACTCGGGCGCCGCGCGGGTCGCGCCGGCAGGTTCGTCGACCCGGCCGCCGCGGCGCAGCGGCCGGGCCACCAGAGCGCCCAGGAAACCCGCCACCGCGCCCCACAGCAGCCCGAGCCCGACGTTGCGCCACAGCACGGGCTCCAGCCGCACCTGGCCACCGAGGCCGTCCACCTCACCGATACCCAGCAAGGAAAGGCCGAACTGGGCCTGGATCCGGCCCAGCAGGCAGACCGCCAGGGTCGCCAGGGCCAGGGCCACACCCAGGTGGAGGGCGTGCTGCCAGGGGCGGACGTGGGCAGGCGAGCGTACGGCGGCCAGCACGCCCGTGCCGAGCAGCAGGACGGCGGCCACCACCACCAGCCACCACGCCCGGGAGTCCTGCTCCGCGAGCGCGGAGACGTCGATCCGGGACGGGTCGGAGCCGCGCAGCACCTGATCCAGCAACTGCGGCATCGGCAGCCCGAAGGGCCCCTCGACATTGCCCTCCCAGGCGCCGCCGAAGCCCAGGGTGAGAGCGAGCCAGACGAGGTTCGGCAGCCCGAGCAGGATGACGGCCAAGGTCCGGTCGGCATGGCCCTGGGTGGCGGCCACGACCACGCCGATCCCGATGCCGACGACGACGTAGGCGAGGAGCAGCAGCATCGTGGCGAAGGCGGCGGGGCGCAGGGCCGAGTGGAAGCGGACCAGTCGGGCCGGGAGCGGGGCACGGCGCGAGACCAGCAGGGCGATCAGCAACAGGCCCAGGATCCACAGCAGTCCGTACAGGAGGGTGGCGGGCAGATCGGCCCGGAAGCCCACCGTGGGCGCGGCGTCCAGCAGTTCGGTGATGGTCCCGATGGGTGAGTCTCCGGTGGAGATGCCGAAGGTCTCGCGGGCGAGGAAGGCGGCGCCGGTCAGGGCGAGCAGCCAGAGCACGACCAACGGGACCGCGCGGCCGATGAGTTCGCGGGGCCGGGCCACGGCCCGGTTGTGCAGGGGGCGTAGGAACAGATACCCGGTGACGAGGGCGCCGGCCAGACTCACCGAGAGGGGGACCACCGACAGGCTCACCTCCGCCCCCGCCAGCGAACCGGCACCGCCCGACACCTCCAGCGAACCGCCCGCCGCCATCACCACGACCGCGGCGACCACATGCGGGAACGCGCCGTCCGGAAGGTCGCCGGCGCCCGCGCACAGCACCCCGGCGGCGGCGACGACGGCCATCACCACGAAGCCCGCGACGACGGCGACGAGGGCGTCCCGCCATGCCCTCGCGGAGCCCCCCGACGATGACGATCTTGGCGTCGGACTCACCCTGCCACCGTGACACCCTCGGCTTGCGGGCACCACCCGGACGGCGCACACAATGGTCCCCGGGGAACTCACTCCTCCTGGGAAGAAGAGCCCGTGACCACACAACCGTCCGGCCGACCGCCGTCTCGAGAACGCCCCACCGGACCGCCTTCCGGCCCGCTCTCGGGCGGGCAGCAGGGGCCTCCGCCACCGCCTCCGCCGGCGCCGCCGGGTGGGCCGGGAGGCCCGGCAGGACCGGGCGGCACGGGCGGCGGCACGGGCGGCCCGCCGCAGGGGCCGACCAAGGGTCCCTGGTGGCGCTCCGTGCCACGGCTGGCCACCGCGCTCGTCGCGGTGGCGGCGGTGGTGGCGCTGGCCGTGGTGCTCATCCGGCCGAGCGGGACCACCGACAACGCCGGCGGCGAGGTGTTCCTCCAGCCGGTCGCCGCCACCGGCCCCGACCCCTTCACCGAGTCCACGGTGACCAAGGACGCACCGCCCCCGCCCGAGAGCCCACCGCCCTCTCCCCAGGGCACCGGCACCGGCCAGGTCAGCCCGAGCGCCAGCCCGACCGGGCCGGTGGGCACCCGGAGCGTCAGCGGCTCCGCCCCGGGCGTGTACGGCGGCACCAGGAACGTGGCCAGCTGTGACGTCGAGCAGCTGATCGGTTCGCTCGGTGCGGACCCTCCCAGGAACGCCGCCTTCGCCTCGGCGCTCGGCCTCCAGCCGGCCGCCGTTCCCGGCTACCTCCGCTCCCTCACCTCCGTGCAGCTGCGGATGGACACCCGCGTGACGAACCATGGCTACCGGGACGGCAAGCTCGTCCCCTACCAGGCCGTGCTGCAGGCCGGGACGGCCGTGCTGGTGGACGACCGGGGTGTGCCGCGGGTGCGGTGCGCGTGCGGGAACCCGCTGGGTCCGCCGGTGGCGCTGAAGGCCGCCCCGAAGCGCTTCGGACAGACGTGGCCCTCCTACCAGCCGACGAAGGTGGTGGCCATCGCGCCGGCGCCGACCGTCATCACCAAGATCGTGATCTACGACCACCGTGACAACCAGTGGTACGAGCGCCCCAAGGGTGAGCACCACCAGCAAGGCGGCAAGCCCCGGCCCGACCGGCCGATTCCGCCGCCGCCCGTCCCGACGCCGCCGCTGACGCCGCCCCCGACGATCACGTCCCCGAACCCGTCCGGGACCTCGCCGAGGCCGACCCCCTCCGGGACCTCCCCGACAGCGACGAAGTCCCCGTCCACATCGCCGTCGAAGTCCCCGTCGAAGTCGCCTTCGGAGTCCCCGTCGAAGTCCCCGACCACGTCGCCGTCCGAGTCGCCCTCGAAGACCCCGTCGCCGTCCGCGTCGGAGTCGCCGAAGAAGTCGCCCTCCGAGACACCGAAGTCGCCCACGCCGTCCCCGTCGGAGTCGGCGAAGAAGACTCCGACGGAGTCACCGAAGGCGTCTCCCACGGAGTCGACCGCCGAGTCGAAGTCGCCGTCGAAGCCGGCCCCGGAGACGCCTTCCAAGCCGCCGTCCGAGCCGGCCGGGCCGTCACCGACACCGAAGTCCGCGCCCGCCACCTCCGCGGCGCCGGCATCTCCCACGGCCGCCGCCACCCAGGCGCCTCCCGCGTCGCGCCCGCCGACCTCGGCCGCGCCCCCGCCCCCGTCCGCCCCGCCGTCGGCAGCGCCGCGGCCCGAGCCCAAGCCGGAACCGGCCCGGACGGCGCCGCAGCAGCAGGAGCCCGAGCGCCCCGCCCAGGAGAGCTGACCGCCTCCCGTCCGTGACGGACCGCGGATCAGCCGCGCCCGCGACGGGAGAGCGAGTCGCCCGCGGCGCCCACCGCGAGACCGAGGGCGATCATGACGACGTAGCTGTAGATCTCGTAGCCGTCGGGGGCGAGGAAACGGACGAAGCCCATGAAGTGGATCCAGCCGAGCCACTCGTGCAACAGGCCGCTCGCGCCGCCGACGACGAGGACGAAACAGAGCACACCCGTGACGGCGGCCGTCGGAGATTTCGGATCGGTAGTGGTCATGCTCCGACGCTAGGAGCGGGCCACCCGGCCGGACATCGGCCATAGGGCTGCGCCCGCTCGTACTCAAGTATTCGGTACGCGGCGCGGCCGCCCGCTCCCGCACCCGGCCGCGTAGATTTCCAGGACATGCGCCGCATCCACCGCACCCGCCGGGACCTGGCCGCCGACCTGGCCCTGTTCCTCTTCGCCGCCTGCTTCGCCGCCGTGAGCTCGCGGTCCATCCCGGTCGCGGAGAGCCTCGGGCCGGGCTGGCGGGCCGCCGACCAGGTCGTCGGCGGACTGGGGTGCGCGGCGGTCCTGCTGCGCCGGCGGTGGCCGGTCCAACTGGCCGTGGTGCTGCTCCTGGCCGGGAGCGTGGCGCACTACCTGACCGGACCGGCGATGGTCGCGGTGTTCACGGTCGCCGCGACCCGGCCGTGGAAGGCCACGGCCTGGGTGGCGGCCCTCGCCTTCGGACCGCTGCCCTTCTTCCTGTGGCAGCTCCCGGACATGCCCGAGGAACGGGCCGGTGCGGCGGTGACCTACTTCGCCCTGATCGCCGGGGCGATCGGCTGGGGGCTGTTCCGGCGGTCCCGACAGCAGCTCATCGCCTCGCTGCGCGAGCGCGCCGAGCTGGCCGAGGCGGACGCGGAGTCACGCGCCGAGCGGGCCCGGATGGAGGCGCGGGAGGAGATCGCCCGCGAGATGCACGACGTACTCGGCCACCGGCTGTCGCTGCTGAGCGTGCACGCGGGGGCCCTGGAGTTCAATCCCGGCGCCCAGCGGGCCGAGATCGAGCGGGCCGCCGGGGTGATGCGCGAGAGCGCCCACCTGGCGCTGCACGACCTGCGCGAGGTGATCGGCGTACTCCGGGCGGGACCGGAGACCGCGGAGGGCGGCGAGCGCCCGCAACCGGAACTGGCGGACCTGCCCCGGCTGGTGGCCGAGGCCAGGGCCGGGGGCGGACCGATCGAGCTGGCCGGCCCGCCCGAAGGGGCCGCGCCGCCCGCCCTGGTCGGGCGTACGGCGTACCGCATCGTGCAGGAGGCGCTGACCAACGTACGCAAGCACGCGCCCGGTGCGGCGGCGCACGTACGGGTGTCCGGGGCCCCGGGCGACGGCCTGACGGTGGAGATCCGCAACACCCGGCCGCCCGGTCCGGATCCGGTCCGGGGCACGGTCCCGGGGGCCCTCGAAGGCGGCGGGCAGGGACTGATCGGGCTGGCCGAACGCACCCGGCTGGCAGGCGGGAGACTGACGGCGCTCCCCGCCGACGACGGGTTCCGGGTACGGGCCTGGCTACCCTGGCAGGGCTGACCGGGGGACGAGGACGGGACCCGGGACCCGGGACCCAGGACTCGGGATACGAAGGACGCGAGGAGAGACGGGAGACGAGGCGCCGGTGATCCGCCTACTGCTGGTCGACGACGACGCGATCGTCCGGGCCGGGCTGCGCCTGATGCTGGGCGGCGCTCCGGACATCGAGGTGGTCGCGGAAGCCGCGGACGGGGCGGAGGTGCCCGCGCTGGTCGCCGCGCACGGACCCGACCTCGTACTGATGGACATCCGGATGCCCGGCGTCGACGGGCTGGCCGCCACCGAGCGGCTCCGGGCGCTGCCCGGAGCGCCGGAGGTGCTGGTCCTCACCACCTTCCACACCGACACGCACGTCCTGCGGGCGCTACGGGCCGGAGCGGCCGGGTTCCTCCTGAAGGACACCCCGCCGCGGGAGATCGTGGCGGCAGTCCGGACGGTGGCCGCCGGCGACCCGGTGCTCTCCCCGGCCGTCACCCGCCGGCTCATCGACCAGGTGGCGGGCGACCCGGGCCGGGACACCCGGGCCACCGCCGCCCGCGCCCGACTGGCGGCGCTGGCCGGGCGCGAACGCGAGGTGGCCCTGGCGGTCGGGCGGGGCCTGTCCAACGCGGAGATCGGACGGGACCTCCACCTGGCCCTGCCCACGGTGAAGACCCACGTGTCCCGGATCCTGACCCGGCTCGACCTCAACAACCGGGTCCAGATCGCCTTGTTGGTCCATGACGCAGCCCTGCCGGACGACGCCCGGCACTGAACCGCCCGGCCGCCGGGGCCCCGGTCGCGGCGCCCGACCTCCGCCGTGTCGGACCGGGCACGGAGGGTGTCCGGTCCTGCCGCAGGGACACCGGCGGGCGAGAGTGAGACCCTGGCTGCATGGCCCGTAGGGCAGAGAACCCCGCCGTCGGCTGGCCGGCGAGGCCGGACACCAGCCTCGCGCTCAACCGCATGGGCACCTTCGACTGGGACCTCGACAGCGGACGGATGCATCTCGATCCCACCGCCCTCGAGGTGCTCGACCTGCGTCAGGACGAGTACGACGGGACCCCCGGCGGGCTCCGGAGCCGCTTGGCACCCGGTGAGGAGGCCCGGCTCGACACCCGGGTCGCGCAGGCGATCAAGGACGGCCGGAGCCACTACGGGGCGTACGTCCGCAGCCGCGCCCGCGACGGTGCGCCGACCTGGACCCATATCCAGGGGCACATCCTGCGGGAGCCGTCCGGTCGCGCGTACCGCGTCATCGGGATCCTCCGCGACGCCGCCCACGACCCCGGCGAGCCAGGTGCCGGCGGCGAGGAGATCGAGGGGCGACGCCGGATGACCGGCGTCGTGGAGCGGACCACCGCCATCCTCGCCCACGCCCGCACCGTCAACGACGTGACCGACATCCTCAAGGACCCGCAGGCCCTCGGGCACCTCGGCGCGGTCAGCGTGATGCTGGGCGTCGTCGACGGCGGCCGCATCCATCTGGTCGCGGAGGGACAGCTCGGCTCGTACGTGCCCGAGATCGAGTACACGCGGATCGACGCGCGGCTCCCGATGAGCGAGGTCGTACGCACCATGCAGTCGCTCTTCCTCGTCTCCCGGGAGGAGTTCCAGCAGCGCTACCCGGACCTGTGGCCGTACATCGAGCCGCTGTCCGTCCGCAGCGGCGTCTACCTCCCGCTGATCGCCCAGGGACGGCCCATCGGGGCGCTCGGGCTGCTCTACACCCGGGACGGCGATTTCACCGCCGAGGAACGGAACCTGCTGATGGCGCTCGGCAGCGGCGTCGCGCAGAGCCTCCAGCGGGCCATCCTCTTCGAGCAGGAGCACGACCTGGCCGAGGGACTCCAGCGGGCCATGCTGCCCCGCCGGATCCCGGACGTGCCGGGCGCGCTGATCGCCGTACGGTACCGGTCCGCCCGGATGGGGCGGGACATCGGCGGTGACTGGTACGACGTGGTCCCGCTCGGCGAGAGTCGGGTCGGGGTGATGGTCGGCGACGTCGAGGGCCACGACACGGACGCGGCCGCCGTCATGGGGCAGCTGCGCATCGTGATGCGCGCCTACATCGTCGAGGGGCACACGCCGGGCACGGCGATGGCCAGGGCCTCGGCCTTCCTGCGCGACCTGGCGACGGAACGCTTCGCCACCTGCACCTACGCCGAGGTGGACCTCACCACCGGGATGGCCCGGCTGGTCCGCGCCGGGCACCTCGACCCGGTCGTGCGGCGCGGCGACGGCAGCGTCCACCGGGTCCAGGTGGCCGGCGGACTACCGCTCGGGCTGCCGCCCCGCGAGCAGTCCGGGACGGGCTCCGGCTACCCCGTCACCAGCCTCGAACTGCACCCGGGGGACACCCTGCTGCTGTGCACCGACGGCCTGATCGAACGCCCCGGCGCCGACCCGGACAGCGGCATGCGGGAGCTGATGGCGGCGGTCCACAGCGGCCCGATCGACGTCGAGGAACTCGCCGACGTGCTGTGCGACCTGGTCGGTGACTCGGGCGGCGGGGACGACATGGCCATGCTCGTCCTGCGCCGCCGCGGCACCCCTACCGCGCGCGGTGGCGGCCCGCTGCGGCAGCGGCTGGAACCGGGTGACACGAAGGCCCCGGCGCTGGCCCGGCACCTGATCCGGGCGGCGGTGGCGGCCTGGGGCGCGCGGCACCGGGCCGACGAGATCGAACTGGCGGCGGACGAGCTGATGACCAACGCCCTGGTCCACACGGAGGGCGGCGGTCACGTCAGCATGCGGCTGACGGCGCAGGGCCGGATCCGGATCGAGGTGGAGGACAGCAGCAGCGCCCTGCCGAGGCGGCGCGAGGCGGGCGACTGGGCGGTGTCGGGGCGCGGGCTGATGCTGGTGGACCGGCTCGCGGACGAGTGGGGGGTGGAGCCCCGGGGCGGCGGCAAGTGCGTGTGGTGCGAGTTCGAGTTGGCTGCCCCGGAGGACGCCGGCTGAGACCCGGTTCCTGGCCGGGTCCGAGCCCGGTCAGCCGGGTCGAAGACGGGTCACAGTTGTACCAGGGTGACCTCGGTGGCCTTCACGCTCGTCCACACCGCCGCGCCGTCCGCGAGCCCCAGTTCCGCCGCCGCGTCCGGGGTGATCTCGGCGACCAGGTCGGGCGCGGTCTCCGAGGCGATCAGCACGCGCAACCGGCTGCCGACCGCGGTGATCTCCCGTACGGTGCCCGGCCACACGTTACGGGGGCTGCCGCCCGGCCGGTCCCGGTGCACGGAGACCGCCTCCGGAGCGATGATCGCCAGCGCCTTCGCGCCCTCGGGCAGCGTCTCGGCGACCACGAGCCGACCGCCCGCCGCGAGGCCGAGCCCGTCGGCCGACGCCGTCCCCGGCCAGGCGTTGCGACCCAGCATGCGGGCCACCCACGGGGAACGCGGGTGCCGGGTCACCTCGGCGGGCGGTGCGTCCTGCAGGGCCCGGCCGTCGGCCAGGACGAGGACCCGGTCGGCCAGCGACACCGCCTCCACGGGATCGTGGGTGACGATGAGGCAGACCCCACCGAAGCCGGCCAGGTGGGTGCGCAGGGTGTGCCGCACCCGGGCCCGGGTGGTCTGGTCGAGCGCGGCGAGGGGCTCGTCCAGCAGGAGGAGCCGGGGACGGGCGGCCAACGCCCGAGCCAGCGCCACCCGTTGGGCCTGGCCGCCGGAGAGCTGGGCGGGCCTGCGGTCCGCTAGGTGCAGCACGCCGAGCCGGTCCAGCCAGGCCAGGGCCTCACGGCGGGCCCGCGCGCGCGGCACCCCGCGGGCGCGCAGCCCGTACGCGGTGTTGGCCACGGCGGTCAGGTGCGGGAACAGCGCCCCGTCCTGCGGTACCCAGGCGACCTGGCGCCGGTGCGGGGGCAGGGCGGTGACGTCGGTGTCGCCGAGCCGCAGTGCGGCGTGGGCCCGCGGGGTGAGGCCGAGGAGGGCGCGCAGCAGGGTGGTCTTGCCGGCGCCGTTCTCGCCGACCACGGCGATGGTGGTGCCGGGTTCGGCGTCGAGGGTGAGCTCGTTGAAGCCGGTGACGGTGGCGTGCAAGGGCCAGCTGCCGCTGTCGTGGGGCGATGCGACGCCGCCGACGTCGGTGGTGGCGGTGGGGCGGGTGTCGGCGCCGGGCGGCTCCTCCGGGACCGACGCCGGAGCGGCCTCGCGGGCCACCGGGGTGCCCGTCCACCGTCCGCGCAGGGCGATCAGTACGCCCATGGCGATCGCCAGGAGCAGCAGCGAGACGGAGGTGGCGGCCTCGGGCCGGTCCTGGAGCAGCAGGTACACCTGGAGCGGCAGGGTCTGGGTGGTCCCGGGCAGGTTCCCGGCGAAGGTGATGGTCGCGCCGAACTCGCCCAGCGCGCGGGCCCAGGTCAGTGCCGCGCCGGCGATCAGGCCGGGGGCGACCATGGGCAGGGTCACGGTGAAGAACACCCGGACCGGCGAGGCGCCCAGCGAGGCGGCGGTCTCCTCGTAGCTCTGCTTGAGACCGCCGAGCGCGCCTTCGAGGCTGATCACCAGGAAGGGCATGGCGACGAACGTGGCCGCCACGACGGCGCCCGAGGTGTGGAACGGCAGGGTGATCCCGAAGGTGTCCTCCAGCCAGGGTCCGAGCAGCCCGCGCCGGCCGAACCCGAGGAGCAGGGCGACACCGCCGACGGTCGGTGGCAGCACCATCGGGAGCAGGACGAGGGAGCGGACCAGGGCCTTGCCCTTGAACTCGACGCGGGCCAGCAGCCAGGCCAGTGGTACGCCGAGGAACAGCGAGAGGCCCAGGGCCCACAGGGACACCAGCAGCGAGAGCTTCAGGGCCTCGACCACGCCGGGGCTGGTGAGGTGGTCGCCGAGCTCGCCCCACTGCGTACGGACGAGGATGCCGATGAGCGGCAGCAGCAGGAAGGCGACGGCGAGCAGCGCGGGGAGGGCCAAGGCCAACGGCGGCCGGGTGCGGGTACGGGTACGGACGCCCACGCCGGAGCGCGTGCCGGTGCGGCTGCGGAGTCTGCTCATCAGGGTTCCTGGCTGCGGGTGTCGGATGCGGGAGAAGCGTAGCCGGCCGGCGGCGGGTGTCCCCGGACCGTGGCCGACGGCGGGTCCGGGGGCCCTGCCCGCGAACGCCGGAAGGGGCTGCCTGGCCCCCCGGACCAGGCAGCCCCTCGAAGGGTGTGGGGCCGGACGGTGGTTACGCCTTCTGGAAGCCCGCGTCCTGGAGGATCTTCTGCGCCTCGGGCGTGCTCAGCCAGGCCACGAAGGCGGCCGCGTCCGTGGCGTTCTTGGACTGCTTCAGCGTGGCGGCCGGGTAGGAGGCCACGGCGTTCTGCTCGTCCGGGATCTCCACGGTGACGACCTTGTCGCCGGACTTGGCGGAGTCGGTCTTGTAGACGAGACCGGCGTCGGCCTCGCCGAGCTCGACCTTGCTGAGCACCGCACGGACGTTCGGCTCCTGCGAGACCGGCTTGACCTCGATCTTCTGGGCGTCGAGGATCTGCTTGCTGTAGCGGCCGACCGGGACCTCAGGCGCGGCGAGCACCACCTTGATCTTGGTGTCGGCGAGGTCCTTGAGCTCGTCGATCTTGAACGGGTTGGCCTTGGTGGCCGCGATGACCAGGCGGTTCTTCGCGATGATCGTGGCGTCGCCGGTCTCGGCCTTCAGCCCGTCCATGGTCTTGGTGTCGGCGGTGACCAGCGCGTCGGCCGGAGCGCCCTGCTTGACCTGGGCCGCGAGCTCCTGAGAGCCGGCGAAGGAGAACGTGATCTTCGTACCGGGGTGGGTCTTCTGGTACTCCTCGCCCGCGGTCTTGAAGACGTCGGTGAGGGAGGAAGCGGCCAGCACCGTGAGGTTCACGGCCTTCGGCTCGGGGGTGGGGTCGGCGGCGGCCTTGCCGTCGTCGCTCTTGCCGCAGGCGGCCAGCGGCACGAGCAGGGCGGCGGTCAGCGCGGCGGCGGCGGTACGACGACGGATCATGTTCGGGGACATGAGCAGATGCTCCTCGGTCGGGTCGGCGGCCGGCGTGGTGCCGGAACCGCGCGGTGGTGACCCGCGCCGGTGACGGGCGGAGCGGGTGGGGACGTTCGGTGGTGCTGAGCGGCTGGTACGGGGGGGACCGCGGGTGGTGGGCGGGCGGCGCCGTCCGGATCAGGTGCGGTCGATGTGCACGCTGGTGGACTTCACGCGGGCGGTGGCCCGCATGCCGACCTTCAGCCCGAGCTCCTCGACGGCCTCACGGGTGAGCAGCGAGACCAGCCGGTGGGGACCCGCCTGGATCTCGACCTGGGCGGCCACGTCGCCGAGTTCGACGGCCGTGACGATGCCGGGAAAGGCATTGCGTGCCGAGGTGTACGGCTCCCCGTCGTCGAGGTGGGCACTCTTGCCCACCTCGACGGAGAAGGCGGCCAGGTCGCGTCCGTCGATCAGGCGTCGGCCGCCTTCGTCGCGATGGGTCACGACCCGGCCGGCGTCGGCCCAGCGGCGGGCGGTGTCCGGGCTGACGCCCAGCAGACGCGCCGCCTGTCCGATGGTGTAGGACTGCATGGGCGACAACGTAGGGGTACTTGTGGCGCATTTGCAATTCTGTTGGCTTGATATCCATGGCAGATGCCATACTTCTTGGCGCATCCGCCAAAACTCGTTCGGGTCCGCCGGGCCCGGCTCGCTAGAGTCGGGGCATGGCTGATGAGGGAACGGGCACGGGCACGGTACGGGTGGACGCGTGGATCTGGTCCGTGCGCCTGACCAAGACCCGCTCGATCGCGGCGACCGCCTGTCGGGCGGGCCACGTGAAGGTCAACGGGGAACGGGCCAAGCCGGCGCAGCCCGTGCGCGCGGGGGACGAGGTACGGCTCTTCCACGCGGGCCGCGAGCGGATCGTCGTCGTCAAGCGGCCCGTGTCCAAGCGGGTCGGCGCGCCCGTCGCCGCCGAATGCCTGATCGACAACAGCCCGCCGCCGCCCACGCCCGTGGAGGCCGCCGTGGTCGGCATCCGCGACCGGGGAGCGGGCCGCCCGACGAAGCGCGAGCGCCGCGACATCGAAACCCTCCGCGGCCGGCCTTAGGGGTGTCCTGCCGATCGGGGCGGATCGGGCCGGGCGCGGTGCCGGCAACCTTGCCGACGCCGCGCCCGGGAGCGTCAGGCCTTGCGGTACGCGTACGCCTCCGCGGCGGCCGCCGTGACCGCCGACAGGGGGGCTCCGGTGGACGCGGTGACCACCGCCGCCACCGCACCCTCGACGAAAGGCGCGTCCAACAGGGCCGAACCCGACGGGAGTTCGTCCTCCATCAGCAGGGCCTTCACCGTGAGCACCGAGCTGCCCAGGTCGGCCAGCAGGGCCACCCCGGCGCCCCGGTCCACCTCCCGGGCGGCCTCGACGATCCGCTCCGCGCTCGTGCCGAGCCCGCCGAGGGCCGTGCCGCCCGCCGCCGCCACCGGAGCCACGGCTCCGCCGGCCGCCAGCTCGCGCGCCAGCTCGGCCACCGCCTCCGCCACCCGCGCGCTGTGCGACACCAGCACGATGCCGACCAGGGCCGGGCCGGCGTCGGGCGCGGAGTCGGGCCCTTGCCGCTCGGCCGTCACCGCGCACCCTCCGGCTCCGCCACGTCCGTCAGCGCCCCCAACAACAGCGCCGACGAGGTGGCCCCCGGATCCTGGTGGCCGATGCTCCGCTCGCCCAGGTAGCTCGCCCGCCCCTTGCGCGCCCGCATCGGCACCGTCGCCAGCGCCCCGTTCTCCGCCGCGATCGCGGCCGCCGGGTACGACGTACCCAGTGCGTCCACCCCCGGCACCAGCGCGTCCAGCATCGTCTTGTCGCCCGGCGCCGCCCCGCCCAGCCGCGCCACCGCCCCGACCCCCTCGGACAGCGCCTCGCGCAGCTCCGCGTCGGACACCTCGGCCGACTCCCCGAGCACCTTGCCCGTGCGCCGCAGCAGCGTCCCGTACAGCGGTCCCGACGCCCCGCCGACCGTGGAGATCAGCGTCCTCCCGGCCAGTTGGAGCACCGCGCCCGGCGCCGCCGCCGTCGGCTCCGCCTCCAGGGCGGCGAGCACGGCCGTGAAGCCCCGCAGCAGATTGCTCCCGTGGTCGGCGTCCCCGATGGGGGAGTCCAGCTCGGTCAGCCGGTCCGCCTCCCGCTCCACCGAGGCCGCCGCTGCCGCCATCCAGCGCCGGAAGAACTCTGCGTCACGCACCGGATCTCCTCGCCTCGCACCCGTCGGGCCGGTCCCACCGCCACCATACGGTCACATACCCCAGCGCAGCGCCGCTGTTCGGACGGGCGCGTCCCACAGCCGCAGCAACTCCTTGTCGGCCCGGCACAGCGTCACCGAACACCCCGCCATGTCCAGCGAGGTGACGTAGTTGCCGACGAGCGCCCGCGCCACCGGCACACCACGCTCGGCCAGCACCCGCGCCACCTCCGCATGGAAGCCGTACAGCTCCAGCAGCGGCGTCGCCCCCATCCCGTTGACCAGCGCCAGCACCGGACCGTCGGCCGGCCCGATCTGAGCGAGCTCCTCCAGTACGGCCCCCACCGCGACCTCCGCGATCTCCCGCGCCGACATCATCGGGCGCCGCTCCCGGCCGGGTTCGCCATGGATGCCGATGCCCAACTCCAGCTCCCCGTCCGGCAGGTCGAAGGTCGGGCTGCCCTTCGCGGGCGTGGTGCACGCGCTCAGCGCCACCCCGAAGCTCCGTGAACACGCGTCGACCCGCCGGGCGAGCGCGGCCACCCGTTCCAGCGGCGCCCCTTCCTCGGCGGCCGCCCCGGCGATCTTCTCGACGAACAGGGTGGCCCCGGTCCCGCGGCGCCCGGCGGTGAACAGGCTGTCGGTCACCGCGACGTCGTCGTCGACCAGGACGCGCTCGATCCGCAGGCCGTCCTCCTCGGCGAGCTCGGCGGCCATCTCGAAGTTCAGCACGTCCCCGGTGTAGTTCTTGACGACGAACAGCACCCCCTGGCCGGAGTCCACCGCCGCGGCCGCCCGCACCATCTGGTCGGGCACCGGGGAGGTGAACACCTCCCCGGGGCACGCGGCCGACAGCATCCCGTGCCCCACGAACCCGGCGTGCAGCGGTTCGTGCCCGGACCCGCCACCGGACACCACGCCGACCCTTCCGCCGGCCCGCGCGTCCCGCCGTACGACGACTCGCCGCTCCACGTCGACGTCCAGCTCGGGATGGGCGGCCGCCATTCCCCGCAGGGCATCGGCGACCACGGTCTGCGGACTGTTGATGAGCATCCTCATGCTTGACTCCCGGGGAGGTTGGCAGGTGACTCTCTCAGCGGTGCTCGTGCGGTTCGGCGGCGGCCCAGGTGCCGCCTCTCGCCGTATGCGGTGGCGACCCGTCGGGCGGCGCGCCGGCCGCGTACCGCGCACTGCGACGGTAGGGGAGTCCGCCCCGTGGACCGCCATCGTACGGCTCGGCGGCGCGGCGGCCCGGCGGCGACGGCGGTGTCAGCCGCCGCCCTCGAAGGGCCAGGACTGGATGTCGCGGTAGTGGATGGGGCCGGGACCGCGGCCGGTGTTGCTTCCGACGAGGTGGAGGCGACGGGTCTCCCACGGGCGCCCGGCGAAGCCGTCGAGTCCGTCGGCGGCCTCCACCGCGCTGGTGGTGTCGTGGCGGCGGGAGCGCGCCAGCGTCAGATGGGGGCGCAGCGGCCGGCCGTGGAAGGGGATGCCGCGGTCGGTGACCGCGGCGCGGACCTCCGCGGCGAGCAGGTGCAGTCCGTCGAGGTCCCCGTCGATCCCCGTCCACAGCACCCGCTCGTCGAAGTGCCCGCCGCCGCGCAGCGCGAGCCGCAGGGGCCTACGGGTCTCGGCGAGTTCCGCGAGCGGCGCTCGCAGGAGGTCGACGGCGGTGACCGGGAGCTCGCCGAGGAAGGCCAGGGTGATGTGCCAGTCCTCGATGCGGTTCCACCGCATGCGCGGGTACGCGGCGTAGGTCGGCTCCAGCCGCTTCTCCAGCTCTTCCTTCGCCTCGTCGGGCGGGGCCAGCGCTATGAACACGCGGACGGTCTCCGCCTGGGTCTTCTCACTCACGAGGGTCTTCGTATCCTGTCGGAACACCTTTCGTCATCTTCGGCGGGTCACCGCGTGCCGGGGCCGGAGCCGATGGTCACCACGCGGGCCCATGAGGGCGGGGTGTCCGGCACGTAGTCCGGGTCGTTCTCGCTCCAACCTCCCCCTGTTCCGCGGTCGAAGAGGCCCACCACCGTCCGACACGGAGGTCGCCGGTCCGGCCAGGCCGTCTGTCCGTCCGTCAGGACCACGATCACGTCCGGTCGAGGTCCCGTACCGAGCGCCTTGGCGAATCCCGTGCGTAGATCCGTGCCCCCGCCGCCCAGCAGCGGGATGCCCTCCCCGCTGCACAGCGGGTGCACGATCCGGGCCGCCGCGTCGCACGGCACGACGCTGACCATGTCGCTACGGCCGCCCACGGCGCGGGCGATCGCGGCGACCTCCAGCAGCGCGCTGCCCAGTTCGTCGTCGCCGACCGAACCGGAGGTGTCGATGACCACGCTGACCCGGGGCGGTCGCCGCCGCAGG
Organism: Streptomyces sp. NPDC048331; assembly: GCF_043201215.1. Classification (NCBI taxonomy): domain Bacteria; kingdom Bacillati; phylum Actinomycetota; class Actinomycetes; order Kitasatosporales; family Streptomycetaceae; genus Streptomyces; species Streptomyces sp. NPDC048331. Next base: position 165,910 of record NZ_JBICYT010000003.1, on the reverse strand, counting down.
CTCGGGAGTACGGCGCCGGGCAACGCGGCCGAGCGCCGGGAAGGGCGGGCGTAGCTGTAGTCCTCGCCCGCGCCCGCGCCGGAGGCCGCCGAGCGGACCGCCGCCCCCAGCAACTCCCGCCAGGGTTGTGGCGGGTGGAAGGCCTCCTCCGCCCATCGGCGCCACCCCGCGGGCGTGTCTCCTGGACGGCCGTTGATCCCCTGCGCCACCCGGAAGCGGACCGCGTCCTGCTCCTGCGCGCTGAGGCCGTGCGCGCCGTCCGGCCCCAGGTCCCACTCGCGTTCCAGGCCGTCCGCGCCGCTGCCGCAGTCCAGCCAGACCAGGTCCTGCGTCAGCGGTCCGAGCCCGAACTGCCGCAGGTAGTCCTCCATGAGCTCGCCCGGGCGCAGCCCCAGGTACTCCGGTGTCAGTACCCCCTCGGGCCGTACCAGTCCCTCCCCGTACGCGTCGTCGTTGATCTCGCAGTCCGCGGCGATGTTCATCCGCAGCCGTTCCCCCGGGCCGGTCAGCCCGCGTTCCCGGGCGACCCGGTCACCGCGTCCGTGGTGGTCGCGCAGCAGGTGCGACACCTCGTGGACCCAGACGCCGGCGAGCTCCTCCACCGGTGTCCGGTCCACGAACCCGGGGGAGACGTAACACCGCCAGTGCCGGTCGACGGCCATCGTCGGTACCCGCCGGGATTCCACCGTGTGCAGGGCGAACAGGGCTGTCGCCAGGTAGGGCCGGACCCGGGCGGCGTGCAGCCGGGCCGCGAAGAGCTTGTCGAGGTCCAGTGCCCCCGCCCGACCTGCCCCCGTCGCCGATCCGCTCATCGGCCGACCCCGACGGCATCCCCGGTCCGGGCCGCCGCCCGCTCCTGCGAGAGGTCCGCGCGCCGGGAGAGGGTCACCACTCCGGCGAGCCGTTCGATCGACTCCGGCACCTCCCAGTCCTCCTGGCGCAGCGCGGCGAGGGTGGTCGCGGGGACGACCACCAGGTCGGGGGCGCCGGTCTCCAGGGCCCGCACCAGGAGCGCCCAGGCCGCGTCCCAGCGGGACCTGTCCGGGCGCTTGCGGACCGCCGCGACCACGCCGTCCAGCGTGGCCTGGCGTCGGTCGCCCCGCTCGGGCAGGTCGGCGGCGCCGGGATCGGCGAGCAGTTCCTCGGGGTCCGGCAGGTCCATCCGGTCCAGGCAGGCCAGCAGTTCCAGCCCCGGACCGTCCCCCACGGCGCCCCTGACCAGCATGGACAGTACTTCTCGGGAGGAGTCCGCCGCGTGCGCGAAGGCGAGCAGTCGCACCGTCATGTCCCAGCTACGAGGTGACGGCCACGCACCTCCCCGGCGGGTCTCACCGCTGGGCAGGCGGTGCACGAGGGCGGGACGGGTGGTGAGGAGCCCGCACACCGCACGGCGGGCGTGGTCCACGGCCGCCGGCAGGCGCTCGGCGTCCAGGCTCGGCAGCGTCGCCCGGGGCCAGGTCCCGCCGAGCCCGCGGACCACGACGTCGTGGTCGTGGGTCCACTGGAGGTGCACGAACCGGTTGGCCAGCGGCGGGCTCAGCTCCCAGCCGTCGGCCGCCGAGCCGCGCGGATTGGCGGCGGCCACGATGCGTACCCCGGGCGGCAGTTGGAGCGAGCCGATCCGGCGTTCGAGTACGAGGCGGAGCAGGGCCGCCTGGACGGCCGGCGGCGCGGTGGACAGCTCGTCCAGGAACAGCAGGCCGCGCCCGGCCCGTACGAGTCGCACGGCCCAGTCCGGCGGGGCCATCGGGACACCCTGCTCGGCGGGATCGTCCCCGACGACGGGCAGACCGGAGAAGTCGGACGGCTCGTGCACGCTGGCGATCACCGTGGTCAGCGGCAGGTCCAGGGCCTCGGCGAGCTGGGTCAGGGCCGCGGTCTTGCCGATACCGGGCTCCCCCCACAGCAGCACGGGCAGGTCGGCCGCCACGGCCAGGGTCAGGGCCGCCAACTGGTCGTCGGGGCGGGGTTCGGTGGTGGTGTCGCGCAGCAGGGCCAGCAGCCGGTCGGCGACGTCGAGCCGGGAGGAGGTGTCGGTGGGCGTGGGCAGGGTGTGCGAGGGCATGTGTGATCACCTGTGGGTTCGTGAGGAAGGGCCGGTCGAGGGGACCGGGGGGCGAGGGCCGGGGCGCCGGAGGTGAGGGGGAGCGGCGCCCAGGGGTCAGCGGGCGTGTGCTTGGCGCGGGTGGAGCCGGTGGTCCCGTGGGCGGGGCGCTCCCGCACGGATCCGGCCCGGGCCGGGCCCGGCCAGGCCTGCCCGGAACAGCCCGTAGGTGACCCGCCGTTGCGCCGCCGCCTGCAGCTCGTCCCGTAGCGCCCCGGCACGCAGCACGGCGTCCGGGCCGAGGAGCCGCTCCACCACGGCCAGGGCGCCGGCGATGTCGCCGTGGTCCAGGCGCTCGCGGACCCCTGTGAGGCAGTCCGGCCGGCGGTGCGCCGCGTCGATGGCCCGCAGGCAGGGCAGCGGGGTACCGCCGAGCGCGGCCAGCAGCTCCTCCCGGCGGATCTCGGCCGGGTCGTGGTCCAGCGCGGACAGGACCCCGTCGACCTGGCCGATACGGTGCCGGGCGCCCCGGCAGTCGACGAGGCGGGGCTGCCCGGAGCGGTCCGCGGTCCCGGTCGGTCCGGTCGGCGCCCGGCCCGGTACCAACGCCGCGGCGACCAGCGGGTGCAGTCGCCCGGCGTCGATCGAGCCGGCCCGGATCAGGTCGAGGTCGGGCAGGGTCCGGACGGACGCGTCGGGCAGGATCGGCAGCGCGGAGGCGCTGCCGTCGGCGGGTGTCGCCCCGATCCGCAGCACGGGTGGCCCGGGGCCGTCGGCGACCAGGTCCAGCAGCAGCCGTTGCCGGGCGCCCAACCGCACGGCGACGCCGCCGCTGGTCCGGCCCTCGGCGCGGAGCAGGATCCCGGCCTCGGCGGCCCACCGGTCGACGGCGCACCGGTGCCCGGCCGGGAGCGCCGCGAGGAGCTCGGGGTCCGGTGCGGGCAGACCGTCGGCCGGTGGCCGGTCGGCTCCGGAGCGGACCCGCAGCTCGTCGGTCCTACGGGCGTCCCACAGGTGGCGGTGCAGGTCGAGGCGGAACCGGCGGTCGGGGCGGCCCCGGCGCTGCTGATCCCCCCAAGGGCTGTGCTCCGCGCGGGTTCCGTCCCACAGGGCGAGGCTGATGCGCTGACCGCCGTCGGCCCAGGCCGGCGGAGTCCTGGCCACGAGGTGTACCGGGTTCACCGGGCGTACGGGGTGCACGCCGTGCGGATCGTCGGGCGCGGCCGTGTCGTAGCGGGCCAGGGACAGGGTCAGGCCGGGGCGCAGCAGTCCGTCGGGAGCGATGCGCGGCATGTGCCAGCGCAACAGGTCGGGCGCCAGATGGCGAAGGTCGGCCCGGATCCGGGCCGCGAGGTCGTGGCCGCGCGAGCGCGCCAGGAAACGGAGATCGAAATCGACGTCGATGCCCGCGGCGGCGCAGGCCCCTGCCCAGTCCCCGGCGGAGCGGCGGGCGGTCGCGGTTTCGATCATGGACGCCGGCACGGCGTACTCGCGTACGCGGAGCCAGAGGGAGAGGCGGGAATCCCCGTGCACGTTCTCGGTGGGCATCAGCGCTCACCTTGCGTGGACGGGACCCCCGATCTGTGAAGGGAGTGAGTGGTCATCGCGGTGATCGTAACGCTCCGCGGTACGACCGGCCAGGGGTTTTTCCGGGCCAGCGGTGGTGGTGCCGGTCGATGACGTAGTGGTGCCCGTGTCGCCAACCGTCCGTGGCGGGGCGGGCGTCGGCGAGGTGCGGGTGGTCGGGCGGCAGATCGGGGTGTACGTGTTCCAGCCGGTCCGGGTCCCGGGCCGGCCAGGTCGTCGCCGCGGCCGTGGTGGCGCCCAGGGAGACGGCGCCCAGGACCAGGACGGTGACCGGCAGCCCCGCCCCGGTGGCGAGCCACCCGGCCAGTGGATAGGTGAGCAGCCAGCAGCCGTGGGAGAGCGAGAACCGGGCGGCGAAAGCGGCGGGCAGGTCCGCGTCGGCGGTCGAGCGGCGGATCACCCGGCCACTCGGAGTCAGCACGGCCGAGCAGGCGGCGCCGATCGTGGCCCAGACGGCCAGGAGCGCGGGCCAGGACCACGTGTGGGGGCCGGTCGCGGTGAGGGCGGCCCCGGCCACCAGGGCCACCGGGAGGGCGAAGGCGGCACGGAGCATCACGGCGCGGTCGGTGGTGCGTCGCAGGAGGCGGGGCAGGAGCAACGCGATCACCATGGACCCGGCTCCGTACGCCCCGAGGGCGAGCGCGACGGCGCCGGCCGGACGGCCGAGGTGGCCCCGTACCAGGGAGACGGTGTCGACGAGGACGACGGCGCCGGCGGCGGCGACCGCGAGGTCGAGTGCGAGCAGGGCCCGCAGCCGGGGGGTGGCCCGGAAGAGGTGGGTGCCGAAGAGGGCTTTGGCGCGGTCGCCGGTGCGCTCGACCGGGGCGGGTCCGGGCAGCGCGGTGGCGACCACGAGCGCGGCGGAGGCGAGGAAGCCCACGGTCGTACCGGCGAACAGCCAGTCGTAGGACACCAGGCTGAGCAGCGCCGTGGCCAGGACCGGGCTGAAGAGGCTCTCCAGGTCGTAGGCGAGCCTGCTCATCGACAGGGCCCGGGTGTAGTCGCGTTCGGCCGGCAGGATCGCGGGGACGGTGGCCTGGAAGGTCGGGGTGAACGCCGCCGACGCCGCCTGGAGCAGGAAGATCAGGACGTGGATCTGCCAGATCTCGGTGACGAACGGAAGGGCCGCCGCCGCAGCGGCGCGGATCAGGTCCATGGCCGTCATCAGCACACGGCGGGGAATCCGGTCGGCGACCGCGCCGATCAGCGGGGCGATGGTGACGTACGCGATCATCTTGATCGCGAAGGCGGTGCCGAGGACCGCCGAGGCGTTCTCGCCCGCGAGTTCGTAGGCGAGCAGGCTCAACGCGACGGTGGCGAGGCCGGTTCCGACCAGGGCGATGACCTGGGCGGTGAACAGGCGGCGATAGGCGCTGTTGCGCAGTACGGACAGCACGGTCCCCGTCCCGGTCGGCGGATCGATGACAGCATGTCGACTCCAGCGTAGACAACATGTGCGCACCTGTGCACCTGTTGTGCGCCGTGCGGGCTCACGCTCGCCGCGATCGTCGCGGGACAGCTCCTGGCGCCCGACCGCCCGACCGTCGAATGCGGTGGGCGGGTCGGTCAGTCGTGCGGTGGGAGGGAACCGAGTTGGTGGTCGGCGACGTTCAGGGCCTCGTCCACCAGTCGCCGCAGATGCCCGTGACCCAGCGCGTAGACGACCCGGCGGCCGTCCTTGCGGGTGGTGACCAGTCCGGCCAGACGGAGCTTGGCGAGGTGCTGGCTGACGGACGGGCGGGCGGCTCCGCAGGCCTCGGTGAGGGTGGTGACATCGGCCTCGCCCCGGCCGAGGTGTTCCATGAGTGCCAGGCGGGTGCGGTCGGCGAGCAGGGCGAGTACGGACGCGGCGGCCTCCAGCCGGTCAACGCGTTCCGGCGTGACCTGGGCGCCCGGCGCGACGCGCGTGCCCCGCGTCGGCTGCGTGCCGGGTGCGCCTGCCGGATGTCCGCCTGCACTCATGCGCACATCGTAGGACGGCCGGCGGACGCCCGGACGCGCCTGTGCCCGGGCCCCGCCACCCCCGGCTGGGGTGGGCGGGGCCCGGGCACAGGCGTCACGGTCGACCTCAGCCGAGCGCGGGCGCCTCCTGCTGAGCCGGAGCCGCCGCTCGCGTGCCCTCGGCGCGCGTGGCCAGGAGCTTCTGGGCGAGGACTCCGAAGACGACGGCGAACACCGCCCACAGGACGAGCTGGACGGCGAGCGAGGCGACCCGGAACTCCCACAGCAGGGCCGCGGGGAAACCGGGCTGGACGGCGTCGCTGTTGTCCGGCAGGACCGCGAACGCCAGGGCGGTGGCGACGACGAAGCCGCCCGCCGCGGCCAGCGTGGCGTTCCAGTTGCCCAGGCGCGGTGCCAGCCGTCGCCCGAGGATGATCGCGCCGACGCCGAGCAGCACGCTCAGCAGGATCATCAGGAAGAACAGCGTGGTGCGCTGCCCGATCGTGTCCGGGTTGCCGACCGCCGGCGGGGTGGCCGGGTACTTCAGGAACGGCACCAGGTAGACGAGGGCGAACGCGCCCGCCCCGGTGAGCGCGGCCGTGGCCCGCGGGCTGAACCCGCCGACGCGGCCGAGGGCGAACGAGAACGCGAGGGAGGCGATGCCGCCCAGCGCGACCCCGTAGACCAGGACACCGGTGGCCAGGCCGAAGGTCGACTGGACCGGTCGGCTGACCAGCTCCTCCTCCTCCTCCTCGGCAGCGGAGGCGGCACCGCCGTGCCCGGCGTGAGCGCCGGCCGCGGGGGCGGCTTCCTCGGCCGCCGCGGCCTCCTCGACGGCGATGGAACCCCGTACCGGCGGCTCACCCACCACATAGGCGACGGCGAAGGCGAACAGCCCGGCGATCAGGCCCGCGAGCATGCCGCGGACCAGTAGTCCTCTGACAGTGGAGGCGTACATGTGCGTGGCCTCTCAGTGGCAGGGGAAGCCGAGCAGGTGGCGACCGTCGTGCACCCACTCGTGCACGCCCTCGCCGGCGAACACGGCGGTGGCGCCCTGCTCGGCACCGACGAAGTACAGGGCCACGAGCATCAGGAGACCGACGAACAGCGCCCAGGGCAGGACGGCCTTGACGGGCAGCGGAGCCGACACGGAGCCGGCGGCGGGGGTGGATATGGCAGCGGAAGCGATCGCCTCGGCCATGATGGAACCTCCTCGGGGAACAACGCGTCCCATACGGTGGTGCAGGACGACGGTCCTCGGGTCTGACTCGCCGCGACGCCATCGTGGAGATGCCGCCGCAGCACACAGTGGCGCGACCATGCCGGATTCACACCGGACTTCCGTCTCGCCGTCGTCGCTATGTGGAAATGTCGCCGTGACGCTACCGTGCGCAGCGCCTGCGGCCAAGACCGTGAGTCCCTGATCACAAGCCTACGCTGCGGTAATACGGTTCCGGTGCCGCTCACGACATCCGGAGTGTCCGTCAACTGGCCCGGTACGACTGCTAGAATAACCCCGTTGGCCTTCGGCGTGCGTGCCCCGTGCATGTGTCCGGAGGCTTTTTTCATGCCTTCACACCGGACCACCGGTCCCGCCGCACCCCCGACCACGCCCACCACCGGCTACCGCGCCCTGCTCCGCAACAAGGAGTTCGGCGGCCTCTACCTCAGCTTCACCCTCACCGTCGCCGCGAGCACCCTGTCCGGCTTCGCGCTCGGCACCCTCGTCAACGACCGGACCGGCTCACCGTTCCTGACGGCCGTGAGCATGTACGGCGCCACGTTCGCGACGGTGCTCGGCGCGCTGACCCTGATGTCCGTCGCGGACGGGAAACGGCCCCGCCGGACCCTCCTCCTGCTCCAGTCCGTCTCGTTGGCGGGCGTCGCCGCCCAGGCGGTCCCGGGCTTGCCGCTCGCGGCCCGGTTCGCTCTGCTGCTGACGCTGGGCTTCTTCCAGTCCCTGGGCACCGGTACCCGGCTGGGGCTGCTCGCCGAGGTCGTACCCGGCTCGGCGTACGCGCCCGCCCGTTCGCTGATGAACGTCACCGCGGGCGGCATGGTGATCGTCGGCTACGCGGCCGGCGCCCTACTCCTGCGGTACATCGGCCCGTACGGGGTCTTCGTCCTCGCCGCGGCCCTGACCGCCCTCGGCGCGGCGGTGGTGGCCGCCACCGTCCGGGAGCACTCGATCCGGCTCACCCGCCGACCCGGGCTGCGCCGGACCTGGACGACGAACGCCGAACTCTTCGCCCACCCCGGGCGCCGGACGCTGCTGCTGAACCTGTGGGTCCCGAACGGCCTGATCGTCGGCTGTGAGGCCCTGTTCCTCTCCTACGACCCCGGCCGGGCGGGCATCCTCCTCGGCGCCACTTCGGCGGGCATGCTCCTCGGGGACCTGATCGTCGGCCGGCTGCTCGACGCCGACCGGCGCCGCCGCCTCGGCTTCGGGCTGAGGCTGTTGCTCGCCGGCCCCTTCCTGCTGTTCGCCGTCCACCCGCCCGTCGTGGACGCTGCCGTCGCGGTGGGCCTCGCCGGGATCGGGTTCGCGGCCACCCTGCCCCTCCAGGAGCAGCTCCTCGAGGAGACCCCCGAAGCCATCCGGGGCCAGGTCCAGGGAGTCGAGTCGGCCGGCCGGATGACCGGGCAGGGGATCGGCGCCGCGATCGTCGGAGGCCTGGCGCAGTACCTCGCCCCGGGAACGGCGATGGCCGTCGCGGCCGGGGCGTCGGTGGTCGTCACCCTGCTCTGCCGGCCGCCCATGACTCCCTACCAGCGGATCTCGTGAGCCTCGTAGCCCTTCAGGCCCGTCGTGACCAGGCCCGGAACCAGTGCGTGCAGGTACCAGGCGAGGTCGGTGAACTCCGGTGCCCCCGGGATGCGCCGGCGGTCGATGACGGGACTGAAGGACACCGCCGTGCGACCGGGGTGGAACATGAGGGTGCCGCCCGTCCGCGCCCGCGGTGCGTAGACGTTGAGACAGACGACGTACGGCAGGTGCGCCGGTGAGTCCAGCTCCGTCAGCAGCTCGTCGAGTCGCTCGGGGGCTCCGGCGGACCAGTCGTACAGGTCGGCCGCGTCATTGATCAGGTACCTGACGCAGCCGGGCACCTCCTCGGCGGACCAGCCCGCCGGGGTCAGGGCGTCGAAGACGGCGCGCACGGTGGTCGGGTCGAAGAAGGTGAAGTCGATGTCGGCGTCTCTGGATCCCATGGCTCCTCCGGCGGTTCGGTGAGCGCATGCTCGCGCGCGGGAACGCCGCCGTCGATCCGGTTTCGCCGACGCCTCGGTCGCCGCCGTCGCCGGGTGCGACCGGACGGGCTCGGACCTACCGTGGGAGCACGGCCCGGGCACGGCCGAAGGCCGACGGGCGCCGGGCGATGGGCGACGGGAGTCGGGAGTCGGCGATGGTCGGTGAGGTTTCCTTCTTCGAGCTGGGCGTGGGGGACGCCGAGCGGGCCCGCACCTTCTTCGGCGGTCTGTTCGGCTGGACCTTCGGACCGGGCTCGAGCGACGGTGGTGGGTTCGCCATCCGGACCCCGAACGTCCCCGGTGGATTGCACGACAACGATCCGGGCGCGCGCCCGTACCTCTTCTTCGAGGTCGACGACATGGCGGTGGCCGTCGAACAGGTCCGCGCGCTCGGTGGCTCGATCGACGACATCGACCTGGGCGGCGGCGAGGAGTCGATCGCCCGGTTCGGGCGCTTCCGGCTCTGCCACGACGACCAGGGCACGCCCTTCGGCCTCCACCAGCCCCCACCCCGAGGCTGACGGCGGGGGCGCGCCCACGCACTTCGATGTATTCGCGCATGTGTTCGGTTATCGGGGTTAGGCTGGAGTCATGCACGCGGTTCAGGGCCTTCAGGGTTCCCTCTTCGACCAGGGCGACGAGATCCGGCTCGGCCCTCTCGACGGCATGCGGCGCACCGAACTCGGTGCGGGCGCCTGGGTCGACCACCTGCCCGGCTGGCTGAGGGGCGCGGACGCGCTCTTCGAGCGGCTGGCCGCCGACGTGCCCTGGCAGGCCGAGCGGCGGCAGATGTACGAGCGGGAGGTGGACGTGCCCCGGCTGCTCGCCTTCTACGGGGCGGACGAGCCCCTGCCGCACGGCTCGCTCACCGCCGCTCGTGAGGTGCTGACCCGCCACTACGCCGCCGAGCTCGGTGAGCCCTTCACCACCGCCGGTCTCTGCCTGTACCGCGACGGCCGCGACAGCGTCGCCTGGCACGGGGACCGGACCGGCCGTTCGTCGACCGAGGACACGATGGTGGCCATCGTCTCCGTCGGCGACCCGCGCGATCTCGCGTTCCGGCCCCGCGGGGGCGGGGCCACGCTGCTGCGGCTGCCCCTGGGGCACGGTGACCTCGTCGTGATGGGCGGCTCCTGCCAGCGGACGATGGAGCACGCCGTACCCAAGTCGGCGCGGGCCGTCGGTCCCCGCATCAGCGTCCAGTTCCGGCCCCGCGACGTCCGCTGATCCGGACTTCGACCGGCACGTCCGACCGGGAACGCCCCGTCACGCGGTGGCGCCGGGCTCCTTCGGGGAGCGGGCGGCCCCGGCCGCCGCGTGCAGCGAGCGCAGCGCCAGCAGCAGGATCCCGATGTCGTCCAGGTACACCGGGTCCGGAATCAGGTCCACCGGCGAGACGGTGTAGACGACCGCGACCCAGAACAGGGCCTTGTCCTGCAGCGGGATCCCCGCGTCGACGAGCAGTCGCCGGGCCGCGAAGACCCGCGTGAGCAGCACGGCCGCGAAGATCGCGACCCCCACCGCGAGGAGCGTGCCCAGGGCGAGCCAGACCTTTCCGTCCATGGCGGCCCTATACCCCGATATCGGGCCGGGATACCTCGGCGGCGGCCGGTTCCGTTCGAGCGGCCTCTCCGCGCAGCCGGCGGCCGACCTCGCCCAGCCCGTCAGCGAGCGCGTCGAGCTGTTCGACGGTGAGGACGTCGACGAGGATCTCCCGGACCGTCGCCACGTGTCCGGGGGCGGCCTCCTCCAGCTTGGCGCTGCCGGCGTCGGTGAGAACGGCGAAGACGCCACGCACGTCGGAGGGGCAGCTGCGGCGGCGGACGAGGCCGGCCTTCTCCATCTGGGTGACCTGGTAGGTCAGCCCGCTCTTCGAGTTGATCAGGCCGTTGGCCAGCTCGGTCATCCGCAGTTCGCGCCCGGGCGCGGCGGCGAGCCGTACGAGGATCTCGTACTGGGGGTGCGAGAGCCCGGCGTCGTCCTTGAGCTGTTGGTCGAGACGGCGGTTCACCAGGGCCGACGCGGCGAGGAAGCCGCTCCAGGCGCGCATCTCGCGGTCGTCCAACCATCTCGGTTCAGGCATGGCTCCAGACTACACGGGTTGTTCCAATTTGAATCAATGGTTAGGGTCGGGGCTCAGCGGTTCGAATTTGAACAACCCTCTTCCTGCCTCCCCACCGGGCCGCCCGACCGGAAGGACCCCCCCCGATGACCAGCCCCTCCGTCACCGCGACGAAGCCGCAGGCCGCCGCACCGGCCGTACGCCCCGCCCTCCCCGCCCTCTCCACCCCCGGCCACGACACCGGCCTGCTCCTCCTGCGCCTGGTCCTCGGTCTGACCATGACGGCGCACGGCTCGCAGAAGCTCTTCGGCTGGTTCGGGGGCGGCGGCATCAGCGGCACCGGTCAGTTCTTCACCGCCAGTGGCTACCCCGCGGGCGACGCCATGGCGGTCCTCGCCGGCCTCACCGAGACCCTCGGCGGGCTCGGCCTCGTCCTCGGGCTGCTCACCCCGCTCGCCGGAGCCGCCGTCGTCGGCACCCTCATCAACGCGATCGCCGTCCACGGCACCGACTCCTTCTTCGCCCCCAAGGGCATCGAGTACGAGCTGCTGCTGACCGCGGGCGCCGCGGCGCTCGCCCTCACCGGCCCCGGCCGGTACGCCGTCGACCGTTTCGTGCCCGTCCTGCGCGGCCACCGCCTCGCCCACGGCGCGCTCGCTGTCGCCCTCGGCGTGGTCCTCGCCGCCGTCATGCTGCTCGTGCGCGACTAGGGCCGGTCTGCCTTTCGCGCGACGCCGGGTGGGCCGCAGTGGTCCACCCGGCGTCGACGTATTCCGACCGGCCATACGGTTTTGCGCCAACTCTTTTTGACTTCAGGTGAGTTGCTGCTGTGCTCACCTATCTTCTACGGGGCACATCAGTTCGCCCCAGGAGGTCAGATTGCAGTCCAGGCGCTTCCTCGCCTTCCACCGCGCGATACGCCGTTCCCATCTGCTCATCGCTCTCGGCCTCGGCTCCCTGCTGATCGGTCTGACCCCGATGTTCGTGGTCACGAGCACGGCAGCGGCCGGCCGCGCCCCGGCACCCCGTCCCGCGCCCGTACCCTTCGACCAACAGACGGCGAAACAGTCGCCGCACCACGGCATCGTCCCCGCGAACGCGATGGAGCCGACGGCTCCGATCCTCGACCGCACCGGATGGACGGCCACGGCGAGCGACGAGGAGACCGTCGGCGAGAACGGCCGCGCGAACAACGTCCTCGACGGGAACGCCGCCACCCTCTGGCACAGCAAGTACGTGCCCACCCCGACCCCGCTGCCGCACAGCATCACCGTCGACATGCACCGCACGGCGGTGGTCTCCGCCCTCGTCTACCGCCCCCGCACCAACGGGCCCAACGGGCGCATCGGTGAGTACAGCATCAGCCTCAGTGCCGACGGACTGGGCTGGGCGACCCCGGTCGCCACCGGCACGCTCGCGGACGACACCAGCCCCAAGACCCTCGGATTCGCCCCGCAGGGCGCCCGGTTCGTCCGGCTGACCGCGACCAGCGAGGCCGGTGGCCGTGGACCCTGGTCCTCCGCCGCCGAGATCGACCTGCTGGGCGATCCCGGCACCCCGGCGGCCACCATCGACCTGTCCCGCGCCGGATGGACGGCCACGGCGAGCGACGAGGAGACCGGCGGCGAGAACGGCCGCGCGGCCAACGTGCTGGACGGCAAGGACAACACCCTCTGGCACAGCAGGTACGTGCCCACACCGACCCCGCTGCCGCACAGCATCACCATCGACATGCACCGCACGGAGGTGGTCTCCGCCCTCGTCTACCATCCCCGCTCCACCGGGCCCAACGGGCGCGTGGGCGCGTACTCCATCTCCACCAGCACCGACGGCGTCACCTTCGGCACACCGGTGGCCACGGGTACCTGGCGCGACGACGACACCGTCAAGACCGCCACCTTCACCCGCTCCGCATCCGCCCGCTTCGTCCGGCTGACCGCGACCAGCGAGGCGGGCGGCCGCGGACCGTGGACCTCCGCGGGTGAGATCCGCCTGAGCGGACCCTCCAGCCCGGCCGTCCACGGCTCCTGGGGCCGGATCACCGGCTTCCCGCTGGTGCCGGTGGCCACCGCCGCCCTGCCCGGTGACAAGCTGCTGGCCTGGTCCGCGTACGCCGTCGACCGCTTCGGCGGCAGCAACGGCTACACGCAGACCGCGATCCTGGACCTGAAGACGGGCAAGGTCACCCAGCGGCGCATCGACAACACCGGACACGACATGTTCTGTCCCGGCATCGCCATGCTCGCCGACGGCCGGGTCCTGGTCACCGGCGGCAGCAACGCGGAGAAGGCGAGCATCTACGACCCGGCCACCGACGCCTGGTCCGCCACCACGAGCATGAACATAGCCCGCGGCTACCAGGCCATGACCCTGCTCTCCACCGGCGAGGCCTTCGTCCTCGGTGGGTCCTGGAGCGGAGCCACGGGCACCGACAAGGCCGGTGAGGTCTGGTCCCCGGACACCCGCACCTGGCGCACCCTCCCCGGGGTGCCCGCCGCCCCCGCGCTCACGGCCGACCCGGCCGGACCCTACCGCGCCGACAACCACATGTGGCTGCACGCCACTTCGGGCGGCAAGGTGCTGCAACTGGGCCCGAGCAAGCAGATGAACTGGATCTCCACCAGTGGGCAGGGCGGCATCACCTCCGCCGGCACCCGGGCCGACAGCCAGGACGCCATGACCGGCAACGCCGTCGCCTACGACATCGGCAAACTGCTCACCCTGGGCGGCTCACCCGCCTACCAGGACAGCCCCGCCACTCAGCGCGCCTACACCGTGGGCATCTCGGGCAGTCAGGTCCAGGCCGCCCGCACGGGTGACATGGAGCATGCCCGGGCCTTCAGCAACAGCGTGGTCCTGCCCGACGGCAAGGTGGCCGTCTTCGGCGGCCAGGCCTATCCGGTGCCGTTCAGCGACGCCACCTCCGTCATGACCCCCGAGCTGTGGGACCCGGCGACCGGCACCTTCACCCCGCTCGCCACCATGGCCGTTCCGCGCAACTACCACAGCGTGGCCAACCTGCTGCCCGACGGACGGATCTTCTCCGGCGGCGGCGGCCTGTGCGGCGACTGCGCCACCAACCACGCCGACGGGGCGATCTTCACCCCGCCGTACCTGCTCAACGCGGACGGAACCCCGAAGCCGCGTCCCGCCATCACCGCCGGCGTGCCCCCCAGGGCCGCTCCCGGCGCCTCGCTCTCGGTGAGCACCCAGGGTCCGGTGGCGTCCTTCGTCCTGATGCGGGCCGCCGCCGCGACCCACTCCACCGACAACGACCAGCGCCGGGTCCCCGTGGTGTCCACCGCCACGGGAGGCGGCACGTACCAGGTGTCCGTGCCCGCCGACACCGGTGTGGTCCTGCCGGGCACCTACATGCTCTTCGCCCTCGACGCCCAGGGCGTACCGAGCATCGGTCAGTTCGTCACGATCTCCTGATGCCATGAGCGGTGTCCGGGGCCGAACTGATTGGCCCCGGACATTCAGGGGAATAGCGCACAAATGACACAACCCATCGAAGACTACGCACTCATCGGCGACCTGATGACCAGCGCACTGGTCGGCCGCGACGGGTCCATCGACTGGCTGTGCCTGCCGCGCTTCGACTCGGCGGCCTGCTTCGCCAAGCTCCTCGGCGACGAGGAGAACGGCCACTGGCGCATCGCGCCCCTCGACGCCACCGCCGGCGAGCCCTGCACCCGCCGCGCCTACGTCGACGGCTCGCTGATCCTCGAATCGTACTGGGAGACCGAAACCGGGACCGTCAAGGTCACCGACTTCATGCCCCAGCGCGAGGTCGCCCCCGACGTCATCCGCATCGTCGAGGGCATCAGCGGCACGGTCCGGATGCGCAGCACCCTGCGCCTTCGCTTCGACTACGGCCACGTCGTGCCCTGGGTGCGCCGCAGCGACGGCGACCGGGTCGCCGTCGCCGGACCCGACTCCGCCTGGTTCCGCAGCGAACCCCCGGTCCGCACCTGGGGCGAGGCGAACAGCACCTGCTCCCAGTTCCCGGTCACCGCCGGCCGGCGCGTCGCCTTCGTACTGACCTGGCACCCTTCGCACCGGCCGCGCCCCGAGCCCTGCGACCCCTTCGACGCACTGGACCAGAGCCTCGCCGACTGGCGGGAGTGGACCTCGCAATGCCGCTACGAGGGCCCGTACGAGGAGGCGGTCACCCGCTCCCTGATCACCCTCAAGGCCCTCACCTACGCCCCGACCGGCGGCATCGCCGCCGCGGCCACCACCTCCCTCCCCGAGGAGCTCGGCGGCGTCCGCAACTGGGACTACCGCTACTGCTGGCTCCGGGACTCCACCCTCACCCTCGGCTCGCTCCTGTCCACCGGCTTCCTCGACGAGGCCCGCGCCTGGCGCGAGTGGCTGCTGCGCGCCGTCGCGGGCGACCCCGCCGACCTCCAGATCATGTACGGCATCGGCGGCGAGCGGCGGATCCCCGAGAGCGAACTGCCCTGGCTGCGCGGCTACGCCTCCTCCGCCCCGGTCCGCGTGGGGAACGCCGCCGTCGACCAGCTCCAGCTCGACGTGTACGGGGAGGTCATCGACTCCCTCCACCTCGCCAGGTCGGCCGGGCTGCCCTCCGAACGTCACGCCTGGCGCATCCAGCTCGCGCTGCTCGACTTCCTCGAACGCAACTGGCAGCGCCCCGACGAGGGCCTGTGGGAGGTCCGCGGCCCCCGCCGCCACTTCGTGCACTCCAAGGTGATGGCGTGGGTCGCGGCCGACCGGGCCGTACGCACCCTGGAGAGCGACCCCTCCTTGGACGGCGAGGTGGAACGCTGGCGGGCCATGCGCGACGAGGTGCACCGCGACGTGTGCGACCGGGGCTACGACCCGGTGCGCGGAACCTTCACCCAGTACTACGGCTCCGAGGAACTCGACGCGGCGACCCTGCTCATCCCCCGGGTCGGCTTCCTGCCGCCCGACGACCCACGGGTCATCGGCACGGTCGACGCGGTACGCGCCGAGCTCGGCAGCAGCGGACTGGTCCGCCGCTACAGCACCGCGGACTCCACGGTGGACGGGCTGCCTGGCGACGAAGGCGCCTTCCTCGCCTGCTCGTTCTGGCTGACCGACGCCCTGCACATGACGGGCCGGCGGGAGGAGGCCCGCGCCCTGTTCGAGCGTCTGCTGGCCGTACGCAACGACGTCGGCCTGCTCGCGGAGGAGTACGACCCCCTCGCCGGACGCCAACTCGGCAACTTCCCGCAGGCGTTCAGCCACGTCGGCCTGGTCAACACCGCGCTCACCCTGGCGAGCCCCGACTGAACCGACCGCAGGACAGGCCCTGGACCGCCTACGCGTCCCCGCCGGTGCGGGAGGCCAGCAGCAGGGCGATGTCGTCCGGCCGGTCGGCGCTGCTGCCGGCCTCGCTGATCAGCCGGTCCGCGGTCTCGGTCAACGGGGACGGCCGGGCCGCCTCCAGGGCCGTCCGCAGCCGCTCCACCCCGACGTCGATGTCGAGGCCCGGCTGCTCCACCAGCCCGTCCGTGTACAGGGCGAGGATCGAGCCCGGGGTCAGCCGCAGCCCAGTGACCGGGTACGAGGCCTCCGGATCGATGCCGAGCACGACCCCGCCCGCCAGGTCCAGCACCTCGGTCCGGCCGTCCGGGTGGCGCAGCAGCGGCTGGGGGTGCCCGGCCCGGGCCGCCATGACGGAGCCCGACGCCGGGTCGAGCAACATGTAGCAACAGCTCGCGAACTGGCCCGGATCCAGGTCGATGAGCAGCTGGTTGGTGCCGCTCACCACTTGCTCCGGGGTGCTCCCGCTGAGCGCGAAGGCCCGTACCGCGCTGCGCAGCTGGCCCATGGTCGCCGCGGCCGCCACACCGTGGCCCTGGACGTCCCCGATGACCAGGGCCAGCAGGCCGGAGCCCGTCTCGACGACGTCGTACCAGTCGCCGCCGACCTCCATGCCCTGGGTGCCGGGAAGGTAGCGGCCGACGGTGTCGACGTGCTCGCGCACCGGCAGCCGGTGCGGCAGCAGGGCCGACTGCAGACCGCGGGCGAGCGCCACCTCGTTGTCGTAGCGCCGGGCCCGTGCGAGCGCCTGCGCGATCAGCCCGGCCAACGCCGTCAGCACCGTACGCTCCTCCGGGCTGAAGCCGCGGGGCGAGTCGAAGCCGAGGATGCACGAGCCGACGGGACGGCCGGAGGCGATCAGCGGCAGGAAGGCGCGGGCGCCGACGTCGGCGTCCAACGGGATGCCCGGATAGGCGGCGGCCAAGTGCTGCATCGACTCGAAGAACATCGGCCGGCCGGTGGTCAGCGTCTCCACTCCCGGCAGCCGGACATCGAGGGAGACCCCGTCGAACCGGTTGAGGAAGCCCTGCGGGAAACCGGTCTCCCAGGCCAGGTAAAGATGCCGCTCGTCCAGCAGGTAGATCGCCAGCTGTCGGCCCCCGAAGGCCGGCAGCAGCTCCTCGGTCACCACCGCCGACACCTGCCGGGCCGTGACCGCCTCCGTCAGCGCGATGGCGAGGGCCACCGGCCGGTAGAGGGCCGAAGCCTCCTCGGCGGACACGTCGAGGTCCGCGTACCCGTCCGCGCCGGTGCCGGCCGCGGTACGGGTGTCGGTGTCGGTGGTGGCGGCGGCGGTGCGGGTGTCGCTGTCGGTGTCCGCGCCCGGGTCCTGGCGGGTCCGTGACTCGGGCGCGTAGGCCGGTTTCGCGGAGGTGCCCAGCGTCAGGGTCACACCGTCGGCCGAGGGGTACAGGTCCACCGACAGCCACTGCCCGGGCGCGTGCCGGCCGCGCCGGGCGGGGAAGTGCACCGGCTCGCCGGACATGAAGCCGGCCCGGAAGTGGTCCTCGTAGGTGGGATGCCCGAGCCACGGCAGCGACTCCCACACCAGCCGCCCCCGCAGATGCGGGCCGTCGAGTCCGAGCAGGTGCTCCGCAGCGGTGTTCACGTAGCCGATCCGGCCCTCCCGGTCCAGGGAGAGCACCGCCTGCGGCAGCCGGTCCGCGGCCCTGCGCGCACCCTCCGGACCGGCCTCGGGCGGTGGCGCCGGCACGCCCATCGGGTCGCCCTCCCACAGCACCCGCCCCCCGGCCTCCGCGAGGGCGGTGAGGTCGGCGGCCAGCTGCTCGGCGGCCCGGCGCAGCCGGTCGCGGTCCGCCGTCCCGACCGGCAGCCCCGGGGTCGCCTCGCGCAGCACCACCAGCACACCGAACCGGTCCGTCCCGGCGGTCACCGGCTCGTACAGCGAGGCGAAGGGGTACGGCAGCCCGGCCATCAGCTGGGGGAAGCGGCTCATCGCCGACTCCGCGTCGGGCAGCAGCACGGCCTGCCCGGAGCGGTAGGCCTCGGCCACCGGGTACGGGCGGTTCACCTGCATCCGCCACCAGGGCCGGAACAGCTGCAACGGCAGCCCCGTGAACACGGCCAGCAGCAGCAGCCCGGTGGTGGGCGAGCGCAGGTAGATCCCGCCCGCGTACCCCCCGACGGCCTCCAGCGCACTCGTGACGGCCCGTACGAGCACCTGGGCCGTCGCATCAGGGGCATCGGTGGTATCCGGCGCGGCGCCGACGCTGTCCGCTCTGGCCATCACACAGCCAGGATGCGCCCTCGGCGGCGGCCCCTGCATCCCGGCCGGTCGCGACCGTGCCCCGGCCGCTAGGCCGACCGCTTCCCTCGTCCGGGGGACGCACGGGTGTGCGGGCCACGCCCCGGACGCCGCCGCGGGGCACGATACCGAGGCGTCCCACCCCCGGCAGGCCCCCGGAAGGCAGAGCATGCGGTTCCAGTACGACACCATCGGCGAGCGCTACGCGGAGTCCACGAGCACGGCCGCCTTCTCCGCGGCCGACACCTACACCCTGCACGGAGCCCTCGACGCCCTCGGCGGGGTGCGTGGGCTCGACGCCCTCGACCTGGCCTGCGGATACGGATACAACACACGGCTGCTGGCCCGTGGCGGGGCCCGGCGGACCGTCGGTGTCGACGTCTCGGAGGAGATGATCCGCCAGGCCCGCGAGCACGAGGCGACCAAGGACCGGCCGGACGTCGAGTACCACGTCGCCGATGCCGCCGGCCTGCCGCACCTCGGCCCCTTCGACCTCGCGACCGCCGCGTACGTCTTCAGCTACGCGCCCGACCGCAGGGCCTTGCACGCGATGTTCCGGTCCGTCCGCGCCCACCTGCGGGCGGGCGGGCGGCTGCTGGCCATCGTCCCCAACGCGGGGGCGTTCCCCCGCGTGGACTGGTCGCCGTACGGGGTGCGCATCCTCGACCGGGTCCACGACGGCGACGCGCCGCTGCTCAAGGCACATTTCCTGACCGAACCACCGGTGCCCTTCGAATTCCGCGAGTGGGCCCACGCCGACCTGGCCGAGGCCGCCGTCGAAGCGGGCTTCGTCACCGTCGGCTGGCAGCCGAACCGGACCCCACCCGCCGACTCCGTACGCGACGAGGCGTACTGGACGGCGTACCGCGCCTGGCCGATCAGCTCACTGATGACCTGTACGGCGTAGCGGGCGGCCCGCACCGATCCGCCGCCGCCGTGCCCTCAGAGCTCCGCCGTCGACCTGATCAGCTCGACGATCCGCTCGCGCGCCGCCCGCCCCTCCGGGACGGGCAGCAGCGGGTACCCGTGCGGGAGTCCCGCCGCCTCGTGGAACTCCACCTCGGCACCCTCCGCGCGGGCCCGGCGCAGCAGCTCACGGCTGTCCGTGGTCAGCACGTCCCGGGTCCCGGTGAACACCGTCATCGGCGCCAGCCCGGCGAAGCCGCCGTGCAGCGGGCTCACCCGCGGATCCTCGGCGGCCAGGGTCCCGGCGTACAACCGACCGGCCTCCAGCAGCCCCGGGCGGGCCAGCAGCGGATCGGCCGCCTCGATGGCCGCCTGGTCCGGATGGCTCACGCTCACGTCCAGCCAGGGCGAGATCAGCACGATCCGGGACGGCTGGTCCCCGGCGCGGTCGCGCAGCCGCTGAGCGGCCGCCAGCGCCAGCCCGGCCCCGGCCGAGTCCCCGATCAGCACCGTCGCGCCGGAGCCGCCGCTCGCGATCAGGCCGCTCAGCAGGTCGGTGGCGACCGGGACGGTCCGGTCGGCGGTACCGCGCGGAGCGAGGATGTACGCCGGCACGACGACGCGCGCCCGCGCCCGCGTGACCAGGGTCCGGATCAGCGCCCAGTGAGGGCGCTCCAACTCGTCGACGTAGGCGCCGCCGTGCACATAGAGCACATGGGCCGCGGGCTCCGCCCCGAGCGGGGAGACGTCGTACACCGGCCAGGCTCCGACGAAGGTCCGCGAGATGTCGGCGACCCGCCCCAGCCAACGCGGCGGCAGATGGGAGGCGGGCCTGCGGGCGGACTCCGCCACCCTGGCCCGGACGGCCTCCGCGCTCGCGTACCGTCTTCGCCGTCCCGCCGCGAACAGCGCCACCGACAGTGCCCGGCTCCGCAGACTCGGCACGCCCCTCACCTCCCCTTTTCCCCGCGCCGTCGCCGGCGCGTGCCCCTTCCCCGTCACGGGAGGAGCATAGGCGTGAAGCTGTGCTGTCGACCCGCTTAAGAAAGTCTCGATGGACTGATCACCGCGCCGATCGGCAGATTGGTGCACGTCACCGCCGCCGTTCGGGCCCATCCGCCCGCGGCGTACCCTTCCGCATGCCTGGAGCCACCCCATGAAGGCACTCGTCAAGCACAAGGCAGAACCCGGCCTGTGGCTCATGGACGTCCCCGAGCCCGAATACGGCCCCGGCGACGTGCTGATCAAGGTGCTGCGCACCGGCATCTGCGGAACCGACCTCCACATCCGTGCCTGGGACGGCTGGGCGCAGGGCGCGGTCAAGACCCCCCTCGTCCTCGGCCACGAGTTCGTCGGCGAGGTCGCGGCGCTCGGCGCGGACGTCCAGGACATCGAGGTCGGCGCGCTGGTCAGCGGCGAGGGCCACCTGGTGTGCGGCAAGTGCCGCAACTGCCTGGCCGGCCGCCGCCACCTGTGCCGCAGCACGATCGGCCTCGGGGTCGGCCGCGACGGCGCCTTCGCCGAGTACGTGGTCCTGCCCGCCCAGAACGTGTGGGTGCACCGCACCGCCGTGGACCTGGACGTCGCCGCGATCTTCGACCCGTTCGGCAACGCCGTCCACACCGCGCTGTCCTTCCCGCTGGTCGGCGAGGACGTACTGATCACCGGCGCCGGCCCGATCGGGATCATGGCGGCGGCCGTGGCCCGGCACGCCGGCGCGCGCAACGTGGTCATCACCGACGTCAGCCCCGAGCGCCTGGAGATCGCCCGCAAGGCGGGCGCCACCCTCGCCGTCAACGTCGCCGAGTCCTCGATCGCCGAGGCGCAGTCCAAGCTCGGGCTGCGCGAAGGCTTCGACATCGGCCTGGAGATGTCCGGCCGCGCCGAGGCCATGCGCGACATGATCGACAACATGACGCACGGCGGCCGGATCGCCATGCTGGGCCTGCCCGCCCAGGAGTTCCCGGTGGACTGGGCGAAGGTGGTCACCTCGATGATCACGATCAAGGGCATCTACGGCCGTGAGATGTTCGAGACCTGGTACGCGATGACCGTAC
Organism: Streptomyces sp. NPDC048331; assembly: GCF_043201215.1. NCBI lineage: Bacteria > Bacillati > Actinomycetota > Actinomycetes > Kitasatosporales > Streptomycetaceae > Streptomyces > Streptomyces sp. NPDC048331. The sequence continues at coordinate 144,482 of NZ_JBICYT010000003.1, read as the reverse complement.
TGCTGGAAGGCGGGCTCGACCTCAGCCCGGTCATCACCGGACGCTACTCGCACCGCGACTTCCAGGCCGCCTTCGACGAGGCGTCGACCGCCCGCAGCGGCAAGATCATCCTGGACTGGACGGCGTAACCCGACGCCTCACCGGCCCCGCCGCGCCGGTCCGGCTGCCGTACCGCCCCGCCGGACCGGCCGCCGCACCCACGAACCATCTCCCTCGGGCCGGGCCCCGCAACCCTCCCCCCCTCCGCGGGGCCCGGCCCCCTCCCTCGTCGCCCTCCGCCGCACAAGGAGAACCGCACCATGTTCGAGACCGTCCGCGAGGACCTGCGCTCCACCCTCGACGAGATCCGCGCCGCCGGCCTGCACAAGCCCGAGCGCGTGATCGGCACCCCGCAGAACGCGGCCGTCGCCGTCACCTCGGGCGGCGCCGCCGGCGAGGTGCTCAACTTCTGCGCCAACAACTACCTGGGGCTGGCCGACCACCCCGAGGTCGTCGCCGCCGCGAAGGACGCGCTGGACCGCTGGGGCTACGGAATGGCCTCCGTCCGCTTCATCTGCGGCACCCAGGAGGTGCACAAGGAGCTGGAGGCGCGGCTCTCCGCCTTCCTCGGCCAGGAGGACACGATCCTCTACTCCTCCTGCTTCGACGCCAACGGCGGCGTCTTCGAGACCCTCCTCGGCGCCGAGGACGCGGTCATCTCCGACGCCCTCAACCACGCCTCGATCATCGACGGCATCCGCCTCTCCAAGGCCCGCCGCTTCCGCTACGCCAACCGCGACCTGGTCGAGCTCGAAGCCCGCCTGAAGGAAGCAACCGAAGGCGGCGCCCGCCGCAAGCTGATCGTCACCGACGGCGTCTTCTCCATGGACGGCTACGTCGCCCCGCTCGCGGAGATCTGCGACCTGGCCGACCGCTACGACGCCATGGTCATGGTCGACGACTCGCACGCGGTGGGCTTCGTCGGACCCGGCGGCCGCGGCACCCCCGAACTGCACGGCGTCATGGACCGCGTCGACATCATCACCGGCACCCTCGGCAAGGCCCTGGGCGGCGCTTCCGGCGGCTACGTCGCGGCGCGCGCCGAGATCGTGGAGCTGCTGCGCCAGCGCTCGCGCCCGTACCTCTTCTCCAACTCCCTCGCCCCGGTCATCGCAGCCGCCTCCCTCAAGGTCCTGGACCTGCTGGAGTCCGCCGGTGACCTGCGCGAACACCTCGCCGCCAACACCGCGCTCTTCCGCACGAAGATGACCGAGGCCGGCTTCGAGGTCCTGCCCGGCGACCACGCCATCGCCCCCGTCATGATCGGCGACGCGGCCGAGGCGGCCCGGATGGCGGAGCTGCTCCTTGAGCGCGGCGTGTACGTGATCGGCTTCTCCTACCCGGTGGTGCCGATGGGCGCGGCGCGCATCCGCGTCCAGCTCTCCGCGGCCCACTCGACGGGCGACGTCGAGCGCGCCGTGGCCGCCTTCATCGACGCCCGTGCGGCCCTCGGGACCGCTGGGGCCTGAGGGAAGCACGAGGTCGGAGGGAAGTACGAGGTCGGAGGGAAGCACGAGGTCGGAGGGGCCTGCGCACCCTGAGACAATGGTGGGGTGATCGACCCCCGCCGGCTGCGCATCCTGCGGGCCGTGGCGGACCACCGAACGGTGACCGCCGCGGCCGCAGCCCTGTACCTCACCCCCTCCGCCGTCTCCCAGCAGCTCGCGGCGCTGGAACAGGAGACGGGCCACGCCCTGCTCACCCGCAGCGGGCGCGGCGTACGGCTCACCGCGGCCGGCGAGATCCTGCTCGGCCACGCCCACGAGGTGCTCGCCCAGCTGGAGCGGGCGGAGGCGGAACTCGCGGCGTACGCGGGCGGTTCGGCGGGCGAGGTCACCGTCGCCGCCTTCGCGACCGGCATCGCGGAAGTACTGGCCCCGGCCATCGCCCGGCTCGCGCTGGAACGGCCGGGCATCCGGCTGCGGGTCCGGGACGCCGAGGGCGACCAGAGCCTGCCGCTGCTGCTGGACGGCGAGGCGGACCTCGCGCTGGCCGTCGAGTACCGGGGTGGCCCGGGCGCCGACGACGCCCGACTGTCCGTCCTCCCGCTGTACGCGGAACCCTTCGACGCGGTCCTGCCCTCGGGGCATCCGCTGGCCGACCTGCCCGCGGTGTCGCTGGCCGAGCTCTCCGACTCGGACTGGGTGGGCCAGTACCCCGGCAACCCGTGCCACGACGTGACGCTGCTCGCCTGCGAACTGGCCGGCTTCCAGCCCCGGTTCGTGCACTCCTCGGACGACTTCCGCGCGGTGACGGCGCTGGTGGGCGCGGGGGCCGGAGTGGCCCTCGTCCCGCGCTCGGCCCTGCGCGGCATGGACCTCAAGGAGGTCCAGGTCCGCCCGGTCACGGGCCCGGCGGCCACCCGCCGCGTCTTCGCGGCGACCCGCCGCGGCGGCGAGACCCACCCGCTGATCGCGCCCGTCCTGGCGGCCCTGGTCCGGGAATCGGAGCGCCTGCCGGCCCACTGAGAGCTGCCCCGGGCACATGCGTTCGCCCCCGCGCGCCTGGACGGGTGCGGTGGACACCCCCTGAGGGCTCCCGGCTCCGCCGCCTCGGCATCACACCCGCAGCACCTCCACGCCCGCCGCCGCGAACTCCCCGGCGACCTCCGCCGTCAGGCCGGTGTCCGTCACCAGGACGTCCACCGACGACGTCGCGCAGATCCGGGCGAACGCGCGGACGCCCAGCTTGCTGGAGTCGGCCGCGACGACCACCCGGCGGGCGCGCTCGCACAGCAGACGGTTGATCGAGGCCTCGTCCTCGTGGCGGGTCGCCGCGCCGTCCGTCGGGTCGAAGCCGTCCACGCCGAGCACCGCCGTGTCCACCGCGAGTTGGCCCAGCACCTGCTCGGCGAGCGGGCCGGTCAACTCGTACGACTGGGGGCGGGCCACCCCGCCCGTCAGTACGATCTTGAACTGCGGCCGGATCACCAGCTCTCCCGCGATGTTGAGGGCGTTGGTCACCACCGTGAGCGCCGGCGAGCCCTGGGCCAGGTCAGGGCGCCCGGCCAGGGCCCGCGCCACCTCGGTGGTCGTGGTGCCGCCCGTCAGGCCGATCACCTCGCCCGGGGTGATCAGGGCCGCCACCGCCTCGCTGATCCGCTGCTTCTCGGCGGCGCGGCGCGATGTGCGGTAGCGGAGCGGGAGTTCGTACGAGACCCCGTGCAGCACGGCTCCGCCGCGCGTACGGACCAGCAACTGCTGCTCGGAGAGCTGGTCGAGGTCCCGGCGGATGGTCGCGGCGGACACGCCGAGGGTCTCCGCCGCCGGTTCCACCTCCAACTCGCCCCGCTCCACGAGCAGATCCAGCAGCGCCTGCCAGCGCTCCTTGCGGGTCATCGGCCGCCCCCTTCGATGCTCTGCGTCATTCGTTCCACGGCGTTCCACGGCGTTCCACGGCGTTCCACGTGTCCACGGCGTTTTCCGGCGGTCCCGTCGGCCCACCCGGCGACACTAACTCAGCCGCTCCCGTCGTGGATGCTTGAAGTTGCGTGAAACCGGCCGCTACCTTGCAGGAACACGCAATCGAGCCTTCAGAGCCGCCTGCCGCACGAGGGAGCCTGCATGAGTCACGTCGCGTACGAGTTGGGCACGCAGCCCGCATGCTGGGAGCGGGCCGCCGAACTGGCCCCGGCCCGGCGGGCGGTGCTGCCGCAGCCGGGGGAGCGTACCGCGATCGTCGGGTGCGGGACCTCGTACTACATGGCCCAGGCGGCCGCGGTGCTGCGCGAGGAGGCCGGCCAGGGCGAGACCGACGCCTTCCCCGCCTCCGAGTTCCCGCGCCACCGCCGCTACGACCGGGTCATCGCCCTGACCCGGTCCGGCACCACCACCGAGGTGCTGGACCTGCTGGCCGGGCTCCGCGACGCGGGCGTCCCCACGACCGCGGTCGTCGGCGATCCGGCGACCCCTGTGATGACCGCCGCGGACGAGCTGGTCGTCCTCGACTTCGCCGACGAACAGTCCGTCGTGCAGACCCGTTTCGCGACCACCGCGCTCACCCTGCTGCGCGCCCACGTCGGACTGCACACCCCCTCCGCGGTCGCCGACGCCCGGACCGCCCTCGTCGAGCCGCTGCCCGCCGACATCGCCGGCCGGGAACAGTTCACCTTCCTCGGCCGCGGCTGGAGCGTAGGACTCGCCCACGAGGCCGCGCTGAAGATGCGCGAGGCCTCGCTGTCCTGGGCCGAGTCCTACCCGGCGATGGAGTACCGGCACGGGCCGATCAGCGTCTCCGGGCCCGGTACCGTCACGTGGTCGCTCGACGAAGCTCCCGACGGGCTCGCCGAACAGGTCCGGGCCACCGGCTCCCAATGGGTGCCCGGAGGGCTCGATCCGCTGGCCGAACTGGTCCGCGTGCACCGTCTCGCCCTCTCCGTCGCCGCCCACCGGCAGCTGGATCCGGACGCACCGCGCAACCTCACGCGCTCGGTCATCCTCACCACCGGCGAGGAGGCCGTCCGATGAGCCTCGTCCGTGCCGGAGACCTGGTCCTGGAGGCGGCCGCGGCCGGCCGGGCCGTCGCCGCCTTCAACATCATCACCCTGGAGCACGCCGAAGCCGTCGTCGCCGGGGCCGAGGCGGCCGGTCTGCCGGTCATCCTCCAACTGAGCGAGAACGCCGTGAAGTTCCGCGACGGGCGGCTGCTGCCCATCTCCCGGGCCGCCGGAGCGTGCGCGGAGGCCGCCGGGGTCCCCGTCGGCCTGCACCTCGACCACGTCAAGAGCCCCGAGCTGCTCCGGCAGGCCTGCGACGCCGGATACAGCTCGGTCATGTACGACGCCGCGCAACTCCCCTACGCCGACAACCTGGAGGCCACCCGGTCCGCCGCCGACTGGGCACACGCCAACGGGCTGTGGATCGAGGCCGAGCTGGGCGAGGTCGGCGGCAAGAACGGTGCCGCGCCGCTCGACCCGCACGCGCCCGGTGCCCGTACCGATCCCGACGAGGCCCGGCGGTTCGTGGCCGACTCCGGGGTCGACGCCCTGGCCGTCGCCATCGGCAGCAGCCACGCGATGACCAGCCGGACCGCGGCCCTGGATCATGTGCTGCTGGCCCGGCTGACCAAGACCGTGGACGTGCCGCTCGTCCTGCACGGGTCCTCGGGGCTGCCGGACGCGGAACTCGCGGCGGCCGTCGCGGGCGGCATCCGCAAGGTCAACATCGGTACCGCGCTCAATGTGGCGATGACCGAGGCCATCCGTACCCACCTGACCCCGGCGGACCCCCGGCCGTACCTGACGGCGGCCCGTACAGCGATGGCGGCGACGGCTACGGCTATGATCGGCGCCCTGAACTGAGGGTGGCCGGTGACCGGTGGTCGGTGGCAGATGACCGGTCACCGGCCACGGGTCACGGGGTACGGGGTACGGGGGACGGCGATCATGGACACGCAGCGCGGACACACGAACCGCCGCCGATTCCTGCTGATCGCCGGCCTCCCGCTGCTGACGGTGGGTGCGGGCATGACCTACCTGTTGTGGCCGGAGCCGCGGACCCGTCTCGAGGTCCGTACCGACCTGGAGCCGCTGAACCGGCGGCTCGGGCCGTTCCTGGGCGAGCTGACCGACGCGCACTGGCTGGGCTACGACATCGACGACAAGGGTGGGGACCGGGGCATCCCGAGCCCCGACTCGCGGATCCGGGTGGTCGGGCTCGCCCGCCTTCCGGCCGGCGGGGCGGCCGCGATCACCGGCAAGCCCGATCACGCCTTCGCCGCCGGTGGTGCGCCGTCCGACCTGCCTGCCGCGCTGAAGCAGTACCTGCCCGCCGCCGCGACCTGGCAGCACAGTCCGGGCTTCGACGCGTACGCCAACGGCCGGGGCGCCGCCGAGCAGCCCTCGGACGGGACTCCGACGGGCCGGTACCTCTTCGACGCGGACCGCGACCTCGTCCACTTCGACGTCCTGTACCTCTTCACCTGACATCCCGTACTCCCGTACTCCCGTACTCCCGGGGCGGGGGTCAGCGCGGTACGAGGCGGGCCCGGTGGTACTGGATCCCGTGCCATCGGGCCTGGTCGGGGCGCGCGCCCCGGTCCAGGGTGCGGGTGCCCTCGGCGAGCGTCACGGCGTGCCCGGTCGACAGGACCAGGGCGACGAACCAGATGGTCCGGTCGGGCTCCACGGTCTCGTCGTAGTACCAGTCGGCGGTGACGCCGTCCTCCCCGGTGAGGAAGGGCCGCTGCAGGAAGTCCTGGACGGGGAGCGGGAAATGGCCGAGCACCCCCTGGGCCTCCCGGTCCAGCTCCATGCGCACCACCGGAGCCCCCGGCAGGCCCGGGGCGGTGGCCCGCCCGTCCGCCGGCGGACTCCCGTCGAAGGACCGGCTGTGCAGCGAGCCCGGCTCCACCCGGGCTCGCCGCCCGCGGAACTCCGGCACTCCGTCCCGCAGCACCTGGCCGACCCGGCACAGCCCGCGGTCCCCGACCACCAGCGCGGCGGGCCGCCTCTCGGAATCCGGCCCGGCCCACCAGGTCAGGCAGCGGCCGGCCTTCTCCAGCAGCCGGGCCCGCACGTCCCCCGGTAGCAGCTCCCAGTACGCGTGCCGGGCCGGGATCTCGGGGTCCGTGGGGAGGGCGCCGGGCTCGTGGATCTGCGTCACCGCGCGCGTGAACTCGGGGTCCTCGCGGCGCCATGCGTCGATGTCCATATCCCCCCATTGTGCGTCAGACGGCCGAACCGCACATGCGATTCCGGTCGGTGCGATTCCGGTCGGTCGGGAGTCGACTCGTGTGCTCAGATGCCTATGGCCCCGTCGATCCGCTCGCGCAGGAGGTCGGCGTGCCCGTTGTGCCGCGCGTACTCCTCGACCATGTGGATCAGCACCCAGCGCAGCGACACCTTCCCGCGCCACGTGTCGACGGCCTCGACGTCCAGATCGGGCGCCTCGGCCACGAACCGTTCGGCGAAGGCCACTTCGGAGCGCCACGCCTCCCAGGCCGCCTCGACCGCCGCGGGGTCGGCGAGGGCCCCGTCGAAGTCCCCGTCGGGTTCCTCCGCCGAGGAGAAGCGGGGCGGCGCGTCCTGGCCCGCCAGGACCAGCCGGAACCAGCGGCGCTCCGTATCGGCCAGGTGCCGTACCAGTCCGAGCAGGGAGAGCGTGGACGGCTCCACCGCCCGGTGTGCCAACTCGGCCTCCAACCCGATGCACTTGAGCTCCAGGGTGGCTCGCTGGTCCGCGAGGAAGGCGACCAGCATCTGCCGCTCGTCCCCGGTCGCGGGGCCGCTGAAGCGGCCGTCCCGCTCGGGCTCGACGAAAAATTCCGCTCTGCTGCGTGGGCTCGTCATGATGGCGATTATGAACACCGGCCTCGAACGGCCGACGCCCGGGTCCTTCCGAATTCTTGTAACAGGTTCTACTCTGACCGCCGCCACCACAGCGCCCGGTTGGACCGTGAACCCCGGAGGGGCCGTGCACCTCGAATACACGCCTGAGCAGCAGCAGTTGCGCACCGAACTGCGTGCGTACTTCGCCGAGCTCGTGCCGCAGGACGTCTACGCCCGCTACGAGGACCCGGCAGCCCAGAAGCGCTTCTACCGGGACACCATCCGCCGACTCGGCGCCGACGGCTGGCTCGGGGTCGGCTGGCCCGAGGAGTACGGCGGCCGCGGGATGACCCCGATGGACCAGTTCATCTTCTTCGACGAGGCCGCACAGGCCGTCGTCCCGTTGCCGCTGATGGCGCTCAACACGGTCGGGCCGACCATCATGCAGTTCGGCACCGAGGAGCAGAAGGCCTACTTCCTGCCGAAGATCCTCGCCGGCGAGATCGACTTCGCCATCGGCTACAGCGAGCCCGACGCCGGCACCGACCTCGCGGCGCTCAGGTGCAAAGCCGTCCGCGAGGGCGACGAGGAGACCGGCACCTACGTCGTCGACGGACAGAAGATCTGGACGACCAACGGAGACACCGCGGACTGGGTCTGGCTCGCCGTTCGCACCGACCCGGACGCCCCGGCCCACAAGGGCATCACCATGCTCCTGGTACCGACCTCGGACCCCGGCTACTCCTGCACCCTGATCAACACCCTCGCCTCGCACGACACCACCGCAAGCTACTACGAGAACATCCGCGTTCCGGCGAGCCGCCGCGTCGGCCAGGAGAACAAGGGCTGGCGCCTGATCACCAACCAGCTCAACCACGAACGCGTCACCCTCGCCGCCCACGGCACCATGGCCATCCGGGCCCTCCACGACGTCCAGCGCTGGGCCGCCGCGACCAAACTCGCCGACGGCCGCCGGGTCATCGACCTCTCCTGGGTCCGCGGCCGCCTCGCCCGCACCCACGCCCGGCTCGACGCGATGAAGCTGCTCAACTGGCAGATGGTGGGCGCGGTCCAGGCAGGCACCCTCACGCCGCAGGACGCTTCCGCGGTGAAGGTGTACGGCTCGGAGGCCCGCCGGGACGCGTACGCCTGGCTGATGGAGATCGTCGGCGCGGCCGGCTCCCTCAAGGACGGCTCGGCGGGCGCGGTCCTGCACGGCGAACTCGAACGCGGCTACCGCAGCGCCGTGATCTTCACCTTCGGCGGGGGCAACAACGAGATCCAGCGCGAGATCATCTCCTGGATCGGCCTCGGCATGCCACGCGTACGCCGCTGACCCCGACGGAACCGTGGGTCGATCGGCACCGCGCAGGGCGGCCTACGGGGTCGACCTGTTCGCTCGGTCTGCCTCGGCCCGCAGCGTGCGGGCCCGTTCGGCCGGGTGGTAGTTCGGGCCGACACCTTCGATCAGCAGCAGGTCGCCCTCGATGTGGTCGGTACGCAGGCGCAGGATGGTGCGGTAGGCCGGAGAGCCGTACCAGGCGCGGGCCTCGGCCAGGTCGGGGAACTCGATCAGCACCATGCTGCCGGGCCACGTGCCCTCCACGACCTCCGCCGGCGGCCCGTGGATGACGAAGCGACCTGAGAAGGGGTCGAGGGTTGCCTGGATACGTTCCAGGTACTCGACGACGTCGGAGTGACTCCGACGGCTGCGGAGATGGGCGAAGCCGTAAGCGGGCACCACGGGGCTCCTTCGGTCCGGGGTGAGTGATGACCGCGAAGGTAGCCGAGGGTGGTCGGGCGGTGCGATTACCTCGGAGGTAATCGCCCCCTACGGTGCTCCGCACGCGGTCAGTGCGTCCCGCGCCAGCCCGCGTAGCCAGGCGTGGGCGTTGTCGTTGTCGTACCGCTGATGCCACGACAGGTAGACCGGGGCCGAGGGGAGTTCGAGCGGCAGGGGGAGCACGACCAGGCCGAGGTCGGCGACCGTGGAGCGCGTGACGGCTTCGGGGACACTGATCACCAGATCGGAGTCGCGCGCGAACGCGAACGCGGCCGCTTCGGTGGGCGCGGTCGCCACCACGCGGCGGGTGAGGCCGAGTCGTGCGAGGGCGTCGTCGAGGGCGTTGCCGAAGTTCCCGCGTCGCGAGACGGTGACGTGCTCGGCCGCGGCGTACCGCTCCGCGGTGAGGGTGCTGTCGTGGGTCAGGGGATGGCCCCGTCGCACGACGACGACGAGGCGGGTCTGGCCCACGTTCTCGGCGCGGATGTCCGGTGCGCTCGGGCGGTTGGCGTTCGCCTCCAGGTCGACCTCGCCGCGGCGCAACCCGGGTGTGTCGACGCTCGATTCCGCGACGAAGCACAGGCGCACCCCCGGCGCCTGTACGCGCACGGCCGCGAGCAGCGCCGGTCCACCCAGGGCGACCAGGGAATCGTGCCAGCGCAGCGTGAACGTGCGCTCCAACATCGCCAGATCGAGTGCGCGACTCGGCGCCAGGACCCCCTGGACCTGGTGCAGCAGCTCGTGCACCTGCGCCCGGACGGCGAGCGCATAGGGCGTCGGGGTCATCGTGCGGCCGGTGCGCACCAGGATCTGATCCCCCGTCGTATGCCGGATGCGGCCAAGGCTCCGACTCATGGCGGGGGAGGTGACGTGCAGGCGCGCGGCCGCCCCGGCCACGCTGCCCTCCTCCAGCAGCGCATCGAGCGCGGTGAGCAGGTTCAGATCCAATTGCATGTGAGTAATGCTAATCGTTCCTGACATGCATTTGAAGTTAACGATGGTGCTCCTTACCGTTGAGGTGAAAGCGCGCGACGGAACGCGCGGATCGGCCCGGCCGACCTCACCGACCCCCGCCCGAGACAGGAGCACCACCATGTCCGAAACCCTGCAGACCGCTACCGTCCCGGTCTCCGTTCCCACCTCCGACGCCGACCTGCTCGCCCAGACCGTGCTCGCCGTGCGAACGGCGGGCGCGGCGCTGCGCGAGCGCTTCGGCGAGGTCGTCCGCCACCGGACCCGCGAAGAGCTGATGCACGCGCTGGCCGCCAACGACGACACCGCCCTCGCCATCCTGCGCCCCCGCCTCACCCACCTGCGCCCGGAGGCCGGCTGGGTGGAGGACGAACTCGACGGGGGCGCGCTGCCGTCCGGCGAATGGTGGGTCGTGGATCCGGCCGAAGGCAACGTCAACCACCTGCACGCCCTGCCGGAGTGGGCGGTCACCGCCACCCTCGTACGCGACAACCGGCCGGTACTCACCGTGGTCCACCTGCCGTTGGCCGGAGAGACCTACACCGCGCTCGCCGGAGCGGGCGCCCACCTCGACGGCAGGCCTCTGCGTGTCTCCGACACCGCGCACCTCGACCTGAGCATCGTCGCCACCAGCCAGGCCCGGCCGGACGAGGACGCGGAGGTCGTGCGGCGCGTCGGCCGCTCGATCACCGCGATGCTCTTCGACGCACTCGTCGTTCGCACCGCCGTGCCCGCGACCCTGCACCTGGTGAACGTGGCCGCCGGCAGGACCGACGCCTTCTGGCAGTTCGCCGGCGCCCGCGCCGACCTGCTCCCCGGCGCACTGCTCGTCCTGGAGGCCGGCGGCCGGATCTCCGACGCCGAGGGCCGCCCCTGGACCCCGCAGAGCGACAGCTTCCTGGCTGCCGCACCCGGCATCCACGCCGAAGCCGCCTCGACGCTCTCCCGCTGACCCCTTCACGAGCATCCGAAAGACCAAGAGGAAGACATCGATATGAACGAGATCGCCGTACTCGGGAACGGCCGCGTCGGCGGCAACCTGGCCGCCGCCCTGACCCGGGCGGGACATCAGGTCACCGTGGCGGACCGCACCCCGGGCGCCGCCGCCGACGCCGCCCGCGGCGCCCGGATCGTCATCAACGCCACACCGGGCGCCGGTTCACTCGAGCGCATGACCGCCCTACGTGCCGAACTGCGGGGCAAGATCCTCGTCGACGTCTCCAACGCCACCACCGACGGTCCGGACGGACTGCCCGCCGACCTGCTCCACCCCGGCTCCAGCCTCGCCGAGCAGCTCCAGGAGGCGCTCCCCGAAACCAGCGTCGTCAAGACGCTCAACACCATGCTCTTCCCGGTGATGACCGCGCCGGCCATGTTGTCCCAGCCGCCGACCGCGTTCCTCTCCGGCGAGGACCCGCAGGCCAAGCGGACCGTCCGCGAACTGCTCACCGACCTCGGCTGGCGCAAGGAGTGGATCACCGACCTCGGCGGAATCCGTACCGCCCGCGCCACGGAGGCCGCGATCCTGTTCGTGCCGCACGTGATCCGCGCCGACGGATTCGCGCCCTTCGCCCTCTCCCTCGCCCGCTGACCCGCCCGCCGGCTGACCCGCTGACCCGCAGACACCGCTCCGCCGGATGTTCAGGACCAGCGGAGACGCTTCAGTTTCTCCGTGTAGGAACTGAACGGTGCCCCCTCGCGGCCGACCAGATCCTTGGCCTCCAGCCTTCTCAGTGAGCTGTGCCTCTCGGTCACCACAGGATGTCCGCCCTCCTCGGCCCCCCAGGAGTACGAGTAGAGCTCCGCATCCGTACCGAGGATGATCTGGTCGTTGTTCCCCCAGACCTCCCTCCAGTCCCCGAGGGCACGGGAGTAGCGGGTCTCCGAACTGTAGGAGTTCCCGTGATCCACGATCCAGCCCTCGACGGTGACCCGTTCATGGGAGACGGTCGTCCTCGCCTTCCCCTTCGCGTGCAGCTGTCCCACCACGGCGCGGGCCAGGTTCCTGAATTCCTCGTATTCGTCCATCGTCATGCCTCCTGGTTGTCTGCTCCACGCGTCACCTGACGGCGCCGATGCAGTGGAAGAGGTGCCATTCGTCCCGCAGGCGTGGAGTCACGGGGCTGTCGCGGGCCCCGCGCTGCAGAGCACGCAGCGCGGCGGCGGGATCCTGTCCGTCCAGAACGCGTTCCGCCAGGTCCGGCAGGAGGTGCGCGCACGTACTGCCGTGCACTTTCTTGATCGGGGCGACCACCTGGCGGGCGCCGGCGAGCATGAAGCTGAGCGCCAGTCCGGACGGCTCGCTGCCTGGCTGGTGCCAGATCCGGCCGCTGCCGCAGCAGCCGAGGACGACCGTGGCGGGCACCGCCAGTTCGAGTACGGACCAGTCGTTGAGTGCCCCGGCCTCGGTGAGGATGTCCTGCCCGGGCCGATGTCCCGCCTCGCCGTGCGCGGCGCAGTAGAGGAGATCCGAGGCTCCCTCCGCCAGCGCGCCCGCCAACTGCTCGAAGGAGGAGACGCGCCGCACCTTCGTGACCTTCCCGAGCCGCTCCCGTTCGAGCCGGCCCATGGGGGCGTCCGTGGGGAAGAGCCCGACGACCGTGTGCTCATCCCCGAGTCCGCGCGGCCGACCGTGCCGGGCGGGCTGTTCGTGCCGGGCCGAGCGGGTCCGCATCGACGGCGTCAGGGTGATCACGGCCTTGTCGACGAGCTGTCCCGTACTCCCGCTCAGCGGCAGGGCCGCGTAGGGGACGTTCCACAGCTCGTTGGCGGGAAGGACGAACAGTCGAACCGGGTCCGTCTCCGCGCACGCACCCAGTACGGAGTGCAGGCCGGACGGCAGCAGACGGTCGGCCAACTCGGACCAGGCGCCGTCCGCGCGCAAGGACGACTCGCCGTCCTGACCGACGTCCTGCCCGTCCCGGAAGCGGGCGAGCAGGGCGACGGCCTCGGTCGACAGCGGGCCGTGGGTGGCCTCCAGCGAGCCGTTCGGATGCCGGCACACCGAGACGACCTCCACGGTCCGGTCCGTTCCGGTGAACAGCTCGACGTACAGGGCGTATTCACGGGCGCCGAGTCGATGGTGGTCGATCTCGGCCTGTTCGTTCCCCGGCTCGATCCCGGTGGCGGCGGATCCCGTGCGCTGTTCGGTCGTGGGCAAGGACTGGGTGAAGGCGAAGAACAGCCTTTCGTGCAGGGCCCGGTGGGCGGATTGCCACGTCGTCCGCCGCGCGGCCGGAGCCCCCTCGGGAGGTCGCTCGTCCTCGTGGCGCTTCAGCTCGGCGTGCAGCCGACGGAAGTCCGGGGAGAGATCGGCCACGCCGGTACGCAGAGCTCCGGTGATGGCCCAGTCACGCGCGGACTCCAACCACTGCTCGGCGAAGGCGGGGTCCCCGGACACGGCCGGCATGAGCAGCGGGAGCGCCGCGGAGCGGGTGCCGTGCAGGAAACCCGCCCGCGTGACGGCGTCCGGCGATGTCGCTCGGACCTCCTCGATCGCGAGCAGTGCGCTGCGCCCGTGGGCCAGGGCTCGCACCTCGTCCCCCGCCTCCGACCAGGCTTGCGACAGGGCCCATTGTCCTTCGATCTCGCCCAGTCGGTCGTTGGCGCTGCCGTAGCGCCGGATCGCCTCCTCGCCGGCCTCCATGGGGGAGTACCCGCCCACCCCGAGGCCGCCGCGCACCGAGACGAGGAGGACCAGGGCCTCGTTGCGTAACTGCCCCAGTCGCTCGAACCCGTTGAGGGCAGCGGTCAGCACCCGCCCGGCGCGACGGTGGTGCCGAGGGGGATCCACGGTGGCCGGGGCTTCGAGGGACAGCAGCCGGCCGAGGGAGGTGAGCATGCGCAGCCGGTTCATCGGATCCGCCGTCTGCCGGCCCAGCGGTGCGACCGCGCGCGTCAGCAGATCGCGGGCGCTGCTCAGGTCGCCTGCGTCCATGGCCAGTTCGGCGAGCTCGCGTGAGCTGTTGTGGAGTCCTCGGGGTTCGTCGGCCTCCCGGTACCAGCGGTACGCCTCCTCGAAGTGGCGGCGGGAGTGCTCGGGGCCCGACAGCGCGCCGAGGAGCTCGCCCAGTTCGAACTCGATGTTGGCGAGCGTCAACGGATTCACGCCTTCGATCCGACGCAGTGCCGAACGAGCCCGTCGATAGCCGTCCATGGCTTCGCGCAGGTTCCCCGCCAGCTTGTCGGCCATGGCCAATTCCCGGCGGCTCTCGGCCTCGGCCACCAGGTCGCCACCGCCCGAGGTCGCCTTCCGGACGGCGGCCTCCAGGAGTTCCCGGCTCCGCTCGGCGTCGCCTTGGACGCGTTCGGTACGCCCCCACCACAGCAGCACGGTGGCGGTCGCCGGCGCGGGTGCGCCCGCGTCCTCGTAGAGCCGCACCGCCCGGCCGTAACTGTCCCGTGCCGCCTGTACCTCGCGCCGTTGTTCCTTGACCTCCCCGAGGTTGCGCGCAGCGTGCCCCGCGGCGAGGAGCGAGGGTCGCAGGCACCGCTCCGCCTCCTCGATCCTTGCCGCGTAGGTGGCCGTGTCGCCCGATTTCTGGGCCACCAGGGCGAGGTCCAACCAGAGCGTGGCCTCGGTGACGGCGTCCTGGGCGCGTCGTGCGAGCAGCAGGGCCTCGGTCAGCGCGCCCTCCGCGTCCCGGTGGGAGGTGATGCGCAGGACGTTGGCCCTGGACTGCGCGGCTCGGGCGACACCCACCCGGTCTCCGGCTCGTTCGTAGGCGGCGCGGGCGAGGTCGGCGTTCTCCACGGTCGACGGATAGTCGTCCTGCTGCCAGGCGTATTGGGCGAGCAGGAAGAGCGCGCGCCCGAGCAGGTGGTCGTCCCCGTCCGCGCGTGCCTGTGCGACGGTCCGGCGCACCTCGTCCACGCCGTCGGGGGAGCGGTCCAGCAGTACGGGGGCGCGCAGCCGGTGCAGGCCGGCCTCACCGGGTGGTTCCGTGACGCCGAGAGCGGCGAGGGCCCTCTCCGTCGACACTGCCGGGGTGTCGTCCGGTCGGGCACGGTCCTGTGCGTTCATGGCATGGCCTCGGGTGGGACGACGGTACGGGGTGGGTGAGGGGTGACCGGTGCGACGGTCGGTGGGTCGGCCGGTGCGTCGTCCGGTGAGTTCGTCGGCTGGTGGCCCGGCGGGTCGGTCGGTGACGGCACTCGCGCCTCGGGGCGCAGGTAGGACCCGTACACGAGGACGATCTGCGATCCGGGCAGTACGGCGAACTGCGCGGGGTGTCGGATCCGGCCCCGGGAAGGGACGGTGACCGAGAGGGGCCCCTGGAGAACGAGATCGCCCTCACCGAGAGGACCACGCTCGTCGTCCATGCCTTTCAGGAAGCCCTCCCACACCCGGCCGTCGGCCAGGTGCACCGCGAGGAAGGGGTGGAGTCCCGGCGGTGTCGTCTCGGCGACCCGGTGGAGGGCGGAGGCCGAGGTGCTGCGTGTGGCCGAGCGTCGACGCCAGACCTCTCCCAGGCCGGCCGCCGCGGACAGGCAGACGCTGACGGTGAGCGCGAGGACGACCGACCAGATGGCCTGCCAGATGTGCGGGCGTACGTAGGAAGTCCCGAGGAGCAGCCCCTCCAGGGGGAGCAGAGCCGTCCAGCGACGGGCCAGGAGGAGGACCGTCAGTACGGCGACGACACTGCCGGCGGCTCCGACACACACCAGGTCCACGAGTTCCATCACGGAACTCCGGCGCCGCCGGGGAACTTTGACTTCGACGATACGGACGAACGCGTATCCGGGAGCCGCGGCCGCCAGGAGTACGGCGAGGGCGGTGAACGTCGTGGGCATCGGCGGTGCTCGCGTCGGCCGCTCCGCGTCGGGTCAGGACCGGTCGTCGGTCGGTTCGGGATCCATGGACGGCGCCGGTTGTCGGAGCAGTTCGGCGTCCGCCTCGGCGAACGGGTCCGGCAGCGCGATACGAGCGGGGTCGCCGATCGAGGGCATGTCGGTGGCACGGTGGCCGTCCGAGGTCAGGTCCTCGGCGGGATCCGTCTCGGCGTCGTCAGGCATCCGGGGACTGGGCATGGGTGCTCCCGCGGGCTGGGGTCGGACGGGGTCGGCGTGCCGTCACGCGCGGCGGCGGACGCTTCGTCGTCCATGGTAGGGACCCACTGCCCGGCTACTCCGGAGTACGGGTGAATTCCCCTTCTTCCCCGCTCTGTTGAGGGGAGGGAAGCGCGACGAGTTCGATCTCGAAGCCGTCGTCGTTCTCCAGGTAGGCGGCGTAGTGCCGCGGGCCGCCCGCGTGGGGATGGCGATCCGGGAACATCAGCCGCCACCCGTGGCGGGTCGATTCCGCGGTCAGGCGGTCGACCGCGACCGCGTCCTCCACGTGGAAGGCCAGGTGGTTCAGTCCCGGCCGGCAGCGGTCGTGCCGGTCGGCGGTGAGGGCCGGGGACCGCTCGACGACCAGGTAGGTCGGCCCGAGGCGCCAGCTGCGGCCGTCGGCCCAGTGCTGGTACGGGGTGTGTCCCAGGGCCTCCAGGAGCCAGCCGAGCGACGTGATCGCGCGGTCGAGGTCCGGCACCCACAGCTCGATGTGATGCAGCGTGCCACCGGCCGGCCGGCTCACGTGTAGAGCTTCCGGGCGCGGTCCAGGTCGACCGGACCGTCCTCGGGCCGGGGCAGCGGCAGGAAGTGGTCCAGCTGCCACTTCTGCGCGCTGTCGGCCGTGCGGTTGGTGGT
Source organism: Streptomyces sp. NPDC048331 (assembly GCF_043201215.1). NCBI lineage: Bacteria > Bacillati > Actinomycetota > Actinomycetes > Kitasatosporales > Streptomycetaceae > Streptomyces > Streptomyces sp. NPDC048331. Next base: position 127,731 of record NZ_JBICYT010000003.1, on the reverse strand, counting down.
GGTCACCCAGGGCGGATAGACGCGGAAGGCGCGCTTGCCGCCGGATCCGCCCGTCGATACGACGCCGTGCCGGCGGAGCGCGTCCAGCGGGAGCACGAACTGGCCGAAGTGCTCACCGTCGCGGGTACTGATGACGAAGAGGTCCACCGGGTCCGCGGCGTCGAACGGCTGGATCGGCCCCTCCGGCGAGCGCTTCCAGACGGTGACGAACTGGCCGACCTTCGTGGGGGTCGTCCGCGCCGCGCGGAACCGGACGGCCAGGCCGGCCACGGTGAGGGTGTGGGCGGCGTAATCGGCGCTCTCCGCTTCCGGGACCGGTCGCGAGCAGGTGAAGCCGCAGGGGTCGTAGACGAGCGCCTTCACCGCGACGAGGTCCGCGTGGGTCGTGGTGGTGTCCGACCAGGGCCGGGGGCGGGGCGGGGATGCGGGTTCGTGGTGCGTCGTCATGCCGTCACCCTGTCATGGCCCGGACCGGACCCGCGGCCGGCCCGGAGTCCGGGGCTCGGGGCCCGCGCCGGTGTCCGCGTGGCGATCACCGGTGCGGGCCCCGAGAAGGAGAGGCGGCCCGGGCCACGCCAGGCCGTGGCCGCGGTCCTCGCGGCCCCAGGCCGCCCCGCGAACCGTGGAGGGCCGATGCGTCCCTGTCCGCCCATCGCCGAGCACGGTCCGATCGGGGACCTCAAGACCTGCGCGCGGGCCTCCTCCGAGGGAGTGCTGAACCGGTTCTGCGCGCCCCGCTTCGACTCGCCCACGCGAACCACGTGGGGCTCTTCGTGGAGGAGATCGGGCGCACGGGCGAGCAGTGGGGCAACTTCCCGCAGGGCTTCACCCACCTCGCCCTGATCGTCGCGGCCCTCGCCCTCGACACGGAACTCGACAAGGCCTGAGCAGGCCGGCGAAGCCACCGGGGCGGCGCGGTCAGTCGAGGTCGATGTGGACGCTGGTGGACTTCACCCGGGCGACGGCTCGCACGCCGACCGCGAGTCCGAGTTCCTCGACCGCCTCGCGGGTCAGCAGGGAGACCACCCGGTGCGGGCCGGACTGGATCTCGACCTGGGCGGAGACCTCGCCGAGCGTCACCGCCGTCACGATCCCGGGCAGCGCGTTGCGCGCCGAGGTCGCGGACTCGCCGTCCCCCTCGGCGGCCTCCTGGGCGAGCGCCACGCAGAAGGCGGCCAGATGCCCGCCCTCGATCATTCGCTTGTTGCCTTCCCGCAGGGTCGGGAAGCGGCCCGCGTCCGCCCAGCGGCGGGCGGTGTCGGTGCTGACGCGGAGGAGTTGGGCGGCCTCGCCGATCGTGTAGAGCTGCACGCCGCAACTCTATGCCGCCGACGTCCCGCCGACGTCCCGCCGACGTCCCGGCGGGAGATCGGCGGGTGCCAGGAGGGGACGGCGGCCCTGCTCCCGAGGTCCTGCCGACGGCCGCCCCGGCTCGGTAGGCTGGAGCCGCCGGCCGCCTGTGACGGGGAGGAACGCGATGGGGACCACCGTGACCGGACCACGCCCCGGAGCCGACCCGGGTCTGTACGGCCCGTCGTCCGTCACCTGGCAGTGCCACGGCGACCCGATGATGTGGATCGCCGGACTCCGCGCCCTCTACCTCCAGGCCCTCCACCCGCGCGCCGTCCGCGGGGTCATGGAGAACTCCGACTTCCGGCAGGACGCCTGGGGACGGCTGCTGCGCACCGCCGACTTCGTCGGCACCCTCACCTACGGCACCACCGAGGCCGCCGAGCGCGCCGGCCTCCGCGTCCGCGCCATCCACCGCAAACTGTCCGCCACCGATCCGGACACCGGTGAACGCTTCCCCGTCGACGACCCCGAGCTGCTGCTGTGGATCCACTGCGCTCAGATCGACAGCTTCCTGCACGTGCTGCGCCGCTCCGGCGTCCGCCTCACCCCCGCCCAGGCCGACCGCTACGTCGACGAGAACCGCGTGGGCGCCCGCCTCGTCGGCCTCGACCCGACCGAGGTCCCCGCCGACACCGCCGGGCTCGCCGCGTACTTCGAGGAGATCCGCCCCGAACTCGCCGCCGGCCCCGACGCCCTCGCCGTGGACGACTTCCTGCGCGGCCCGCCCGTCCCTGCCCTTCTCGTACGTGGCCGAAACCTGCTGTGGCCGCCGATCGCCGGTCTGGCGTACGGTTCCCTCCCGGGCTGGGCGCACCAGCTGTACGGGCGGCCCGCACCGGCCCCGCGCAGCGTCACCCGGCGCCTGCGCCTCACCGGACACGTGCTGCGCAGCATTCCCGCAGGTCTACGCTGGCAGCTGCCTCCAGGTCACATCTTGAAAGCGATGCGTCGCGTGGGCCCCGGGAGTCGCCCCTCGCCGTACACACTGCGTACATCAGCGGCCATACTGGACCGGCCGGGGAGGGCGTAGCACGAAAACGGGGGCGGCTTTAAGACATGGCGGAGTCCAGACTGATCCAGGGCCGTTACCGGTCGCTCGATCTGATCGGGCGCGGCGGCATGGGCGAGGTATGGCGCGCCCGGGACGAATCGCTGGGCCGACAGGTCGCCGTGAAGTGCCTCAAGCCGATCGGCGCCGAGCAGGACGCCCACTTCACCCAGGTGCTCCGCGAGCGGTTCCGGCGCGAGGCACGCGTGGCCGCCTCCCTCCAGCACCGCGGGGTCACCGTCGTCCACGACTTCGGTGACGACAGCGCCGCCGGCGGCCCCCTGTACCTCGTCATGGAACTCCTCGAAGGCCGCAACCTCAGCCAGCTCCTGGAGGACAACGACACCCGGCCGCTCCCCGTGGACGTCGTCGTCGACATCGCCGAGCAGATGGCCGCCGCCCTCGGCTACACCCATGACCAGGGCGTCGTCCACCGTGACCTGAAGCCCGCCAACATCATGCGGCTCACCGACGGCACCGTGAAGATCTGCGACTTCGGCATCGCCCGCCTCGCCCACGACATCGGCTTCACCGCCAAGCTCACCGGCGGTGGCATGGCCATGGGCACCCCGCACTACATGTCGCCCGAACAGATCGCGGGCGGCGAGGTCGACCACCGCAGCGACCTCTACTCGTTCGGCTGCGTCCTGTACGAGATCGCCACCGGCGCCCCGCCCTTCGACCTCGGCGATTCCTGGTCGGTGCTGGTCGGCCACCGCGACAACGCGCCCGTACCGCTGCGCGAGCACCGCCCCGAGCTGCCCGGCTACTTCGACGAGGTGGTCCTCGACCTGCTCGCCAAGCGCCCCGAGGACCGGCCCGGCGACGCCCGCCACGTGCACCGCCGGCTCGTCGAGGCACGGCTGGGACCGGGCGGGCTGCCCGGCGCCCAGGCCCCGCTCCCGCCCTGGGCCCGCGGAATGACCGCCGGACGCAAGGCCGGGATCGACGCCCGGCCCGCCAGCGGCGAATGGGCCGTGCTCACCGGAGCCTGGACGGCCGCGCGCCCCGCCGGCCGGCCGTCGGTCCCGCACCCGCGCGTCGAGCACCCCGCGGTCCACCCCGGCACCACCACCATCGTCCGACCCGCGCCCGCCGAGGACCCGCGGCTCACCGCCGCGTACGGATTCCCGCGCCCCGCCGGCCCGCGCGGCAGCGGCCCCGACGCGCTCGATGCCGGCCACGCGCGCGCGTACGCCCTCAGCCGCGAGGGTCGGCCCGCGGAGGCGCTCGCCGGGTACACGGCCGTCGCCGAGGGGCGCATGCGGGTACTCGGCGCGGACCACGCCGACACCCTCGCGGCGCGCCAGGAGACGGCGTACGAGCTGGGTCGGCTCGGGCGCCACCAGGAGGCGCACGACGTCTACCGCGCGGTGCTCGTCGCCCGCGAGCGAACGATGGGCCCGCTCCACCCCGACACGCTGCGCTGCCGGCACAACCTGGCCTGCGCACTGGGCGCGCTGGGCCGGTTCGCCGACGCCCACGCCACCGCCGCCGAGGTCGCCGCCGACCGGGCCGCCGTCCTGGGCGCCGAGCACGCCGACACCCTGCTGACCCGGTACGAGGCGGCGTACGCGCTCGGCCGCCTGGACCGCTGGCAGGAAGCCCTGGTCGCCTTCCACGAGGTCGCCCTCGTGAGGGAACGGGCACTCGGCCCCGACCACCCCGACACCCTGGCCGCCCGCTACGAGGTCGGCATCGCGCTCGGCCGCACCGGCAGGAGCGCCCAGGCCCTCGACCTGTTCCGGGCCCTGGTCCGCGACCGCACCCGCGCCTACGGGGTCACCGATCCCGAGACGCTGCGCGCCCGGCACGTCCTCGGGGTCAACCTGGGCCGTCTGGAACGCTGGGCGGAAGCGGTGGCCGAGGCCCGCCAGGTGGGTGCCCTACGGGCCGAGGTGCTCGGCCCCGAGCACCCGGACACCCTGGTCAGCCGCCGGGAACTGGCCGGAGGGCTGGGCCGGCTGGGCCGCTGGGACGAGGCGTTGCCCATCTACCGCGACCTCTCCGGGATCCGCGAACGGTCCCTCGGCGACGAACATCCCGACACGGTCCTGGCCCACGCCGACGAGGCACACTGTCTGGAGCGGCTCGGCCAGGTGTGCTACCAAGAGCCATGACGACCTTCGGGCGGGACGTGTACGACGACGTGATCGTGGGCGGTGGGCACAACGGTCTGGTGGCCGCCGCGTACCTGGCCCGGGCCGGCCGATCGGTGCTGGTCCTGGAGCGGCTCGGGAACACGGGCGGTGCGGCGATCTCCAGCCGTCCCTTCGTGGGCGTCGACGCCAGACTCTCGCGCTACTCCTACCTCGTCTCCCTGCTCCCGTCGAAGATCGTGCGCGACCTCGACCTGCGGTTCGCGGTACGCCGCCGGACGATCTCCTCGTACACGCCCACCGAGCGCGGTGGGCGACCCGGCGGACTGCTCGTCGGGGGCGGTGAGCAGCGCACCCGGGAGTCCTTCGCGCGACTGACGGGTTCGGAGCGGGAGTACGAGAACTGGCGCGCCTTCTACGGCACCACCGGGCGGGTCGCCGAGCGGGTCTTCCCGACGCTGACGGAGCCGCTGCCCACGCGGGCGGAGCTGCGGGCCCGGATCGACGACGAGGCCGCCTGGCGGATGCTGTTCGAGGAGCCCCTCGGGGAGGCCGTGGAGCGGAACTTCGCCGACGACCTGGTGCGCGGGGTGGTCCTCACGGACGGGCTGATCGGTACCTTCGCGGACGCGCACGACCCCTCCCTCGCGCAGAACCGCTGCTTCCTGTACCACGTCATCGGCGGCGGGACCGGCGACTGGGACGTCCCCGTCGGCGGCATGGGCGCGCTGACGGACGCCCTCGCGGCGGCGGCCCGGGCGGCCGGAGCCGAGATCGCGACCGGCCACGAGGTGCTGCGGATCGACACGGACGGGGTCGCCCCGGCCGAGGTGGTGTTCCGCACGGCGGCCGGGGAGGGCCGCGTGGTGGGCCGTACGGTCCTGGTGAACGCCTCCCCGAAGGCCCTGGCCGAACTCCTCGGCGAGACCCCGGCAGCGGGCGCGGCGCCGGCCCCCGAGGGCGCCCAGCTCAAGGTCAACATGCTCCTGCGGCGACTGCCCCGGCTCCGGGACACCTCGGTGGACCCGAGCGAGGCCTTCGGCGGCACCTTCCACATCGCCGAGGGCTACGCCGAGCTCGCCCGCGCCTATGCGGAGGCCGCCTCGGGCGAACTGCCCTCCGTACCGCCCTCGGAGATCTACTGCCACTCGCTGACCGACCCGACGATCCTCGGGCCGGAACTGGTGGAGCAGGGCTACCAGACCCTGACCCTCTTCGGCCTGCACGCCCCGGCCAGGCTGTTCGAGAAGGACAACCAGCAGGCCCGCGAGGTGCTCCTGACCGCCACCCTCGCGCAGCTCGACGCACACCTGGCCGAGCCGCTCACCGACTGCCTCGCCTTCGACGCGGACGGCCGCCCGTGCATCGAGGCGAAGACCCCGCTGGACCTGGAACGCGACCTGCGGCTGCCCGGCGGCCACATCTTCCACCGGGACCTGTCCTGGCCGTACGCCGAGGCGGGCGGTCGGTGGGGCGTGGAGACCGCCCACCGCAACGTCCTGCTGTGCGGGGCGGGCGCGGTCCGCGGCGGCGGCGTCAGCGGGGTCCCCGGGCACAACGCGGCGATGGCGGTACTCGGGCGCTAGGGCCGTACCGGTCTCCGCTCCTGCTCCTGCCACGGCCGGAGGGCGCTCCAGGTGCCACCGGTCGCCGAGAAGACCAGGTCCGAGCCCTCGAAGACCTCCCGCGCGTTCTGCGGGGACGAGCGGCCGAAGCGTTCGGCGCACAGATCCACCCGCATGAGCCCGTCGAAATGAGTGAACATCGGCGGATCGTAGAGGACCCAGGAGAAGTGCTGGCTCTCGTCGATCCGCAGGTGCTGTACGCCCGTCAGGTCCAGGCACACCGGCTCCCACCGGAGGTCCTCCGCCACGACCCGGGCATCGATCACGATCCGGGCGACGCGCCCCCGCGTCCGCGGACCGAATTCCTGATCGAGGACGACGCGACGGACACAGGCGTCACCGAACGCGTAGCGGGCCAGTAGAGACGCGATCCCGTCCCTGTCCAACTCGTACGGTCCGTGGTCGCGCTCCGGTACCGGCGGTATCAGTTCCACTGCGTTTCGCTCCTTGGTCGTCCCGGCCATCGTAGGAGCAGCCCATGCGCGGCCCGGCCCCCGGCCCGAGGGCGGCCGGTGCGGTGCGACGGCGCTCGGCCGGACGGGTGGATCGTGCCTGCCGCGTCCGCCCGCCGGGCCCCCGTGGCGCCGGCGATTTTGCAGGCTGTGCGTTGTCGCTCCCCTCCGAGGCCCATCGGCCCGGGGACGGCAGCCAGCCGAGGGAAGGAACCGCCGCGTGCCCGCCGCACTCTCCGACGACCTGAAGAAGCTCATCGACGACAGCCCGGTCTTCGCGACCGTGGCCACGATCCAGCCGGACGGCAGTCCGCAGCTGTCGATCACCTGGCTCACCCGGGACGGCGACGACCTGCTGGTCTCCACGACGGTCGGCCGCCGCAAGGAGAAGAACCTGCGCGCGGACCCGCGGATCACGGTCATGATCAACCCGGCGGACGCGCCCTACTCCTACGCCGAGGTCCGGGGCACTGCCGCACTGACCACGGAGGGTGGGTACGAGCTGATCGACGCCCTGTCCCGCAAGTACACGGGCAAGGACTACGCGGACTTCAACCCGGCGTCGAAGGACGACGCCGAGCGTGTCGTCGTCCGGGTCACCCCGCGCAAGGTCGTGGGCTCGATCTGACGCCCGCCGGAGGGGCCGCCGGGAGGGAGACTCCCGCCGGCCCTGGGCCGAGGCCCGCCGGCCCTGGGCCGAGGCCCGCCGGCCGCTGTCGTCAGCCGACGGGTTCGATGACGACGATCGGGATCTCGCGGTCCGTCTTGGCCTGGTACTCGTCGTACGCGGGCCAGTGCCCGACCATCACCGGCCAGTACGCCGCGCGTTCCTCCGAGGTGGCGGTCCGGGCCGTCCCCTGCATGATCTTCGTGCCGACCTGGATGCGCACCGTGGGGTGCTCGGAGAGGTTCCGGTACCAGAGCGGGTGCGCGGCGTCGCCGCCCTTGGACGCGACGACCAGATAACCGCCGTCGGCCTCACCGTAGATGAGCGGGGTCCGCACAGGCTTGCCGGACACCCGGCCCAGGGTGGTGAGCAGGAGGGTCTGGGTGCCGTTCCAGTACTGCCCCTCCGAGCCGCCCGACCCCACGTAGAGCTTGACGTGGTCCAGCTGCCAGCTCCCCTCCTTGGGGTCGGTGGGGTGGTCCCAGTCGATGTCGGTCGTCATGTGCCTCCGCCTGCCTTCGCGTCGAAACAGTCAGCGAACCTCACCAACGAGCACCAACGCCCGTGGGCACGGTGTCCATTCCGTCCGGGAGCGTGAATCCGTCGAACAGCGCAGCCATCGCCCGGTTCGTGGCCCGGGCCGGGGTGGCGCGGACGGCGAGGTCGCGGACGGCCACGGCGAGAGGGTGGGTGAGGGCGGCGACCCGGCCGGCCCGGCGGGCGCGGACGCGGATGGCGTCGGTGCGGGCGCAGCGCGCCGCGCTGTAGGCGGCGAGGGCGGCCGGGACGTGCTCGGGGCCGGCGTCGGCCAGCAGGTGGCCGAGGACCGCTGCGTCCTCGACGGCCTGGCATCCGCCCTGGCCCAGGTTGGGGGTCATGGCGTGCGCGGCGTCGCCGAGCCAGGCCAGGCGGCCGTGGTGGAAGCGGGGGAGCGGGGCCGCCAGGTCGTACAGGTCGTGCTGGAGCACGGCCGCCGGGTCGATCCGCTCCAGCAGGGCCGGGATCGGGTCGTGCCAGGTGCCGTAGCGGCGCAGGAGTTCGGCGCGCACGTCGGCGGGGCGGTATCCCTCGGGGGCGACGGCCGTGGCGTAGACGTAGGTCCTGCCATCGGCGAGCGGAACCACGCCGAAGCGCTCACCGCGGCCCCACGTCTCGGCGGTCACCGCGCCGGCGGGGCTCACGGTGGCGGGCAGGACCGTACGCCAGGCGGTCTCGCCGCTGTGGTGCAGGCCGGGGTGGTCGGGGAAGTACTGGCGGCGCAACGGGCTGTGGATGCCGTCGGCGGCGATGACGAGGTCGGCGCCGTCGAGGTCCCCGGCGTCCGTGCGGACCACGGGGGAGCCGTCGGCGTCGTCCACCGAGGTGACGGCGACGCCGTAGCGGATCGCCTCGGCGGGGAGGGCCCCGGCCAGGGCGTCGGCGAGGGCCGAGCGGTGCAGGGCGAGCGGCGGGCCCCCGAAGCGGGCGGCCGGTGCGGCGGTGTCGGCGCGGCTGAGCCAGCGGCCGTCCGGGCGGCGCAGGCCCATCGCGGCGGGGACGACGCGGCCCGCCGCACGGGTGATGTCGAAGCCGATGGTGTCGAAGGCGCGCAGGGCGTTGGGGGCGAGCACGATTCCGGCGCCGACGGCGGTCGGCCCGGTCGCCCGCTCGCACACGGTGACCCGCCAGCCGTGCCGGTGCAGGGCCAGGGCCGCGGTGAGCCCGCCGATCCCCGCGCCCGCAACGACCGCGTGACGCTGAACTGTCGACATGACGAGTCCCCCGCTTCCTCTTCCTCGGTACTCCTCCGCGGATCCTCTACATCCGTAGAGTCCGATGCCGTCACTCTACAGCTGTAGAGTGGGGCGATGTCCACCCCACGTACGAGCCCGCCCGCGGCGGACCGCAGAACGCTGATCGCCGACACCGCGATCGACCTCGTCGCCTCCGCCGGGCTGCGGGGCCTGACCCACCGCGCGGTCGACGGCGCCGCGGGGCTACCGGCCGGGAGCACCTCGTACTACTTCCGTACGAGGACGGCGCTGATCGGGGCCTGCTACGCGCGACTGGCCGAGCTGGACCTCGGCGACGTGGGAGATTTCGGCGACAGCCATGACATCGGTGACATCGGCGCATCCGGCGGGGACGGCCCACCGCCGCCCGGGCCCGCGCCGGTACCGGCGGACCGGGAGAGCGCCGCGGCCGCGCTGGCCGGACTGGTGCACCGCTGGCTGACGGTGGGCCGCGCGCGTCAGCTGGCCCGCTTCGAACTCAGCCTGGAGGCGGCCCGCAACCCCGAACTGGAGGCGGACTTCCACCGGGCGGGACAGGGAGCCCGGGCCCGCGCCTCGGGCATCCTCGCAGCGCTCGGGGCACGGCGGCCCGAGGAGGCCGCCGACCTCCTGGTCGCCTGGACGGACGGGCTGCTCTACGACCGGCTGGCCGGCGCCCTCGCCCGCTCCCGCCCGGCCCCGGACCTCACCGAACTGACCGCCGTGACCCGGCGGATGCTCGACGCGGTCCTCGCGGGGTCCTGACCGCCGGCGGGGGCTCCGGAGATCGCGACCGAGGCCGGGAACTTCCCGGGTTGGTTGACCGTTCATCCAGGTGTGGGACCGCGTGCCCACCCCCGGACGCCCTGGCCGACCATCCCCCCCCGGTCGGCCCGGGCCCGCCCCGATCGGCCTCTCCCCCCCCGGCCGGTCGGGGCCCATGCGTACGGCGGCGCCGCCGTCGTTGCGCCCAGGTGGTCGGGGTACGGAAACCCGGCGCCGTGTCCCCCGGACGGCGCAAGACCGGCGTCGCCCGTGCGGCCGCACTCCCGCGCGGGTCCCCGGCCCCGCCACCTGCCGCTCAGGGCGGCCGACCGGGACCCGGGCCGGACCCCGAGCGGCCCGCGCGGAACCGGACGGGAGGCCGGCGCACCGGGTCGGCGCTACGTTCCGGAGGCATGAACCGCATACCTGGTGATCGGCACTCCGGCCCCACCCGACGCGCCCTGCTCACCGCCGGGGCCGGTGCGGCCCTCGCGGCGGGTTGCGCGCGGGGCGGCACCCCCGGTGCTCCGGCGGCGGCCTCCAGCAGCGCGGCCACACCCACCGCGGCCGCCGGCGGCATCACCCCGGGCGTGATGACCCTGTTCAAGGACCCGGGCTACAACTTCAACGGCCTCCTGGCGCTCGGCGCCTCGGGCGCCGGCGCCGCCGAGGTCGGCGAGGTCCTGACGGCCGTGAACACGATCAACGGCTCCGGACTGACCGCCCAGACGTACGTGAAGACCTTCCGTGCCCTCGGCGACCAGCTGCTGAAGGCGCCTCCGGGCGCGCCGGCCGACGGCCGGACCAAGCAATTCCGGGCGCTGCGCGCCGCCCAGTACTACGGTCAGGCGCTCTTCTTCGTCCTCGGGTCGGACGACCCCGGCAGCGAGGAACAGCTCTACAAGGCCGGACGCGGAGCCTGGGACACCTTCTGCGACCTGTGCGATCCCGCCCCGGTGAAGGCGAACGTGCCCTACGGGAGCACGCCGCTGCCCGTGTGGTTCTTCCGCCCCGACACGAGCAACACCCCCCGCCCGACGGTCATCCTGACCAACGGGAGCGACGGCCAGAACGTCGACATGTGGACCTACGGGGTCCCCGCCGCGCTGGACCGGGGCTGGAACGCGCTCGTCTACGACGGGCCGGGTCAGGGCCAGCTGCTCTTCGTGGACCAGGTGGTGTTCACGCCCACCTGGGAGAAGGTCGTCACGCCCCTCGTCGACTGGCTGTCGGCCCGCCCCGACGTGGACCCCGCGCGGATCGCCCTGACGGGTCTGAGCATGGCGGGGGACCTCGCCCCGAGAGCGGCGGCCTTCGAGACCAGGATCGCCGCGCTGGTCGCCATGCCCGGCTGTCTGGAGCCGTGGCTGGGTTTCCCGCCCGAGATCCGACAGATCCTCACCCCCGACAAACAGGAGACGAACGACATCTGGAACAAGGAGGTCGTCCCCGAACTGCCTCCGGACGCGGCCGACGTGATGAAGAAGCGCTTCGAGCCCTTCTCCGTCCCGGCCATGCTCGAAGCCCGGCAGGGCAAGCTGTTCACCGACTTCTACACCCCCGCCACCCGGATCCAGGCGCTGTCCATCACCGATGTCGTCGGCCGGATCAAGGCCCCCACCCTGGTGCTGGACTACGAGGGCGAGCAGTTCTACCCCGGCCAGCCACGCCGCATGTACGACGCCCTCACCTCGCCCAAGGACTACCTGAAACTGACGGCCGCCGAAGGCGCCCAGCTGCACTGCTCCCCGATGGCCCCCCAGCTGCACTGCGAAGTCGTCTTCGACTGGCTCCAGAAGACGCTCCCTGACCGCTGACGGCTGACCGCTGACGGCTGACCGCTGACGGCCGGCCGGCCGCCGCAGGACGGACCCGGCAGGACACAAACCCCTGGCCGGGGCCGCCCCGACTCCGCATCATGGGGACGTGGGGGGGGGGCCGGGGGGGGGGGGCGGGGCGCGGGGGGGCGGGGGCGGCCCGCCCGAGGGCGGCCGCGCGCCGGCGCGCCGCCCGCAGGGAGCAGAGCACCCCGACGAAGAG